>CALUKG010000127.1 GCA_944321155.1 uncultured Bacteroidales bacterium | reverse complement strand
TAAAAACAAATACGAGGAACTGCTTAAATTGGTTGACAACTGGCTGACGCGTGAAACCAACATGCTCAAGGAAAAGAGGAATGACCAATTGATGACCGAAGAAGAATATCAAGCTGCCACAGTTACCTTTGCCCTTGAGGCAGCTAGGCGCAAACTGCAAATCCTCAAAGCCGAAGTTGGCGAAGAATCCGCTATCTATCAAGAAGCCTATTCCAAGTATCTTGACCTCGAACAGCAATTCAATACACCCAACGGTACACCTGTTGAGAAAAAAGAATCATCTTCCACCAAATCGAAAAGTCCTTCTACCACACGTGAACAGGCTCTCAAGAAATTCGGTCTTTGGACGGATGAAATGGAGTTGAACCAGTCCCTTTCTATCCTTGAACAATACTATGCCGATGCGTTGCTCAATGAAGACGAATATCAACAAGCCAGACAGGCATTGCTTGATGCCTACAATCAAAAGGAGATTGAAAAGGAAAAGGCCAAACGTGAAAAGATAACAGATTTTGCTTTTCAATCGCTTGACCAGATTCTCGGAGCAACCGACAGCTACATAAACGCTGCGGCCGATGCCGAAGTGGCAAAGACCGAAGCCAAGTATGACAGAATGATTGAAGCAGCAGGCAACAACACCGCACAGCAGGAACAGCTTGAAAAGCAGAAAGAAGATGCCGTTGCTAAAATCAGAGCCGAAAATGCCGATAAGTCGTTTGGCATTCAGATTGCCATGGCCATTGCTCAAGGAGCAGCTTCCATTGTACGATGCTTCTCTGACCTTGGCCCTATTGCAGGTGCCATTGCAGCCATTCCTGTTGCTGCAACAACTGCACTTCAGATAGCCACCATGAAACAGCAGCATTCTGCTGCCAAAGCCAACTATTGGACGGGCGGATATACGCCCGACGGCGCATGGAACGAAGAACAGGGTACTGTTCACTCCGGCGAATTTGTGGCCAACCGTTTTGCCGTGCGAAATCCTGCCATTCGCCCGGTACTCGACTTGATTGACACAGCGCAAAAAAACAACACCATTGCGTCCATCACATCGACCGATGTTTCCCGTTCACTCGGAAATTCGCCTTCTGCCCCTTCGGTCGTCGCCCTTGATGCGTCCTATTTCGATGCAGCCACACAACGCTTTGGCTATGCTGCCGAACGGCTGTCTAAACAGCTAGACAAACCCATAGAAGCCACTGTTACCATTGAAGGGCGAAACGGCTTGGCCGAACAATGGGACAAATACAACCGGCTCAAGAAAAACAAAGGCAATTAACTTATAAGCTAATTTTCTTCACATGATACGACTAATAATAGATAACCATACAGCATCTTTGAGAAGTGACGAAAAGCTGAAAATCCAGCATGAAAATCCTTTCACCACAGACAACGGAGAATATACTTATGAAATCACACTCCCCATGGACAGTGTGAACCAAAAGATTTTCGGACACATTAACCGACATGACGTGGCTCAAAAGAAAATCACTTTTCCAGCCATGCTCTATTCCGGCATGACGCTCCTGCTGAGCGGTACCGCTATCGTTACATCCGTTTCCGATCAGGATGTGAGCGTCCAGTTGGTGGGCAATTCTTCTGCCACCAACTTCACCTATGACGATATATATATTGACGAAATGGAGCTTGACACACTTTTCAACTCGAACCATTATATCCGCATACCTGTCTATAATAATTCGGCCGGTGCTCTGATGAACGAACACTATTACCTTTATGATTCGTCCAACAATTCACTCACCTTAAAATATGGTACCGGCGAGCCTCAACGGTCTGACCAACGGTTTGTATATCCTTCCATTTCCTACAAGCTGTCTGTCTTGCTCAATCTGGTCATTTCCAAAATGGAAATAACCATTGGAGAAAATGCTTTGAGCAATACGTTTTTCAATGATATCATAGTGGTCAATGCATCTTATCCGAAAACCAAACAATTCTTCTCCGATTCGCTTCCCCACTGGACTGTACGCGAGTTCTTTCAGAACATCGGCCAGTTCATGGGAGTTACCTTTGTTTTCTATCCCGACAAACATATCGTTGATATTCTGTCGGCTAAAACCTTCACCTCTGAACACGTTGTTTTCATACGTGAAACGGTTGATGAATTTGACTGCTCTTTTGACAACGACGATGAAACATCTTCATCTGAACCAGTCTATGCCTATGACCTTGACGATTCACAACAGAAACAATACGAACAGATTGACCAGAACATCTATAACCTGGACAAATATCTTTCGGCATCTGACATTAACGAGGCATATCAATTCATCGATGCTAAAGGCGATGACAAATACTCCTATATCATAGCTGTCAATGAAACCATATATGCAGCACAGGAAAATAGTGCTGCCCCTTACGGGTTCTATCTCCGTCCCATTGACAACCTTCGTGCTTCCGGGCTTCCTCAGGAGGAAGCCAACACACGCCTTAATATCATACCTGTACATTATACCACAGCTTCGGTTAATGTTTCACAGTATGACAACCGTCTTTTACGGGTTATTGGTTCGCAGACGGGTGTGCTGGTGCCAGCAGTTGACGGACTGGAATATCTGCCCACTTCTGTTTCCACCAGAACTGAAGTTTCTGACGACAATAAAATCATAGCCACCATTCAATCAGACTCACAAGACAACAGCTACAAACCCGACAAGCTGCACGTGGCTATTTTCGATGATTATGCCTTACAGAGCATTCCGCTTTCTTTCACTCCTATTGGCTCGGAAAGCACTGTCAATAAAACGGCTTTCGACTATCCCTTGCCTTATGTTATCAACCTTGCCGATTATCTTTGGTATATCCCTTCCAATGGAAAGCTATATGCCAACCCCAACCGAACAAAAAGCCTATCCTTGCAGTATATCATTGGACAGCAAACCATTGGCCGATACATCAGCGAGCGCACCATTCGATATGACAAATCCGTTACCTACAAAAAGCAGTTTATCTTTCGGAATGGCATTCCTGATGTTAGGGCAAAATTCGTCATACGTGGAAAAACCTACATCTGCAACAAACTTACCTTTGAAGTTGACAACAACGGCATCATACCACTCATGGAAGGAGAATTTTTTCTAAGCACATAACCTTTTTCTTTTTGTCAATATTTTGTGTACATTTGCAGCATAGCTTTATTGTGTATTTTTTCATAGCTAATTGTTTTGTCATGTACTTTTGGGGACTGTCGGGAGACAATCCCCTTTTTCTTTTGTCAATAATTTGTGTACATTTGCAGCATTACTTTTTTAGTTCCATCACAATCTTTTCACTTTGGAGGGCTATCGGGAGATACCCCTCTTTTTTTTATGTGCAAATTTTGCACTAACTTTGAAAGCAAAAATTGTTTACAACTTATTTATTTCATATGAAAAAAATCGGTTTCTTGGCTCTTGTTTTACTTCTTGTAGCCTGTACTCCTTCAAAGAAGGAATTTGTTAATTTGCAACTTGAAAATATGAGGTTGCGTGATTCTTTACAACTTGTAGTTTCTGAACTTGAACATTACAAGTCAGACCCCACTAAATTATGCGCTAATCTTGACCAACTCTACAAGGATGAAAATATCAATGCGCTAGATAGCATAAAACAAATTCTTATTAAATTCCACCCTGAATGTGATGAACTTAAAAAGGTAGAAAGTCTATGCAATAAGATTATTACCAAACAAGAAAAAAGACTAGAAGCAGAAAAAGCCAAACGCATGTCTGCTGTCAGCAAACTCAAGAAGAAATACGATGATGTTTCTAATGTTACCTGGTATTATAATCCATATTTTACGCACTATAACAATACTAATCTTACTTCACTTTATATAGGACAACAAGATTCCAACATTTGGCTTCGCTTAAAAATGTCATACGAAGGAGAAGACTGGATATTCTTTGATAACGCTTATTTGTCTTATGACGGTAATACTAGAGAAATATATTTTGATAAATATAGAAATAAGGAATCTGACAACTCCGGTGGTTCTGTCTGGGAATGGATTGATGTTCCTGTTGATGACGAACTTTACTTCTTTCTTAAAGAATTTTCTAATGGAAAATCTTTAAAGATGAGATTGTCAGGAAAATATACTGAAACAAGAAACTTATCTCAAAAAGAAATAATGGGTATTAAGGATGTTCTTCTTGCATACGATGTATTACGAATGGGTGAATAAATAAATCAATACACCCAAATTAAAGCGGAAAATTCAACTTTTTCCGCTTTTTTCTTGCACAATTCAAAAAAGGTAATTACCTTTGCTGCGTCCATTTAATCCATTAGGCGCACAGAACCGCCGACAAAACATGTTCGGCTTTTTTTGTGCCAATTACATAGTTAATACTTATTCGGAAGAATAAGCACGCACGGACCGCCGGATGCAGTAATGCCCGGGAACATCTGCCTTTTGGATTGTGGACACCCGTAAGCGTGCTTTTTTTCTTTTGTCCAAATCCAAAAGTTATGGAAACAAAAATCCAAACCAGCTCCGGAAAGGTGAATCCGGAATTGATTGCCCGAAAATTCGAGCAGCTCGCACAGAAAATCCGCTATTCCAAACATCTCAGCGGAACGTTTCAAACAACCCCTTACGATGCCGTACTTACCATTACAAACGGCACCACAGTACTTAACCTATCTACCACGAAAGGGGGTGCGCTATGATGTATTTCGTAAGAAAAACCAATGTGGGAATCTTGCCCGATTACCGCTATTCTTCCTTGTTATCCTATTTCTGCTCGTTTACGGGAAGTGTTATCAGCGAAGAAGAAAAGGAACGGCTTGTTCAAGGGTTGGAACGAGAAGTAGAAGAATTTAACGTGGAACACAATCTGTATGAAGACAGTTGGCCTATTATCGTCACTAACAGTGAAGACAGCATCTGCCTGCGAATCAATTCCGGAAAAGACCGCTATAACTACAACATGGCAGAAATGATGCTCATGCCGCTCGACGACCTTGACGACCATTACAAACAAAAAACGACCTATCTTGTTTATAATGCCGTATTGCGTGACATGGATGCGCGTGTGGTTCGATTTGCCAATGAACATCTGCGTGAACTGCTCAAGGATAGGAAATATTTCTATGCCGACTGCTTTGACGACTTCATTGATGCAGCCTCTTATTTTTATGAAAAGGCGCATAAAGAAAATATTGACGCCACACCCGTTTCGATGAAAATACACCCCGACAGAATCTGTTTTACCTATTACGACCCACGCTATCCGTCTTCCAGCCGTAAAAGGGAATTTGCCGTTATCTATTTTACCGAATTACATAACTATAAAGGATTTATACTGCCATGAAAAGATATTATATAGACAAGGTTAGAACCTACGCCACAACCATAAACAAGAAATGTGATGAGCTGGCCAACTATGTTGACAGCCTGTATTCCCATTCGCTCGTTGATGAAAATTCAATGAAGCAGATAGTTGCAGATATTAAGGCCAAAGCCAAGGAACTGGACGAACAATATCCGCGAACAAAGAAAATCGCTGTTCATCAAATCAACCACTTTGGAGGCATTTGCATTTCATCCAATCCGGAAACCAACCTGGAAAAGGAAATATTTCAATTTACTTTCCTTCCCGTCCGCAAGGAATTTAAGTATGACAGCAAATCTAACACCTACAATCTGATTGAGGAGAAAGGAGGTAAACTATGACCGAAGTTTGCATCATTCCGCAAAAGCCGCATTTCCCTAACGGTGAGGCATGGGGCGATTTCCACGAAGCATGCACCATTTATGTTGGTGACGAAAGCGTTTTCGTTACCAAAGAACAGGCAATGGCCATCAGAGATATGTTGAACGATATATATCCGGAAGCATGAACGAAAAACCGAACA
>CALUKG010000126.1 GCA_944321155.1 uncultured Bacteroidales bacterium | reverse complement strand
CGCTAGCGTTCATCCTGAGCCAGGATCAAACTCTTCGTTGTATATAAAAAGTAATTTTCAATTTCCCAGCTCGAATGCTATATCGTTCAAATTGACGTGGACCACATATTAAATGTGTTCCTGTACTACATCTTTCGTATCTTTTTCCAGTCATCCAAAGATCGCTCGCTCCAAATAAGGAGACTCTGAAGATTGAGGACTCCATGTCACATAATCCAACAGCTCCCGGCACCCTGACACCCGCCGGTATCGTTTCGAAAGCGGGTGCAAAAGTAGAACCTTTTTACCATATACGCAAATATTTCACCGGAAAAATTCAATCCCCAAAAATCAAAAATCCCCTTTCTTATTGATATTCAACATCATAAACAGAGCAAAAAAAAGTAGTGTTTTTATTCACAATCAACAACAAAGCGCCCCACACTTATCTTACATTTCATTTCTTATTATATTTTTCATATAATGTTCCCCAAGGTCCAGCAACTCAACAACCATATATCCTCACCCTATCTTTCACAAGCACAGAAAACCTTAGTAAGTACACTGAACATTTCCAGCAAAATCATTATCTTTGCATTTTTAATTATGCAACAAACAAACCATATATATGTCAACTAAACAACAAAACAAGTCTAAAAATAGCAACACACAAAACAAGACAAAAAGCAGGAACGAGTCCCCAAAGCAAACATCCTCTACATGGAAGAATATAAAGCATTGGTATTTTGATGAAAGGGTTCGATTTGTTTTCGGTCTTATTGTCAGCATATGCGGTTTTTATCTTCTTGTGGCATTCATTTCATTCTTCAGTACAGGAGCAGCTGATCAAAGCATTATGGAAATGCCGCAATGGATAGAGCAATCAGAAATGCGTACGCATATTCAGAATTGGACAGGAGTTCCAGGAGCCATATTAGCTCATTTTTTCATTGATAAATGCTTTGGAGTCAGTGCATTCTCTATTGCCATTTTCATATTTCTTGCCGGTCTTAACCGCATAAAGCTTTACAAGCGCTCTGTACTCAGACTTTTCATTCAGTGTTTTTTCTGGCTCATTTGGTCATCCGTTGCCATTGCCTATACTTGTAGCTATTTTTATGCCAACTCCTTTTTTTATTGGGGAGGAGAACATGGTCATATCATAGCCCAATGGCTCAATTCATATGTTAAGCCACTCGGCACTGCATTAATCTTACTCTGTTCCGCTATTATCTTTTCTACATTTACTTATAAAGGGACATTGCCTTTCCTCAAAAAATGCGGGCACAAACTTCTGGCTTTATTGAAACCTTCCCCTAAACCTCAAATACAAATAACAGAAACAGAAGCTGAAATTAAAGAAGAAACAGAAGCTAATGTTGCTGTAGGTACAGAAATCGTACCTGAAGAATGGATTGAGGAAGAATCAACAAACGAAGTTGAATTTGACATGAAAAACATGGACCAAAACGGTCCTGAAACAAACGATGTAAACGACTTTGTCATTGAGTCTGGCATATCATCAGAAAAAGACGAGGAAAAAACTATAGACGAACATGCCGAACCCATTCTCCAACAAGCTGCCACACAAGACAAAGCTGTTGTATTGGAAGTTGACAAACCATTGGATACAGAAGAAGGCGACCCCTATTATAATATAAAGAATTTAGGAAAATATGATCCAACGTTGGATTTGTCACACTACCAATTTCCAACATTGGATCTGCTTAAAACATATCCTAACGAAAATACACCTATCATAGATATGGCAGAACAAAATGCCAATAAAGATAGGATTGTCAAGACGTTACACGACTATGGAATTGACATTGAAAGCATTAGAGCTACTGTTGGTCCCACCATTACACTTTATGAAATTGTACCTAAAGCTGGTATCCGTATTTCCAAAATACGTAATCTGGAATCTGATATCATGTTGAGTCTTGCGGCTACAGGAATACGTATCATTGCCCCTATACCTGGTAAAGGTACAATAGGTATTGAGGTTCCGAATGAAAAACCACAGATTGTATCCATGCATTCAGTCATAGCTTCAAAGAAATTCCAGGAAGAGGCCAAATTTGCATTACCTGTAGCTTTAGGACGCACCATTACCAACGAAGTATTCATGTTTGATTTGGCCAAAACACCGCACTTGCTTGTAGCCGGCGCAACCGGACAAGGAAAGTCTGTTGGTTTGAACGCCATCATCACATCATTGCTTTACAAAAAGCACCCTTCTCAACTCAAGTTCGTCCTCGTCGACCCAAAGATGGTAGAGTTCAACATTTATGCGGCACTTGAGAAGCATTATATGGCCAAGATGCCCGATTCTGAAAATGTTATCATTACTGATTCTACCAAAGTAATACAAACTCTCAATTCTTTGGTAGTGGAAATGGAAGAGCGTTACAAGCTGCTTATGCAAGCACATTGCCGCAACATTACAGAATATAATGAGAAATTCATCAACCGGCAATTAAATCCAGAGAAAGGACATCGCTTCTTACCTTATATTGTAATTGTTATCGATGAGTTTGGCGACCTCATTATGGTTGCTGGCAAAGAAATAGAGATGCCTATTTCGCGCATTACCCAAAAAGCACGTGCTGTGGGTATGCATATGATATTGGCAACTCAACGTCCATCCGTAAACATTATCACTGGTGTGATTAAAGCCAACGTACCAAGCCGTATTGCATTCCGTGTATCTGCATCAATCGATTCGCGAACCATATTGGATGCACCTGGTGCCAACCTATTAGTGGGTAAAGGTGACCTACTTTATTCCGGCGGTAGCGATCTTGTCCGTGTTCAATGTGCATTTGTCGATACTCCAGAAGTGGAAGAAATTGTAAATTACATCAGCCAACAGCAATCCTATCCTGAGGCATACATTTTGCCGGAATATGTTGCAGAAGGCGAAACTGCTGCTCCTGGTGCTGTTGACCTAAGCAAACGTGATGTGATGTTTGAACAAATAGCACGCTGGGTTGTAGCCCAACAACAAGGCTCAACATCAGCCATACAGCGCACTTTTGAAATTGGCTACAACAGAGCTGGACGTATATCTGACCAATTGGAGGCTGCGGGAATTGTAAGCGCTAATAACGGCAGTAAAGGTAGACAAGTATTGGTACAGGATGATTATACACTAACACAAATATTAGAAGGATTAAAATAGGAAATGAACAAAAACAAAATATTTTTTGCCCTATTATTAAGCTTGGCATTTTTCAATACAAATGCCCAAACCCCTCAAACTCTCATCGAACAAATGATTGCCAAACTGGACAAACAAGCCATTGATGCTAAGTTTGTCGTTGGGTTGCAGGCAGACCGTATTAGCGACCCTGACATTTATCGCGGGGACATACTCATGAAAGGAAGCAGTTTCCACCTGAGCATGCAAGGCCTGCAAGTATTTTATGATGGCACTACCCAATGGTCCTATCAGGAGAATAGCAATGAGGTCAGCATTACAACCCCCTCCTCAGAAGACCTTGCCGGTATCAATCCGTTAGCCATAATCAAGCAATTTAAGAAACGCTGCAACATTGAATTTTATGACAAGGAAAAAAAGGAAGACAGCTATATAATTGTTTTTTATCCAAAAGAAGAAAAGTCTGAGATAAACAAATTACTGGTTACCATTAACAAAAAAGATATGTTACCGACCAAAATAGTATTGGAAGCATCACAAGGAAATGTAACCACATTGGTACTTTCCAGCCTAGAACTTCGCACAAACATTGCTCCTAACTCTTTTGACGGCACAAACAAATTTCCACAAGCAATCATTAACGACTTAAGATAATCAACATGAACAACGAAAAAACACGCTGCCTGATTATTGGTTCAGGCCCTGCCGGCTTTACTGCCGCCATTTACACATCCCGCGCCAACATCCAACCTATTCTTTATGAAGGAATGCAACCGGGAGGTCAATTAACCCAAACAACTGAGATAGAAAACTTCCCAGGTTACCCACAAGGCGTGGAAGGCAACCAAATGATGGACGACTTACGTCAACAGGCAAAAAGATTTGGAGCTGACATACGTTGGGGTGTTGTTACTAAAGTAGATTTCTCTGTATCGCCCAAATTAGTAGAAATAGACGGAGAGAAAACAATTGAGGCAGATACCGTAATTATTGCAACTGGCGCATCAGCCAAATATTTAGGCTTACCTGACGAACAAAAATATGCAGGTATGGGAGTTTCCGCTTGTGCAACATGTGATGGATTCTTCTATCGCAAAAAGAATGTTGCCGTTGTTGGGGGTGGAGATACTGCATGTGAAGAAGCCATTTATCTGGCTGGACTATGCAAGAAAGTATACATGATTGTACGTAAAAACTATTTGCGTGCCTCAAAAATCATGGTTGACAGAGTTATGAATACAGAAAATATTGAAGTGCTGTTTGAACACAACACTGTCGGGCTTACAGGAGAAAATGGTGTTGATGGTGCCAATTTAGTAAAACGCAAAGGCGAGCCTGACGAAGAAATGGTGCATATTGACATAGACGGTTTCTTCCTTGCTATTGGGCACAAGCCTAACTCAGATGTATTCAAACCATATATTGAAACAGACGAAGTAGGATACATCAAAACTATTGATGGCCGTCCAATGACCAATGTTCCCGGCGTATTTGCTGCCGGTGACGTTGCAGACCCACATTACCGTCAAGCCATTACTGCCGCTGGTAGCGGTTGCAAAGCAGCCATCGAAGTAGAACGATATTTACAAACCTTATAATACCTATACTTATGAACAATTTTGAATATTGTAATCCGACCCGACTTGTTTTCGGTAAAGGACAAATAGCCAAACTTTCCCAACTTATCCCTGCTGATGCCAAAATAATGCTTACGTTTGGTGGAGGGTCAGTAAAAAAGAATGGAGTATACGACCAGGTAACCAAAGCACTGAGCCAGCACACATTCATTGAATTTTGGGGTATTGAACCCAATCCTACCGTTGAAACATTGCGTAAGGCTGTTGAACTTGGCTTGAAAGAAAAAGTCAACTTTATACTTGCTGTAGGAGGAGGTTCTGTACTTGACGGAACAAAGCTGATTGCATCAGCCATTGCCCAGCCAGAAAAAGACGCATGGGAAATAGTACGAGCAGGGAAAAGTTGCAAATATATACCATTTGCATCTGTCATGACCCTTCCTGCCACTGGTTCAGAAATGAATAGCGGTGCTGTTATTTCACGCACAGAAACACACGAAAAATATGCCTTCTATTCAACTTACCCAGTATTTTCCATATTAGACCCGGAAACTACATATTCCTTACCAGAACACCAAGTAGCCTGCAGTCTGTCTGACATTTTCGTACATGTAATGGAACAATACATGACAACTCCAGGTCAGTCCCGCGTTATGGACCGTTGGGCAGAAGGAATATTATTAACATTGGTAGAAATAGCTCCTAAAATCAAAGCCAATCCTACCGATTATGATTTGCGCTGTGACTATGTGTTGTGTGCTACCTTGGCTCTCAACGATATGATTCGTATGGGTGTAACTCAAGACTGGGCTACCCACATGATTGGACATGAGATTACAGCCTTTACCGGTATAACACATGGTGAATCCTTGGCACTTATACATTGCTCTTTACTGCACGTGCTCCGCGAACAGAAGAAGGGGAAACTGCTGCAATATGCAGAACGAGTATGGAACATCACTGAAGGAACAGATGACGAACGTATAGACAAAGCTATTGACGCTACCCGCAATTATTTCCGCTCCATCGGATTGCGTACCAGCCTGACAGAAGCAAATGTGGGACAAGATGTCGTTGAGGCAATTGTCAAACGTTTCAAAGAGATTGGTGCCAAGCATGGTGAAGCGCAGAATGTTGATGCTGAAATAACCCGTAAAATCTTGGAACAGGCAAAATAAGTAAGCCATATCAACAAAAATAAAGAGCGTAAGTTTGATTACTTACGCCCTTTATTTAGGGACATTCAGTAAATAGAATAAAATTAGCCAACTAATTCATCCACAAATTATTGCGAATTAGTTGGCT
>CALUKG010000125.1 GCA_944321155.1 uncultured Bacteroidales bacterium | reverse complement strand
TGAAAAATACAACTGAATATCTTTGAGAATTAAAAAACAGGAAGCCGACCTCAAATTTTACTTTTGGGTCGGCCTCTTCATTTCTTAAAACCCTAGCCACTTTTTCTTATACGAATCCTCTACCTTTTAGTAGCCCTCAACATCTCACGTTTTCCTGGAGGACCAGGCAAACGCTCCACCACAAAACCAACCGATTGCAGATTTCTTCGCACATAACCTTTGGCACAATAGGTAGTCAATATTCCTCCTATTCGCATTGAATCATACAACCTTTTCATGGAATCTTGCGTCCATAGTTCCGGTTGTTTTTCCGGCGAAAAGGCATCCATATAGACAATATCATATGCCTCAAAAGGAAGAGATATGTCAAGAAAATCCGTACAAAGTTTAGAAAAATAAAAACAAGAACTCAGCTGTCCTGAAACAGAAAATGGCGCAGCATGCATACACCTGAACACTTCCCGCTCTTGGTCCGTACATGCATAATTCAATTGTTTAGCCTCATCAAGTGTCAAAGGATACTTTTCTATACCTGTATATGTAACATGCAAACCATACTTTTGAGACGCACGGAAAGTCAACAAAGCATTCAAACCTGTCCCAAAGCCCACTTCCAAAACCGACAACCGCTTTGAAGCATGATGCTCCAAAGCGGCTTTAATAAATATATGTTCTGACTCTTGTACAGCTCCGTGCGTAGAATGATAACATTCATCTATATCACTGACATATAATGTACTGGAGCCATCTTCTGTCAAAATTACTTTTCGCTCCATGTAGATTTAGAAATCGGCATTATTAGGAGTACGTGGGAAAGGTATAACGTCACGAATATTAGCCATACCCGTTACAAAAAGCATCAATCTTTCAAATCCCAAACCAAAACCAGAGTGAGGCGCCGTTCCAAATCTACGTGTATCCAAATACCACCAGATATCCTTGTCGGGAACACCCATCTCTGCTGCACGAGTCTTCAGTTTTTCATAATCCTCCTCACGCTGAGAACCGCCAATAATTTCTCCAATCTTGGGGAACAATACATCCATAGCGCGCACGGTCTTTCCATCATCATTCTGCTTCATATAGAAAGATTTGATTTCTTTCGGATAATCAGTAAGGATTACCGGTTTCTTGAAGTGTTCTTCCACCAAATAACGTTCGTGTTCTGACTGCAAGTCTGTACCCCAATCAACAGGGAACTCAAACTTCTTGCCATTAGCAACAGCCGCCTTCAAAATTTCAATACCTTCAGTATATGTCAAACGTTTAAAGTCATTCTCAACAACGAATTTCAAGCGGTCCAACAATTCATTGTCATACATTTGGCACAAGAAGTTCAAATCATCTTGGCAGTGTTCCAAAGCCCACCTAACACAATATTGGATAAACTCTTGAGCCAATTCCATATTTTCCTCAATCTCGTTAAAGGCTACTTCCGGCTCAATCATCCAGAATTCAGACAAATGACGCGGGGTATTGGAGTTTTCGGCACGGAAAGTCGGTCCAAAGGTATATATCTTACCCAAAGACAGCGCACCCAATTCACCTTCCAATTGTCCGGACACAGTCAGGCTGGCTTGTTTTCCAAAAAAGTCTCTTGAATAATCTATTGAGCCTTGTTCGTTCTTTTTCAAGTCATACAGATTCAGCGTTGTCACCTGAAACATCTGTCCAGCACCTTCACAGTCCGAAGCAGTAATAAGCGGCGTATGGAAATAGAAAAAACCACGCTCATGGAAAAAGGTATGGATGGCCATTGCCATATGGTGACGAATTCTGAAAATTGCACCAAAAGTATTGGTTCGTGGACGCAGATAGGCAATCTCACGCAAGAATTCCAAAGTATGACCTTTTTTCTGAAGCGGATAAATATCAGGATCTGCAGTACCATAAATTTCTATTGTTTCTGCCTGTATTTCAACGCTCTGTCCTTTTCCCATTGATTGTACCAATGTTCCACATACACTGATACAAGCACCTGTAGTTATCGGTTTCAAAAAGTCTTCTCCAAACTTGGCGACATCAGCCACTACCTGTATATTGTGAATAGTACTACCGTCATTAAGAGCTATAAAGCTTACATTTTTGTTACCCCTACGAGTTCTTACCCAACCTTTCACATTAATGGGCTCTCCAAAATTGGTGCATTTGAGCGCATCAATTATAACAGTTCTTTTCATATTAATATATCTAAGAGAATTAAATTCCGTATTTCAATATGCAAAGGTACTATGTTTAGCACGAACAAACAAACAGTTAAACAAAAATAGCACATGTCACCCTTCCCATCATAATCAATTCACTATTTCTGTTCTGGCTCTCCAGTTTTCACATCGTCCATAAACATACGCAAGTGCATTTCCAGTTCTTCTCCACGCGGTAACTGCATTTTTTTCCTCATTCGATACCGTAACATCTCTACTCCACGAATAGAGAGATTCAAGATGGGTGCTATTTCTTTGGTTTGTAATCCCATTTTGATATATACGCACAGTCTACGTTCATTCGAGTTCATCCATGGATAATGTTCTCCCAAACGACGCAAATAATTATCATTGACCAAATCAAAGTTTTCTGTAAACTTATCCCAATTGATTTCCTGCTCAATGCTTTGAGTCAATTTCGATTGTAATGCCAGAAGTCTTTTGGAAGCACCTTTAGCATCTTCATTTTTCAAATCCTGACTTATTTTGGCCAAATCGCGCTTTATATCTTTGACCATCTCATTCTTATTCAGATGGTTAAGCAAAACATTTGACAATTCCTGGCTCTTATTCTTCAATTCAAAAGCAATTTGCTCATTTTTCAACCGCAAAATTTCCTTTTCTCGCTGATGTGCCTCATCTTTGTATCTTTGCTCTTGCCGCCTCATTTCCTCATCTTTCATTCGTTCCAAATGCCTCTTACTCCGCTCAACCTTACGCATAAAATACCGATAGACAACAAAGACAATATATGCAACCAGAAGCGCCCACAAGCAGTAACCCCACCAAGAACGATACCAAGGCGGCAACACGTAAAATGTAACCTCTGCATTGCTTAAATTTGGATTCATATTATTACGTGCCTGCAACATAAAGGTATATTTACCTTCCGGAAGGGAGGTATATTCTTTCACTGTATTTTTGCTCCACGCACTGAAGCCATTCTCATAGCCTTCCAAACGGCAACGGTATTCTATGACTTCATTAAAGCTGGCCGCAGCACCAAACTCAACCCTAATTGAATTATTTTTATACGCAATACGAACATCCTTATGCCGTATCGGAAATGATTGCCCATAAACCACTGAATCTTTAGGAGAAGTGGAATAAATCCGCTTTATTAATGCATGTCCATTTTCTACAACTGTCGTTTCCACATTATTCACGTCAGCCAACGCAAAACCACCTAAGCAACCCATCATCAGTTGCCCATTACCTATCGGATACAAAAATGCAAAACCATCAATGAAAAAATGCTGCGAGTTCCATACTCTAACTGCCGGATGTTTATAATCACCACATTCCTCATCATAGATACTCACATGAAGCGCCCTATCAGAGATAAACCAGATATTCTTTCGGTCATCTTCCGTTACGACAACATAATTACTATACTCACCCATCAAACGGTTAAAGAAGGCACTGTCTCTACAAAGATTATTACTTTTATCGGTTACAAAATTTCTCACATCTCCCGATGCATTCTCTTCGTATTCATATGCCAAATTGGAACTTACAATAATCCTGTCATCCAGTTTTGACAAGCTCAAGTATTCACGGTCATGCAAACGGGTCAACAAAAGCTCAGAAGAACATTCGTCCATTTCCGCATTCAACGTAAGACGTTCCAAGCCTTTTTCTGTGATTACCCATATTCTGTTATTCGTGTCTATTTCAAAGGATTTCGCCGTAAGACTAATATTCTTCAGCTTTGCATGGAGTTTAAACTGTCCATTTTCCTTTTTCAACACATAAAAACCACTATAGCTTCCAGCAATTACTACATTATTATTCCCAGGTAACGGTCTCACTCTCCAAAAACCTTCCCCATTAAGCAAAAGACGCAAGCGTTTGTTTTTCACTTCAAACAATCCTCTGTTATGGCAGCAAAAAATAGTATTATCTACTTTATTTACCTCCCAAACCTGCCCCATACTTTCCTCTATAAGACGTAACTCTGTTATATATGAATCTGTACTGATGGGATAATCAGCATAATACAATCCCTGATTCGTTCCCACATACAACTCATCTCCATCAATCAAAGAGCTATAACCAGCACCTTTGGAGTTCAGATTATTATACAATTGACGCACAGGGGCATTGACAATTGCCTTATCAATGCCTTGATCCAGCCCCATCCATAAATTTCCTCCCTTATCAAACATCATGCTGAGTATCGTATTATTCTGCAAACCATTTTCTGTGCTGAGATACTGACATTTCCTTCCACTTAAATCCATAATTACCAAGCCTTTCAGCACCGTTCCTACAGCAATATATTTCTCATTTACAGCCATAGAATACAACTGGTTTGCTTTTATAAACGTATCCGCATCCGTCTTAAAAGGCTTTATTTCAATACCATTGAAAATAAACAAGCCATTAAAATCCGTCCCGATTAAGATACTATTATCACCTAAGGGCTGCAAACTTCTGATTTCATAACCCCGCAGCTGTTCAGAACCTTGCAAGGCATTCAGCTGGTTACCAGTCACTAGAAAGATACCAGAAGCTGTTGCCACAAACAACCCATCTCTAATCTTTGCACTGCAATAAATGCGGGATTTAGGTTCAATGACTTCGTATGTGCCTGTATTCAGGTCTTTTTTAAAGATATAATTTCTGGATTGCAAATAAAGAGTATTATGAATCAAATGAATATTCCAAATTTCACCATAGTTTTTATATGGTTCCGGAACATCCAAAGACAATGGTTCATACGACAATGAGCCGAATGTATTACTTGTAAAGCGGCCAAACTCATTACTGCCTCCTACATATATGGAGCCATCTGGTGCAATCTCCACAGAACGGATAACCGTTGAATTCCAAATTCCGTATAACGACCACTCATTTCCGTCAAATTCCAATAAACCATAGTTATTGGCAAAATACATCCACCCATTTTTTTGCTGACAAATTTGCCAGTTCTGTGTACCTCCATTGTAAACGGTGAAAGGATAATTATATACCGGCAATTGCCATGCAGCAAAAGCAGCGACGGATGTCAAAAGACAAACAACCAAGCTTAGTTTCCTGATATTTTTCATGGCGATGGTCTATAGATAGCGTAAATACAACTCAAAATATTTGCTACAAAGATACATTTTTATTTTGAAAAGGAAATAAGCCAAGAGAAGTATATAGTGCGTACAAAAGCAAAACACTTATCATTAATAATCAATGATTTAAAACCTACAGAGTGAATTAACGAAGTATTATTATTTATGGAATGTAGAAATAATGTAGTCATTTTACTTCCATACATTCAAATATTAATGCTGACTTTTGCAGCACAATTCAAATGAATAGTTTCATATCTTATTGTTAAACTTAAATAACCACGACCATGAAAAGAAGATTACTTCTATTGGCTATGTCAGCAGGTATGCTGGCTAGTGTTTCGGCCCAAACACCAAATTTGGGGACGGCAAAAGCAGACAACGTGCAATTATATGCACAATCAGATGACAAAGCAAATCTGGATGCACCCGTCAATGCACAACTGAATTATCGCATTGTAGACGACGGCACCTATTTCTGGGCTCATTACACAATTGTTCCGACAAACGAAACAGAAACGACAATTGAAAATGCAGCCTGGGCAGCCCAATTAAGAAACTGGGGACCCAATGGGGACAACAAAACAGAAATGGATCTCACTGTCAGAACAGAAGACCAAAAGACAGCTTATTCACACAGAGAAGAAAAAGCAGATGTAAATTATTACGCGCTGACAAGAAACAACGGAACTACCGCCAATTCAACCGTACAATTGCAAGCATTTCTTTCTCTACAGAACGGAATAGGTTGGTGTGTTACCGAACTTACCAATTATACAGTTGG
>CALUKG010000124.1 GCA_944321155.1 uncultured Bacteroidales bacterium | reverse complement strand
AACACTGCCAAAGACACGTAAATAGGCTTGTCATAAGCCTGCAACTTTGATATTTTTTTTGTCATGTTACTACCTTTATTTTAACTTCATTCAAACTTGCAACTGTTCACACAGATGACAAAAGCTTATCGAAAAATTAATATTTCCCATTTAAGCCCAAAAAAAGGATGGTAACTGCACCATCCTTTTTGCAGAACTATATACTAAGTGTTTTTATTCGTTTTCTTTTTGGTCTTCTTTCGCAAAATCAGGGTCAACCAAAATACGACCGCAGTATTCGCAAACAATAACTTTTTTGCGTAAACGGATATCCAACTGACGCTGAGCCGGAATCTTATTCATACATCCACCACAAGCATCACGGTCAACCGTAACAACAGCCAAACCATTACGAGCATTCTTGCGAATACGTCTGAAAGCGGTCAAAAGACGTTCTTCTATCTGACTCTCTACTTCTTTTGCCTGTTCACGCAATTGTTCCTCTTCCTGTTTGTTTTCCGAAATAATCTCGTCCAACTCAGACTTCTTATGTTCCAAGTCTTGAGTACGTTCAACAATCTTTTCCTTTGAATCAGCCAATTCATTTCGACGGTTCTCCAAAGAAGCCGTATATTCACGTATACGTTTGTTGCTAAGCTCAATTTCCAGAGACTGGAATTCTATTTCTTTCGAAAGATTCTCATATTCGCGGCTGTTACGCACATTATCCTGTTGCTCCTTATATTTCTCAATCTTAGCATTTGCATCAACAATCGCCGCTTTTTTTGCAACAATATCTTTTTCCATACGTTCAATGTCGTCCTGGATTTTGGTCACACGGGTTTCAAGTCCCTTTATCTCATCTTCCAAGTCCTTCACCTCCAATGGGAGTTCACCTCTCAAATCACGGATTTTATCAATGGTTGAAGACAGTTGTTGCAATTTATACAACGCTCTCAGTTTGTCCTCAATGGTGAGTTCTTTTTCTGTTGTCGATTCTTTCGTCATAAGTATATGTATTTTAATATTCTATAGCTTACAAATAATGGACTGGCGTCCGGTCACTCTCTGCATAATGGAGTGCAAAGGTAGGAATTTTTTTCGATATAATCTCATATAAAAGTTCCTTAGCATACTGTTCACTTTCATAATGACCTATATCTGCAATCACAATCCGCTTTTCCGCACGGAAAAAATCATGATATTTGAAATCGGCCGACAAGAACAAGTCTGCTCCCTGGTTGACCGCTTCTTCCAGTAGAAAGCCTCCTGCCCCACCACAAAGAGCAATCTTGCCAATAGGTTTATCGCCCAATAAATCGGTATAACGGAGTGATGGAGCCTTAAAGACCTGCTTTATGTGTTCCAACAATTGTAAAGGCGGAACAGGCTGCGGCAAATAACCAATCATTCCGCATCCTTCATGAGGATATTTCTCCAAAGCAGACAAAACCTTCGTTTGCCGAAGCGAGAGTTTCTGAGCCATACGGTAACTCACCCCTTCCGACCAATTGTCCAAACTTGTATGCGCAGAATAAATAGCAATATCATGTTTCACAGCCTTCCACAAACATCTCTCCTGGACATTCCTATCACATAGATGCTTCACTCCACTAAACAATAATGGATGATGTGAGATAATCAAATGACAATCCTTACGAATGGCTTCGTCCACAATATCTTCAGTTACATCCACACACAAGAGTGCACTATCCACGTTCATTTCAGGCTTGCCTACCTGCAATCCGGAATTGTCCCATTCCTCCTGAAATGAAAGGGAAGCACATGCTTCTATGGCCGCTATAATCTCACCCAGCAACATGATTATGCTTCTTCAGGGGTCTCCTCCTTTGTGGCCTCTTCCAAACTGAAATCAGTCAGATTATTCTTTACCAACAGATTATACCAAGTAATCAACTTACGGATATCACTCGGATATACACGGTCTCGATCAAAGTTAGGCAATACTTCTGCAAAATAAGCATGCAATTCTTGCTTCGTGCTCTTCTTCAAATCCAATGTGCAGGCTTGAGCATTTTCTTTGTTCTTCAAGCTCTCCAAAACCTGAGCCAATGGAACATCATCACCATCATCGGTAAACATGGAAATATCACCCAATGAAACAATTTTGTCACGCGCATAAGTAGGCATTTTCTTGCCATCAAGCAAACTTTCTACAATCAACATATTGTTACCACGTGACACCAATTTATACAATCCGGGTTTACCGGTTATCGATAAAATCTCTTTCAGCATAGCGTTCTGTCTCTAAATTAATGAAGTACTTATTTTTTTAGCGGCTGCAAAGATAACTTTTTTTCTCCACATACACACATATCCTACTTATTTAATTACGGCAGAAGAACATAAAACCATCCACTTGCATAGTTTTCATTTATAGAGCATCACACTATAGCTGGCCTATTTTATTCCAACAGACGAACCCGCTCCAAATCTTTTTTACGTCCAAACAACAATAAAATCCTCTTCATTTCACTTATTGTTGGCACATTCACAATAAGATCTCCCACCTGCAGATAGCGCAAACTATCAACATGGACATCGTGCCAAACATTATCCTTCTCAATCAGCAAAATTCCCATAACTTCAACATCCATAGTCTACTTATTCTACAAAATTGCAAATCTGAAAGCTATTCATATAAAAACACATTCGTCAATACATCATAGAATGTAAAGACGAATGCTAAATTCGGATGATTTCCGTATTTCATATTGTGGAGCTGGAGGGAGTCGAACCCTCGTCCAAACAAGGAACTAAAGTGCTTTCTACATGCTTATCCTCGCCTAGATTTTCGTGCACTGACAAGACCGAGGCCACCAATCAATGCCTTATCTCCTTAAATTTCATTATCACCGCGGAGCCGGCAACAACTATCCTCGATTTAGCTGCGCCCCCTTATCCTCAGCCTCGAGGCGACGGCCTTGGGGAGACGTCTCGTTCCTGCACCTTGTGCTGGAATAAAGATAGTCTACTGTACTTCGACTATGCTGCGAGAGCGTAAGAAGTTTCGCCAGTTATAGCTTTGAAGTTCGAGATTAACGAGCCGTAACAACAGTGCTCGGCATGCTTACAGTCTAATTCTACCTGCTGTCAAAACCAAACAGCCCCTTTTGAATCATTAAGATTCCCATATTAGACTTTAAAACGGATGCTGTGCTTTAAGCTGTCTTTAACACACAGCATCCATCTGTATTATTAACGTACACGACCAACGTATGAGCCGTCACGCGTATCAATTTCAATCATAGTTCCTTCGTCAATAAACAATGGAACACGTACTTCTGCACCACTTTCAACTGTAGCCGGCTTCAGAGTATTAGTTGCAGTATCGCCCTTAACACCCGGTTCTGTATAAGTAACTTTCAAAACCACTTTTACAGGAAGTTCTGCATAAAGAATTGTATCAGTAGATGCATCAGACACAACATCAACAACCATACCTTCTGTAAGGAATTCCACACCGGTTATCAGTTTTTTATCAATAATTACATCATCCCAAGTTTCCTGATTCAGAAAATGATAGTGTTCTCCTTCTGCATAAGAGAATTGGTATGGTCTTCTTTCTACACGTACATCTTCCAATTTTTCACCGATATTGAAACGACGTTCCAATACACGTCCGTCAACAACATCTTTCAATTTCGTACGCATGATGGTATTACCTTTTCCTGGTTTAACGTGAAGGAATTCCACCACAAAATACAGACGTCCATCCATACGGATGCACATACCGTTTTTAATGTCTTGTGAGTTAACCATAAAGTTTCTATGTTTTTTAATGATTATATATGTTCTAAACGCTTACCGTAATAAACGACTGCAAAGATACATTTTCTTTGGCAATCTGACAACTACCCGTCAAGTATCATTTTTACAGCAATCTATCCATTCTCAACCCGTATAAAACCTCTATTCTATAACAAAACGTCAAAAAATATGCTTCGAAAACATGTTGAAGAACATAGAAAATGCTATTGTGGCATTTAAAAAAAAGTATTTACTTTGCCGCAGGAAGTTAATGACAAACACAATCTTTTTCATACCTAAAAATCTAAACATGACATAGAGAGGGCTAAGCCGGTGAGGTTTGGCCCTTTTTGTATATCCAAGCTCTCATCTACCCTAATCAATCCCCTATTTTCTTTCCTTCGTTGACACGGATAATTGCACGAATATCTGTCGTATAGGAAGGGCTCACATAATTACGCTGTCCTCTCCATGGTGCTCCATCGCCTCCTTGAATTGCCAAACGTACCGTATTTTCGCCATTTTTTCGGTTGATATTATCCATAGCTTTCTGCAACATTGCCATTTTCACACGATTGTGCTCATCAAACAGCGAAGTCTGTATGCCCTCGTCCGGCACCATATCCCATAATATTACACCTGCTTTCTTATACCCATACTCCTCCCGAACAGGAAAAGCATTGCGTAAGACAGAAGCCGATTTTCCAACAATCTCATGCAAACTATTCGTCGGTGTTGGAAATTGTACCTGCTGATATATCACACTTTGAGGCTGTTCACTACTAAAGCGGCTTGTATAGGCAAATACCGTCATACGACAACAACATTCATGCTGCTCCCTTAACTTTCTCACACACGCTGCCGCGAAATTGGCAACAGCCTCTACTAATATCTCCTTTTTATAAATTCCTCTGTCAGGAAAACTACGGCTCGTACATATACTTTGCTTGGCGGGCAAATCATTCAGGTCAATACAATTGATACCACACAATTCTTTCCATGTCCGTACTCCTGTCACTGTCAACATTTTCCTCACCCAACTTTCACTTCTCTCTGTCAAATCCAAAGCAGTACGCACCCCATGTCCATACAACAATTCACGATGACGTCGCCCTACACCCCATACATCCGCCACATCAAATGAGCGCAAGGCTTTTATGCGTTTTTCTTCCGTATCAATCATACAAACTCCTCCATAACCCTTATAGCTCTTCCCATATTTGCTTGCCACTTTCGCCAAAGTCTTTGTCGGAGCAATCCCAATTGTCACCGGTATATCCGTGCCTTTTATTACACGTTCACGTATCTGACGCGCATATTGCACCAGTTCTTCACCCTCGCCCAAACCATCCAAACCCAGAAAAGCCTCATCTATGGAATATTGTGCAAAATCAGGCGTATATTCTGACAACAAAGTCATTACACGACGACTCATATCGCCATAAAGGATATAGTTTGAGGAGAATACAGCTACACCCTTCTCCTGCATAAAATCGCGCACTTGATAATAGGGCGCTCCCATTTTTATACCCAAAGCCTTCGCCTCATTGCTGCGGGCAATGACACAACCATCATTGTTAGACAAAACAACGACTGGCTTTCCGCGCAATTGCGGATTGAACACACGCTCGCACGAACAAAAGAAATTATTGCAATCAACAAGGGCAAACATGCTCCAACAGATTTATTTCTGCCAAACCATCTCGAAAACACGCTTACCCGTCTCCTCATCATCCCATTCTCGGGAAACGGTAAAGCCATTTTTCAAATAAAACTCATAGGCACGGACATTCTCCTTGTACACATGCAACGCAAGAACGCCGTGAACGGACTTCACAAAATCCATCAGACTCCCTCCTATACCTCTGGAACGATGCATTCGATCAACAAACAAGCCTTCAATAAAATCATCATGAAGCCCCATAAAGCCGACTATCATCCCATTATGCAAGAACACATATACATTGGATTGAGGCAACAATGTTTGCACCAAATTCTGTTTTCCTAGCCAATATTCAGAAGAAACAAAATGATGTGCCTCCAGATTGGAAGCCAACCATATCTCCATGACCCTCGGCAAATCTCTGTTCTGAAATTTTCGAATCATCGTTTTCCGTGCTGTTTCTTAATATTATAAGTAAGAACACCCCATATAAGAAAATTGTTTCCTTCCATAACCTTGATAGGAGGATATTCTTCATTGGCAGCTATCAGCCACACACATTGGTGTGCAGAATCAAAACGGACTATTTTCAAAGTAAACTCACCGTCCAAAAAAGCTACAACAATGTCACCATCTTGTGCCTCCAAACTTTTGTCTATCACCAGTAAATCGCCATCATCGATACCACATCCTACCATCGAATCGCCTACCGCACGGGC
>CALUKG010000123.1 GCA_944321155.1 uncultured Bacteroidales bacterium | reverse complement strand
GCGTGATTTGATATATGAATATCTACACAGGTTTTTTCCCGGCAACCTAGATCTTATTATAACAAAACATCCCATTAAGACCTGCCCGGCCGCTCAAGAGACTGCCGACAGGATTTTCATGGGAGATGACCAAAAACTTAACTACAAAATCCTACAGAAAGCGGTCAGAGAATTAGGTGAAACAATTCCGCCGCTATTCAGTGCATACATCGGCTTAAGCCCCAGTATGCAAACTTTCGGAACCGGCATCAATGATGAATTTGCCGACATCTATGACACAGGTATCATGATAACTGTAGCAGACATTTTTGCTGAAAAGAAAGAACGCTACATTGATACCTACAGAGAATATCTCGAAACGGTAAAATAGAAACCGAACAAGGATTTTGTGGTCATATAAGAGGCTAACACAAAACTTTATATTTAATAGTTGATTATATGCACTACTTACAAAAGACGGGAAAACTTATTTTCCATGTATTACAAACGTATTTTCTACTGATTGCCATAGGTATATTTTACCCATGTGCAAATACTTTTGCACAAAGCACATCAGAAAATACCACATCCACCATCGTCAATGCTATGGTTTACGACGACAAGGGGGAGCCCATTATTGGTGCGAATGTCGTTGAGAAAGGAACTGGAAATGGAACCATTACAGATTTTGACGGTAAATTTACATTACAAGTATCGTCCCAAGCAACAATTGTCATATCCTATTTGGGCCACAAAAGTAGAGAAATCGACCTTTCCAAACGGAAAAATCCAATTTCCAAGGTTGTTTTAACCGAGGATACCCAACAAATCAACGAAGTGGTCGTTACTGCCATGGGTATCCAGAAAGACTCCAAACGTTTGGGATATGCAGTAAGCTCTATCAATGCCGAAGAATTGACCAAAACAGGAGCCACCAACTTTGCATCTGCCTTATACCGCAAAGCTCCCGGTGTGCGCATCACCCAAACACAAGGCGGTTCTGCCGGAGCAGTTGCCATTAACGTCAGAGGTCTGAGCTCCATTACCGGCAATAACCAGCCCCTCATTATTTTGGATGGTGTGCCCATCCGTAACGGAGGTACCGGCAAGGGGACCGATTTTGCAGAATTCGGCAACGACGGCCGCATACGTTCCAACGGACTTGTAGACATCAATCCGGAAGATATTGAGAACATCAGTATCTTAAAGGGTGCGTCTGCTACCGCCCTATATGGTTCGGAAGCTGCCAATGGAGCCGTGGTCATTACCAGCAAAAGAGCCAAGAAAACCGGACTAAGCGTTGATTTCACAGCACAAGCCATGGCCAACGTTCCAGCTTATCTGCCTAAAATGCAAAGTGAATATGGTCCAGGTACCTACAACTTATCCTATAACAGTGATTTTGAAAAACAAACCGGTGGATTCTACCAACGTACCTACAATGGTCAGACCTACAAAAGTGTGCGCTCTACCAACCAGGCATTTGGTCCAAAATATGATGGCAGCGACGTGCTGTATTGGGACAGCACCATACGCCCCTATGAAGCCATTTCAGAAGACCCATGGAACGAACTGTTCAGAACAGGTCTAACCCAAACCTACTCGCTCTCCATCATGCAAGGAACCTCAAGAGCCAGTACGCGTTTCGCCTACACATTTACCAACGAAATACCCAACGCATTGGTTGGTACCTTCAACAAGCACAACTTCAAGCTGACCGGTTCATACAGAATTGCCACACCCCTCACACTGGAATACTCCGTCAACTATATTTTGCAGGAAGTACACAACCGTGCGCAAACCTCACTGAACCTGTACGGAAGTTTCTCCAACGGGTTTTCCACATTTGTTGATATTCCCTATCTGAAAGACACATATACAACCAGTCTGGGATACAGGAATACATTTACCGGTGGAGATGCCACATTAACTCCAGACGAATCATGGGCTTACGACCCAGGTTCGCTGACCGGCCTTTCAAACATGCTCTGGAATTTATACCATAGAGACAGCAAAGAAACCGAAAACCGTATTCTCGGTATGGTTAGACCAACATGGCAAATTGCCCATTGGCTCAATTTGCGTGCACAAATCTCCACCGACCTTACCTCCGCCAAACAGACCATCGAATCGGACACCGAACGTCCGAACGCGTTGTATGACCCTAGTGGAGAGTTCAGAATGATTAGCAGAAGATATGACATCATTTATGGTGATGTTATGCTCAACTTCAACTATAATATCGACCGTTTCAGCATTGCAGCCAGTGCCGGATGGAACGGACGATATGAGAACATGAACAACATTCAGGTTGCCACCAATGGAGGCCTTACCACCGAAAACTGGTTTGACCTGAATGCCAGCCGCTATACACCTTCTGCTTCCATCGCACGAATGGAGTTGCTCAAGACCGGCTATATGGCAACACTGAGTTTGGGTTGGGACGATTATCTGTTTGTGGAAATGACCGGACGTCAAGAACGTTCCTCCACACTGAAAGACCAAAGTTTCTTCTATCCCTCTATCAATACAAGTTTCGTATTTACAGATGCATTGGGACATTTGCGTCCTTCATGGTGGGATTTAGGAAAGGTCCGCTTCTCTTATGGCGTTGTGGGAAATGCCCCCGATGCCTATGCCGCCAATATCATATATGAACAAGGCTCAGACAACGGGTTTACATGGAACTATGTTCCCTCTGCATTGGGCAATGCACAAATCAGACCGGAACAGAAATATGAATATGAAGTGGGCTTGGAAAGCAACTTCTTCAACAACCGCTTATCCTTTGACGTTTCCTATTACAACAACATTGTAAAGGACCAGATTCTGGCAACACCCCAACCATGGTCGTCCGGTGTTTCTTCCATGCTGATGAATGTCGGCCAAGTGGCCAACTACGGATGGGACTTTGCACTGACTGCTACTCCTGTGCTTACCAAGAACTTCCGCTGGGACCTCACCGCATCCTATGGCTTCTATCGCAACAAGGTACTCAAGCTTGCCGATGGAGTTCCCTATCTTGAGATAGCCAATCTGGGCGGCGGTGGTGTAAAAATCCTGGCCGTTGAAGGACAACCCATGGGAGACATATACACACAAGTTCCACAAACCGACGCCAATGGCAATTACCTGGTGTCAGACAAAGGACTTTATCTGAACCAGACCGAGTTGCAGAAAGTTGGAAATATCAACCCTGATGGCGTGGGCGGTTTATACAGTTCTTTCAATTTCTACAACTTCTTCCTTGATTTCAGCATTGACTTCAGAATAGGAGGCGACGTAATCAATGAAATGAACCAATATGCCACAGCACTGGGTTTGACAGAAGAATCACTCCAGTACAGAAGCACAGAAAGAGGTGGTCTTTCCTATTATTATCCAGACAACAATAACTCGGGAGCCAAACCAGTGCAAGTGGATGCCAGCGTTCAATCTGGTCCTAACGGAGAATATATCTATCATGACGGAGTTATCAATGAAGGTATAGTTGCCTCTACCGGTCAGCCGAACGATTACATCATTCCTGCCGGATATTACTACTATTACACCTACAACTGGGGAACAGGCACAGAACAAATTACCTATATGCACTCAGTGTATGACAACACCTATGTCAAACTGCGTGACCTCACATTCGGATTCAATTTTCCGAAAAAATGGATTGAGAAAGCAAAAATCAACAGTCTCACGATTTCTGCTTACGGCAGGAACCTGTTCTACTTCTACAAGGCTCTCAAAAACTATGATGCAGAGTCATCAGTGGGAACTTCCTGGTCGAGCCAAGCCATTGTCGGTAACTCCACCACAGCAACACGCAGTTTTGGTGTCATGTTAAAGGCTAGTTTCTAATTGCATAAATTCAACACACATGAGAACAATATTCAAGACACTCATCATATCCTTCATCTGTATTGTATTGACCAACTGCACAGACGAGGACTTCAACAGCAAATACAATGACCCTTCCAAGGTCAATGATGTAACAGTAGGCAATCTGATGACCGGTGTTTTCCAAAAGGCCAAGGACTATTCCTGCTATGATTACGGACGTTTCTTTTGTCTGGACCCGACCTTTTTAGGAAAATGCGCACAAACCTACGGCTTCGTTTACAGCACAGACATGTATTCACCTGCCTATGAACCAGGTATTGACAACCAATGGTCAAACGTGTATTCCTGCATGATGCAATACAAGAAACTGGAACAGCTCTATTTGGAAGAAACTCCGGAAGAACAAGCACAGGACGAGGCTTTCTATCTAGCAGCCAAAGTACATTTCTATGACTATTTTACAGCCACCACCAACATTTTCGGTGATATGCCTTTCAGCAAAGCATGTACCCTGCCTTTCAATAATGATGTAGAAGCGGCCCATGCTCCTTTTGACAAAGCAGAAGACATCTACAAAACCATCATAGAAGATTTGAAGGCCATTGGTCCCAGATTCCGTGAAGTGAAAACACCACGAAACTTCAACACACAGGATTTTATCAACAATGGAGACTTGGACAAATGGGAACGCTATGCCAACTCCCTCCGTTTGCGTTTGGCATTAAGAGTGGCCACACAAGGACCATTGGTAGAAGTTGGCAGAAATGCCATCAAAGAAATTCTGGAAAACCCGGAAACCTATCCTTTGGTGGAAGAGCAATCGAACAACATCTACATTGTCAACCAAAAATCCGGCCAGCTCAATTTCACAGCCGGAAGCGGCTTGGGTGATGTGGGTTGGGAAAGCAACCGCTGGGCTTCAGGCGCCATCATCGACCGCATGCTGTCACACGGTGCATACGACATGAACAGCAACGACACCTTAAGCGGAAAATACGTAAAAGGAACTGACGACCCACGCATTCTGCTTTATTACAATGCAACTAAAATTGTCAACAGAAATACAGGAGAACTTGACAGTGCCATCTATCTGGGCACCAATCTGACCATTTCAGATGACGTTACCGAATATTACCGCACACAGGCGATGGACGAGTATGGCAATGCCGGTTTCTCACAAATCACCCAATACGGATTTTTCTGGAACAACGACAAATTTGACATGCTTATCGTTGCCTCACCCGAAGTGCATTTCAACATAGCCGAAGCCTATCTGATGGGATATGGTGTCGGAAAAGACGAAAACAAAGCACGGGAAGCATTGGAAAAAGCCATAGCCCAATCCATTGAGCTGTATTACTATTATGACAACATCAGTACCGGTCAAAACGCCAGAAGATTTACGGCTCCTACACAAGAAGAAATTGTGGCCTTTGCCGCCAGCAAATGGGACAGTGATGAATATGTCGATCATCTGGACGCCATCATCACACAAAAATGGCTGCACTATGGCATCCTGCTGAGCCGTGAAGCATGGAACGAGATTAGACGTACAGGTTACCCTTCCGGTTTGGTTTATCCAGAAGTATCAGGAATTGTGCCGAATGTTCCCGACAGATGGAGATATCCGCAAAGTGAAGTAAACTACAACCCTTATTACAAGGATGTACAGAGCGAAGACACTTACTACACCAAAATGTTCTGGGCAAAACAAGACTAGCCTACCCGACTAACATTATATTCAGACGGTGTGTCATAATATGCAATCTGCTTCGTTGCTATCAGGATTCAGGCTCGGTCATTTACGCCAGTAAACTCCCAGCACCCTCACCTTCAGCGCCTTGCATCTTACATATTCTGGCATACCTTAAAGGGGCTGCGTCAAAATGATTCAATTTGACACAACCCCTTTTTATGTATAGCTCAAATTTCACCGACCAGTATGAATCTCCTCATCTATTGTGATATTTATTTTCTTTTCCATACTTTTGCCATATCACCCTTCATTTATACCACATGAGCAGTTTCTACATTTTTAATTTGATTATGATTGCCATCGCAATCATTAACCTGATATACAATTACAAGTCAGAGAAAACCCGATACACACCCTATGGCATTGCCATCAATGTCCTTGCCATTGTTCTCCTAGTTGTTGCGTGCATTATCAAGTTTTTTACCAACTAGTTTGTAGGGTTTCGTAAGAAAGGACGGAAATGATCAATAAAAAAGTGAGCCAGTAAAAAAAACTGACTCACTTTTTTGTCGGGATGACTGGATTCGAACCAGCGACCACTCGCCCCCCAGACGAGTACTCTAACCGGACTGAGCTACATCCCG
>CALUKG010000122.1 GCA_944321155.1 uncultured Bacteroidales bacterium | reverse complement strand
GTGAAAATCAATAAGTTCGGTACATTTAAGCTGCAACCCATCGAAGCCAGGAAGAGTGTAGATGTGACAACCGGTAAGGAAATCATGCTTGACCCTTACAATAAGGTGACCTTTGCTCCTGACAATGAGGTGAAACAGCGTGTCAATGAGCCTTTTGCTTTTCTTGAACCAGTGATAATGGCAGAGAATGTAGAGGCAGAATCGCGGGATAATGATACTAATGTTTCAACCACTCCGACAGAAGAAGCAATTGGCCAAAATTTGCAGAAATTGGATGAACAAGCCGACGAGATTAAAGCGCTGCTCTCTGATATAAACGGGGAAAACTGGTTCATGGGAGCTAATGCAAAGTCTGAAGATATTTTGGAAGATGATTTGGATGAGCAGGAGGAAATTGAAGAGGAAGAAGAGGAGGTTTCTGTAGAATGGGAGATGCCTGTTGCTGATGTACTTGCAGAAGTTGAACCATTGGAACAAACGGAAACAGCAGAAGATACACAGGTAGAAGAATCTCAAGTGGAGTCAGCAGTGGAAGAGCCAATGGTATCTTTAGAAATACAAGAGAACAAAGAGCTAGCAGAACCACTTGCGGAAAATAGGGAGATTGATACTCCTGTTCAGGAAACATCAAAGGAAGAAATAAATGACACACCTGTAGAGCAGGAAAAGCCTGAGCAAATAAAGGAAACTGTTCTTCCCGAGGAAATATCGCAACAACAAGACAAGTTGGAAGATAATAATATAAAGCAAGAGCAAGAAATTGTTACTCAAGAGGAGAAGCAGAAAACGGAGGTTTTGCAGCTGGAAACGAAAACAGAAGAACCAAAGGTTACTGAAATACCTATTCCAACTGTAACAGCTCCAACGCAGCAAAGTACGGATGATTCAACTTCTGCTAAAAAGACGGAGAAAAAGTCAAGTGTAAAGTTGTGGAAAATTGGGGCTATCATAGCTTTAGCTTTTTGTTTGATATTGGTAGGTGTCTATTTTTATATGGTATATAAGGTAGAGACATGGGCCAATGGTAAATTGGAGCAGGCACGGCCGGAAACGGAGTGGATAGAATCATTGGAGGAGGAACCTGTAATAGAACAGGAAAGCAGTGAATCGGCAGGGGTGGGTGAACCTTCAAAACCTACAATGGTAGAAGAGTCACAACAACAGACTGGCACAGAACCATTGTCTGTTTTTGACCAACCACGCAATTACGATAAGCTGATAACCACAGAACAACTCACAGAAGGAAGCCGTTTGGCATGGCTCGCAAAAAAATACTATGGCGATGCACGTTTTTGGGTGTATATTTATGAAGCTAATATGGATCATATACCCGATCCGAATAATATAGCAATCGGTACAATCATAAAGGTGCCCGAATTACCGAAAGTACTCATTGATGCAAATAATCCTGCATGTATTGATTATGCGAAACAATTGCATGAGCGATTTATCAAATAAGAAAGTATCATTTTAATATTAACCATCTAATACAAGCAAACATGAAACTAACCACAGCGGAAGAAGCCGTTAAACTGATTAACTCCAACGACCACGTGTTCCTTCAAGGTAGCGTATCAACACCTGAAACTTTGGTGGATGCCTTGGTGGCACGAGCCGATGAATTGAGAAATGTAACCATTTACAATACCTTTGCTATAGGTAGGAGGGATGCTCCCTATTGTGCGCCCGAATTATGTGAATCGTTCCATACTGTCAGCTTCTTCGTAGCAAACAATGTGCGTAAAGCTGTCAATACGGGCTATGCAGATTGTATCCCCGCCTTTTTGGGAGAAATACCGGGACTGATTAGAAGAGGAATTGTAACGATTGATGCAGTTATATTGAATGTTTCAGAACCCGATGAAGATGGTTACTGCTCTTTCGGTGTATCATCAGATATCGCCACTTCGGCTACCGAATGTGCCAAGGTAGTTATTGCTCAAATTAACAAGAGTATGCCTTATACCTATGGTGATTCACGCATCCATGTGAGCAAAATAGATGCTTGCATTAAGGTTGATGAGCCGCTGGTGACATTGCCCATCGCCCAACCGAATGATGTGGAAGATCGTATTGGCAACTACATCGCAGAACTTATTCCTGATGGAGCAACTCTTCAGATTGGGGTAGGAGGAATACCAAATGCCGTCTTGTCTCGTCTGACCAACCACAAACATCTTGGCTTGCACACCGAAGCTTTAACTGATGGTGTTGTGCCTTTGTTGGAAAGCGGAGTGATTGACAACTCACAAAAGAAGATTCTACCTCACAAGACGGTGGCCTCATTGGCTTTAGGTTCACAACGCCTCTATGACTGGATGCACTATAATCCTAAACTTTTGATGCGTGATGTGGCATGGACCAACGATCCTTTCATCATTCGTCAGAATCCGAAAGTGATGGCCGTTAATTCTGCGCTCGAAGTGGATATCACGGGACAGATTTGTGCTGACTCAATAGGAACACGTATTTTCTCAGGTGTTGGTGGTCAGCATGATTTTATGTATGGTGGTGCGATGTCGGAAGGTGGAAAGATATTTATCGCTCTTCCTAGTCAAACCAAGGGCATATCTAAGATAGTCAATACGCTCACTCCTGGAGCAGGTGTAGTAACTACTCGTTTCCAAACTCAATACGTGGTAACGGAATATGGTGTGGCATGCCTTTTGGGCAAGACTTTGGCCGAGCGTGCTAAAGAAATGATTAAGATTGCGCATCCTGATGCACGTGAGGCTTTGGAAAAGGCTGCTTACGAGCGTTTTGGACATGAATTCTCCCGAATCTATTAGTCTCATCTCTCGTAGATAAAAGCATAAAAGCTGTGTCGGAATTTCCGGCACAGCTTTTTATAGTTATGTCATGAATCAATAAATGCAAGTCCCACAACATTTGCATTTGCCTAAACCTCATGTCGCACTTGATACTAAATCCAGTAAATAATAGTCTGACTTTTATTCATCTACCCCGAAGGCAGGAACATATAATAAAAAACTCGACCTCAAGTGGAGACCGAGTTTTTTATTATATCATGGAAGTGATTTACATGACACTTCACATATATTTTTAATTTATTGAGCAGATTGAACGGGTGCTGAAGCTGCGTTAAGTACTGGTTTGTAGCCTGTTTTCTTGGTAACAAATGCAACAACTTCGCAATTATCAATGTTCCATTTGCTGTCTAATTCTACAGTATAAGTCTTTTGGTAAAGTTTTCCTTCTGGAGTTACAGCATCACCCAATGTAGCAGACATAAATACGCGTGGAACATGATTGTGTTCGTAATTTTTGATTATTTGGTTAGTTGCGTAATCGCTTTGTTCACCAATTAGTTTATTTTCTTGGATGTAAGCAGTTATACGAATATCCTGTTGCTCTTTTACAGCTCCATATACAGCAACTGTAAGTTTCTGACCATCTAGATTGGTTTGGATGTGAACTGTAGCCTCACCTTCTTTAGATAATTCGGCCTTGAATGTTGATGCAGGATCTGTAAAGCTACTAGGAGTATGGACAAGTTGCGTTTTGTCTTCAATAGATCCATCTGGATTTACACAAGTAAATGTTGTATTTTCACGGTTCAACATCATAGCTGGTGCACTGGAAACTCCAAATGTTTTGACCAAACTTTCGCTATTGCTGATAGTAAAATCATCAGCAGCAAAACCTGCATGGTGAGCTGTCCATATAACTCTATCTTCAATGCCCTCCAAACCTTCTTCAATGATGCTAGCTCCTGTTGGGCAATAACCGCATCCTTGACCGGTAAATTGTTCCAACATCAATGTACGTTCATAGTTTTCTGTTGCAGGGTCTAATGTTGGAATTTCAATACCTCCTTGTGGTTCGTTTTTTGGTTCGCAAGCTGTAAACAAGAAGGCAGCTGCTGCCAATAAACTTAAAAATGTCTTTTTCATTTTCGTTTGTGTTTGTTGAATAGTTAGTAATTTCTTCGATAGTAGGGAAGTATATCGAATACTTCCACTTGCAAAGATACATGATTTTTCGAAATAACCTCATTTGCTGCAATTTTTTGATATTAATATCCGTTAAATCCAATTCGGTCATTGGATTTGGAAGATGTTATCGGAATATTTTCGAGCAGGTTTGCATGCTCTTCGAGGGAGTATAGCGGGCTATATGACCGAAAAGAGGAAGCAAAAATGCAGGAAAGAAACGATAATCATCCCAAAAGTGCCGCCTCACTCGGATGAATGTAATCCCTACGGTCTAATGACCGATTTGGGTTAAATGCTCGGATGTTGAGCTTATATCAAAAAAGTGCGTGTCAAAGCAAATAAATAACTTCTATTCGTCTTGACACGCATAAATATCTGATAATCAGAAATGATTATTTCTTGCAGCAGCAAGTAGGATTTATCTGTTTGAAGAAGTCATTTCCTTTGTTGTCAACCAAGATGAATGCAGGGAAATCTTCCACTCTGATTTTCCAAATGGCTTCCATGCCCAATTCCGGGTATTCTACGCACTCAATGCTCTTGATGTTGTTTTGGGCAAGAATGGCAGCAGGGCCACCAATAGAGCCAAGATAGAAACCTCCATGTTTTTGGCAAGCGTCAGTAACTTGTTGGCTTCTGTTGCCTTTAGCCAACATAATCATGCTGCCGCCATGGCTTTGGAACAAATCAACGTAAGAGTCCATACGGCCGGCTGTTGTTGGTCCCATAGAACCGCAAGGCATACCCTTAGGGGTTTTGGCCGGTCCTGCATAATAAATTGGATGGTCTTTGATGTATTGTGGCAGGTCTTCACCTTTGTCAATGCGTTCTTTCAGTTTGGCATGTGCAATGTCACGGCCTACGATGATGGTGCCGTTCAAACTCAAACGGGTGGCAACAGGATATTTGTCCAACTCTTTGAGGATTTCAGACATTGGTTGGTCCAAATTGATTTTTACAGCATCTCCTTCACCGGCTTGACGCAATTCTTCAGGAATCAATGAACCTGGATTGTCATCCAATTTTTCAATCCAAATACCGTCTTTGTTGATTTTACATTTGATATTTCTGTCGGCTGAGCAACTTACTCCTAATCCCACAGGACAGCTGGCACCATGGCGAGGCAAACGGATAATGCGAACATCATGTGCAAAATATTTACCGCCGAATTGTGCACCCAAACCGATTCGGTGTGCTTCTTCCAATACTTGTTTTTCCAATTCAACATCACGGAATGCACGTCCGTATTCATTGCCTGTAGTTGGCAATTCATCGTAATAATGTGTAGAAGCCAATTTAACCGTCAATAGGTTTTTCTCAGCTGATGTACCACCAATAACAAAGGCAATGTGATAAGGTGGACATGCTGCGGTACCTAATGTTTTCATCTTTTCTACCAGGAATGGCACCAATGTACCAGGGTTCAATATGGCTTTTGTTTCTTGATAGAGGTAGGTCTTATTGGCAGAACCGCCACCTTTGGTCACACAAAGGAATTTGTATTCCATACCTTCTGTAGCTTCCAAATCTATTTGAGCAGGAAGGTTACAGCCAGTATTCACTTCGTCATACATGGTAAGCGGAGCGTTTTGTGAATAGCGGAGGTTCTCTTCTGTATAAGTTTTATATACACCTAAAGAAAGGGCTTCTTCATCACAATAGCCAGTCCATACTTGTTGGCCTTTTTCTCCATGGATAATGGCAGTTCCGGTATCTTGGCAGAAAGGAAGCATACCTTTGGCGGCTACTTCTGCATTTCTCAAAAATGTGAGAGCAACGTATTTGTCGTTGTCACTGGCTTCTGGGTCAGAGAGTATTTTAGCCACTTGCATGTTGTGCTCGCGGCGCAGCATGAATGATACGTCGCGGAAAGCTGCATTGGCCATTTTAGTCAAACCTTCCTTCTCAATTTTCAGGATGGGTTTTCCTTCAAATTCGCTGACAGATACGTGGTCTTTAGTAAGCAGATAGTACTCTGTCTTGTCTTCTCCCAATGGGAAAGGATGTTGATAGTGAAATTCTTTTGTTGCCATATTCTTAATGTGTTAATGAATTTTTGCTTGTATGCTTGCAAATGTACATAAGATTCTTTGCATGGACAAAATTGTTTACCATTTTTGGATATAAAGAGGGTGACCCAAAAGTCAACATGATAGACTTGAGGTCACCCATTTCTTATTCTTTCCGTTGTCATTTAGAACA
>CALUKG010000121.1 GCA_944321155.1 uncultured Bacteroidales bacterium | reverse complement strand
CATATCCGTTATAGTGATGTACGTGAAATCAGGCCACGTGTCCAGACAGAGTTCAATATAGAAGGTTATCCTTCAGAGTCGTTTATTAAGTTGGTACGTGAAGTGCGCCCCGATCAGGTTACGCTGGTGCCCGATCCTCCTCAAGCATTGACTTCCAACGCCGGTTGGGACACCAAGAAGCATTTGGATTTTCTGAAAGAGATTATATTGCCGTTTAAGGAAGATGGTATCCGTGTTTCTGTATTTGTAGATGCTCTGCCTGAACGCGTAGAATATGCTGCTTTGGCAGGGGCTGACCGTGTGGAACTCTATACAGAGCCTTATGCTTCCAATTTTCATCAGCATGCTGAAGAGGCTGTGCGTCCATTTGTGTTGGCAGCAGAGGCAGCCCGTAGTTTTGGCTTGGGCTTGAATGCCGGTCACGACTTGAATTTGGATAATTTGCATTTCCTCAAAGAACATATTCCTTTTTTGGATGAGGTTTCCATTGGCCATGCGCTGATAGCGGACGCCCTTTATTTAGGACTGGAACAAACAATCAAAAAATATAAAGAACAACTGCGTTAATTATGGACTTACTAAGCATTTTTCTGCAAATCACAGACACTTTGGCTATGAACGCCCCAGCATTGGCGGAAGAGCCTGAAAAAATGAATTTATGGACAATGGCCACTTATGGTGGACCAATTATGATAGTATTGGCTCTGATGTTTGCCTTGGCCATTTATCTTTTTGTGGAACGTTTGGTGACCTTGAAAAAGGCATCAAAGGAGGACAAATCGTTTATGAACCGCATAAAAGATTATATCCATGAAGGTAAGATTGATTCGGCTATCCGTTTGTGTCATGAAACGGATAATCCTACAGCCCGTATGGTGGAAAAAGGAATCAGCCGTTTGGGACGTCCGATGAATGACGTGTTGGTTGCCATAGAGAATGTGGGTAATATCGAGATTGCCAAATTGGAAAAAGGTCTGGTCATTTTGGCTACGATAGCCGGTGGTGCTCCAATGTTAGGATTCTTGGGAACGGTAACCGGTATGGTCAGCACTTTCTTCAACATGGCCCAAACCAGTGGTGGTACTATCGAATTGGGTTCTTTGTCAACAGGTATGTATCAGGCTATGGTTACCACTATTGGTGGACTTATTGTAGGTATTTTGGCCTATTTTGCCTATAACTATCTGGTGGCTCGTATTGATGCGGTTATGCGTAAACTGGAAACCGGAACCATGGAATTTTTGGACTTGCTGAATGAACCAGCCTAGTCCGTTCTGTTAGTGTAATCCCCAAAAAAGAATTGATATGGCGCTGAAACGGAGAAATAAGGTGGATGCAACCTTTAATATGTCGTCTATGACCGACTTGATATTCTTGCTGTTGCTGTTCTTTATCATGGCCAGCACGATGTCGTCGCCCAATGACATAAAGGTGAATCTTCCTCAAAGCAGAGCAAAGACCACCACACGTGCCACGGTAGCAAAAGTGACCATAGATGCACTGGGTGGATATTATGTGGCTGTAGGCCGTGAGAAGCCCCAGCCGATAGATGCAGACGCATTGGAACCCTATATCATGCAATTGGTAGCACAGGATACGACGACCTATATAGCATTGCATGCCGACCAGGATATTGCCTATAAGGAAGTGGTGCGTGTGCTTGACATAGCGAATGAACATAAGTTGAAATTGGTTATAGCCACTAAGACGGCGAAATGAAAAAATCAGAAATATATGGAATCATCAGTTCGGTAGTAGCGTGTCTGCTGCTGTTCCTCTTGCTGTGGTTTGTACATATGCGTATAAACGAACCAGTGGAGGATGAAGGCATCATGGTAAGCTTTGGAAATGCTGACAGTGGTGCTGGTTATGCCGAAGAGATGATGGTGAGAACAAACCCGGTTTCTCCTCCTCCCATTGAAAGCCGTCCCAGCCAAAATGACCTGATGACACAGGAAGACCCTTCATTGGCATTGCCGGAAGAGAGCGAAGAAGAACGCAAGCGCAAGGCAGAGCAGGCTGAGTGGCAGCGTAAACAACGCGAGGAACAGGAACGTTTGGCTGCGGAAAAACGTGCACAGGAAGCTGCGTTGGCAGAACAAAGACGCAAAGAGCAGGAAGCGATAGAAAAAGCCAATAAATTGGGAGGACTGTTTGGTAATACTCCCAGCAGCAGCGGAAGTGGAAGTAGTCAGGGAGACAAGTATGAAGGCAATCCGTTGGGCAAAGGGACATCAGGTGGCAATTCATGGTCGCTGAATGGCAGAAATCTTGTGGGACGCATATCTACGCCGGCTTACGAACGCAATTTGGAAGGAACGGTAGTGGTAAGTATTCGTGTCGATGCGTCGGGAAAGGTTATTTCAGCCACCATAGGCGGTGGAACGATATCAGACCCGACCCTTCGTGAAGCAGCAAGAAAAGCAGCTCTGAGTACACGCTTCTCGGCAGGAAAAGGGGAAGCATCAGGTACTATTACATTTAATTTCCGACTGAAATAATATAAAAATCAAGCTTATGGAAGTGTATCTTTTTTTGGCAGAAGGATTTGAAGAACTGGAAGTGGTAACTCCTGTTGATTTGTTGAGAAGAGCAGGAATAAGTGTGAATACTGTATCCATTAGTGGTAAAAAAGAAATGACTGGAGCCCATGGAATTACTTTGCATGCCGACCTGTTGTTTGAACAATGTGATTTTACGCATGCCGACCTGTTGATGTTGCCTGGAGGAATGCCTGGTACCAAAAACCTGGGTGAATACCAACCTTTGTGCCAACTGCTGACAGAGCATAATGAAAAAGGCAAACGTATTGGCGCCATTTGTGCTGCGCCTTCCGTATTAGGTCAACTCCATTTGCTGGAAGGAAAGAAAGCCACTTGTTATCCCGGTTTTGAATCTTATTTGGGTGACAGTTATGTAGATGATTCCGTAGTGGTTGACGGCAATGTGGTTACTGCCAAAGGTCCCGGTGTTGCATATGATTACGCTTTGTGTCTGATATACCTTCTCAAGGACAAGGAAACGGCCGACACGGTTGCCTCACAAAGCATATATAAATAATGATGGAGGATTGGCTTGCCAGAACCCGATTGATGTTTGGCGAATCCGGCATGCAAGGCTTGACGAAAGCCTCTGTATTGATTGTCGGTGTGGGAGGTGTTGGTGGTGCTGTAGCGGAAATGCTGGTCCGTTCTGGGATAGGGCATGTGACGCTTGTTGACAGTGACTGTATCCAGCCCAGTAACATCAATAGACAGTTGATTGCCACCCATGATGTTATAGGCCGTTCAAAGGCGGAAGTATGGGCTTCACGCCTACGTTCCATTCATCCTCAGTTGGATGTTCATATCCGTAATGAGTTTTTGCAGGAAGATAATGTGGATGAGATATTGGATGAGCGTCCGTATGATTATGTGGTAGATGCCATAGATACGGTAACGCCTAAGGTTATGTTATTGGCCGCTTGTCATCAAAGAGGTGTGCCAGTTGTTTCTTCGATGGGTTCTGGCGGAAAAACCGACCCGTCGCAAATCCGCCTGGCTGATATTTCCAAAACCAATTATTGCCCTTTGGCTAAAGTGGTGCGGACACGTCTGGCAAAAATGGGTATTAAGCACGGCATTACCTGTGTCTATTCGACAGAGCCTATAGACAAACGTTGTGTTTTGGAGGTAAGCGGAGAGCGCTACAAGAAAACAACTACAGGGACCGTGTCGTATATGCCCAACCTGTTTGGATGCTGGCTGGCTTCGCATGTTATCAGGGAAATAGTAAAGCAAACAGAAAACAATGATTAAGGTTGAAAATATACATAAGCGTTTTGATACACTGGAGGTGCTCAAAGGTGTGAGCCTGCAAATCAACAAAGGTGAGGTGGTGTCGATTGTTGGGGCGAGTGGAGCAGGAAAGACTACCTTGTTGCAGATTATTGGTACGTTGGACAAGCCAGACAGTGGAACTGTGGAGATAGCAGGCAGGAAAGTGACGGGAATGTCAGAAAAAGAACTGGCTGCATTCCGCAACAAGGAGATTGGTTTTATTTTCCAGTTCCATCAGTTGTTGCCTGAATTTACTGCTTTGGAGAATGTGATGATGCCCGCACTGATTGGAAATGAGCATTTTTCAGAGGCTGAGAAGCGCGCAAAGGATATATTGAATCGTTTGAATTTGTCAGACCGTTTGTATCATAAACCCAACCAGATGTCGGGAGGTGAGCGCCAGCGTGTGGCGGCTGCCCGAGCACTGATTAACAATCCTTCCGTTATATTGGCCGATGAGCCTTCCGGCAGCTTAGACAGCGCCAACAAGCAGGAGTTGCATCGTTTGTTGTTGACCATGCGTGAGGACTTTGGGCAAACTATAGTGATAGTGACACATGATAGTGAGTTGGCCCGAATTTCTGATCGTGTTGTTAAAATGCAGGATGGTGTGATTATATAGATTTCTTGTTTTTGTTTTCAGCTTGCATAAATTTGTTACTCCACTTGCCTTTCACTATTTTTGCACCTCATTTGTCAAAGGAAGAGTTAAAAGGTTTATGAGATTTATTTCTATTACATTACTGGCCCTGTTCATGTTGTTGCTGCCGCATTTTGCTTCTGCATCTACTTTTTCGGCAGCCAACGATACAGTTGTTTTACAGGATACCGTCTATATGAAAGATTTGCTGAATACGGCAAATATGGACAGTGTATTGGAAGCAATATTGCTGCAGAAACTGGAAGAACAAGGAAAAATGTTGGCACGTCGGAATGACAGTATAGAGGCCTTGCGCAAGGCAGATATGGATAGTTCATATGTGGCATGTACTACTGGTGATTCCACCTTGATAAAAAGACGTAGACTACTTTCAGAACAATACAACCCATTGTGTATTGAGCTGGTGTTCAAACCGATAGAACGGAAGATAAATTGGGATGGTAAGCTGGATTTTGGGAAATTGTATTTTGGTACTCCGAAGCCGTTGATGTCAAAAGAAAAGTCAGTGTCAGACACTTTATTCTCCAACCAGATAGCATTGAGAGAATTGCGTGATGCTGCACGTGTCTATTTGTCAGGGCATAATGCCGGTCTGTATAAAGGGATGTACAATGAATTGCCAGATATTTCGCAATTGAAAAATAGAAAGATACATGACCAGGAGTGGAAGAAAGTGAAATTTGGAACTGATGGTCCCAAAGGTAATTATTCGGATATACAGGTAGAAAAAATCAAGCTAGCCCGTTGGGTGAGAAAAGGGTCGGCCATATTCCAGTTTTCACAGAACTATATCTCTAAAAACTGGTATAAAGGCGGCAATAGCAATATATCCATTTTGGGTATATTGGACGGAAGTATCAACTATGACAACAAGGACAATATCCAATGGGAAAACACCGCAGAATGGCGGGCAGGTTTTAATAGTGTAGAGGGAGACACCTTGCGAAAGATGAGCACCAATGATGATGTGTTCCGCATACAAAGTAAGTTGGGTATAAAGGCATTTGACAAATTCTATTATACTGGTTCTGTGGAATTCCTTACCCAATTTTTCAATACCTATAAGGAAGCCAATTCGCCGGAACTGAAAACTGCCGCTTTTGCGCCTATTCGTTTGAATATTGGTGTGGGTCTTGATTATAAACCTAATGACCAATTGTCAGTTATGCTTGCACCGATAGCCTATAAGTTTGTATATGTGAGAGATACTGCGCATATTAACCAGAACGACTTCGGTGTGGAATCGGACAAGGATATGTTGAATGAAGTGGGTAGTTCACTCAAGGTGGTCTATTCCTTTAAGCCTATAGACGCTATTCAGTTGGACAGCCGTTTTTATCTGTATACCAATTACAAGAAAGTGGAAGTGGAATTGGAATTGGTAGCCAATTTCATCATTAACCGTTATTTGTCAGCTCGTGTTTCCTTGTATCCACGTTATGACAGTACGGCCATATTGGCAGAGGGTGAGAAAGCAAAACTGCAATTCAAGGAGTTTGTGAGTATAGGTTTCGCCCACAAGTTTACAGAGACACTTGACAGAAAGAAGAAAGTACGGCATCTGTAAGCGTAAGATGAAACCTTTGGGGGACTTCTAGATAGGAAAAGCATGGATGTTGAAATATGTTCATGCTTTTTATTTGTCGTACTGTTGTAGAAATTAAAACTGGTTCAAGTGAAAGTGCTGTTGCTT
>CALUKG010000120.1 GCA_944321155.1 uncultured Bacteroidales bacterium | reverse complement strand
AAAATACAACTGAATATCTTTGAGAATTAAAAAAACAGGAAGCCGACCTCAAATTTTACTTTTGGGTCGGCCTCTTTGAGCCATTTTGGGGATTCGAACCTGCAGCTCTCAAAGACCGGCAGTATCAACTACAAAAGCTGATACTGTCCTAATCGTAAATAACAATCACACATCAATTCGTGATACTATTTATCGTGATCGTTACAGGGAAATCCATACATCCGGCGACACAGTCTACAACAACTATTATGAATTCATATACAACTACCACGCAGCCGACACAGCCAGAACCGACAGCGCATCAAAAACCACCAGCTCAATAACAGAAAAAATAGTCCCTGTCAACCAGCTCACATCCTGGCAGAAAATACTTCAAGCATTTGGATATGGTGCAATTGGAACAATCGCCGCTATATTCATGGCCGGAATATTTTGGATAATAATTAAAGTCAGATAATCATGAAACTATCACCACTTGCACTAATCCTATCTTTTCTCTTACTTTGCAGAAAAAGGAAAGTTATGGAAAACAACGAACAAAACACAGATCCGCACATTGATGGTTTTGAAAATTGCACCGAAGAAACAAAACGACTCTTTGCAGGCTGCAGAAATCAGGATGATGTTATGAAACGTGCCCGTGAATTGGGTTACATGACACACGAAGAATTCTGGGATATAGTATTGGAACACGTAAAAGAATTTTGTAGAAAACATGGAGCAAAATAGAATAGTATACAGCCCATCTGCATTGGAAATATTGTCAGATATAGAGTCCTATCTCTATAATAATAATATTTTGTCTTTAGAAAGTTCATGCCAATACGTGGAAGACATGAAGCATGGCTTTGAACAGTCCATGCTTATATCCTTTCCGTCCCAATACGAATACCATAAGCGGCACGGGAAATACGTAGCAGCCTACAGAAGAAACCACCGCACAATCTGGTACGCCATATATAATATCCTATTCGGAACAAATATAATCAACCACATCATGAACAACCACACCACAGTAAAAGGAATCTGATGGAAAACCGCAACAACATATTATTAACCGTCGCCGGCATCGCAGCATTCTCAGCGCTTGCCTACATCATTATTAACCGAACCTCAAAAACCAACACCGGCATGAATACCAACCCAAATCTACCTCGCGGATATCGCAACAACAACCCCCTCAACATCCGCATATCATCATCCAACTGGCAGGGTAAAATCACACCAAATACAGACGGCGCTTTTGAGCAGTTCACTTCAATGGCATACGGATTCCGCGCCGCAATGGTTCTGATCAGAACATACATCCGGACATACGGACTCAATACGGTATCAAAAATCATATCACGTTGGGCGCCGGATATCGAAAATAATACAGAAAACTACATCCGTCGCGTATGTAATACGACCGGATTTTCACCAGACCGTATCATAGACCCATACAACCGGGAAGACATGTGCGACCTGGTTTACGCTATGGCCATCGTCGAAAATGGCAGCGCCCCCAGTTGGGAAGACATCTACAAAGCATGGGAATTATATATATAAAAAATGATATATCTGATAACATCAAGATCATCTATATTAAGACCATTACATCGTGGTCTTTTATTTTTCATAGATGGAAAATCTTACATTCTACATTGTAGTCCATCATTTGGAATGCCTGTTATACAAGAATCAGATGAATATTTTACAACCAATCATTACATATCAATAAAAGAATTTCCTGAATTTACAGCAACTGATGTAATATCTTATTATAATAAAACCAAAGGAATGAGGTTTAATCTATTATTATATAACTGTGAACATTATGTTAATGATTTTCTATACGGTAAAAAATACAGTCAGCAATTGTTATTATCAATATTTGTTTTATCGATATTGAAATAATATTCCGCTTTTCCACCTTTTCCCCATTTTCCCGACAAATAAAAAAACACACAATACATTTGCCGCACGATGTGAAACGGTCATGGTATAATAAAATAGGTTTGGACTGGAAAAATAAAAGTGAGAATTAGTCTTGATTGAATAGTTAGCGCATAATAAATAATCCGCACTCATTAAATAAAAACCACCGCAAGTAACGAGACACGTAGAAGCATGTAAGTTTATTCCTGTCACGGATATATAGCAGTCAAAGCTATTATATTCTAAGGCTTTGGAACTTCGGAAACCCTTTTAGCCCCGGACTTGATTGTACTGGGGCTTTTCTTTTATCAGAAATCAGGAGCGTTGTTGAAAATCCTTTCTGCCAATTTTTTATCTATATGATTAGCATATCTAGTCGTCATACTCAAGTCATGATGATCAGCGTGCTGCATCACAGTCAACGGATCAATACCGTTTTTCAGCATACCGTTTATACCTGTATCTCTAAAACTATACAACTGCATTTCCTTTGGCAGCTTCAAAGCATTCCTCACCTTGTCCCATTCCTTTCTGAATTTTGTATTATAACACTGTCTTTTATTGGGCTTCAAGTCAGAACCGAACAGATAATAATCTGTTGGAAACTTTTCAAGGTGTAATCCCAGCATCCAGTCAAGTAATGTTTCGTTTATTGCAGCATATCTTTCATGATGATTCTTTGCATTCTCAGCAGGTATTCTAATGCACTTCTCTTTCAGCATAACGTCACCAACCCGTATCATAAGTATTTCCTTTGGTCTGATCAGACTCGTAAACACCAGTTGGCATACAGGAAGAAAATCCGGATTGTTTTCTTTTAGATATTCCGATATCCTTTGTCTTACATCCTTTTCTATTAGTATCCTACTTTTTTTCTCATTCCTCTTTGACTTGATACTCTCAAAAGGATTATCCTTTACGTACATTTTTTCTTTTGCCCAATTAAAAAAAGCACGCCCCATCTTCAGCTGATTGTTCCATGTTCTGGCGCTTACTCCCCTTTCCTTTTACAGATAATCCAGATATCTGATAGCATATACCCGGTTAAACATCGAGGCATACATTTTCACATGATCATTTCCCAGCCATTCAGTCAACATCCGGCAAAACGACATATAAGATACTATAGTAGCAGGGCGCAGCTCTCTTTTCTTTTCCTGCAGATAGTCAGCAATAACGTCCGAAATCTTTGTATATAGTCTTATGTTTTCGCTTTCTATAAATGGACTCCATCCGCCAGCCAGCTTTATGTTTATCCGGTTTACGATATCCGCCGCATAGCTTCTGAACTCGCCAACCCTCGCAAACCGTTTGGCCTGCCTGTTTAGCTTAATCTGTTTTCTGATAAGTCTGTTTTCCGTTGGATGCAGCGCATAAAACTCAATCAACCATCCGACCGACGTCTTTTTAAGAACTGCCGGCATGTAAGTTTTTTCGCTAAAATTCTCTGGTAGGTACATTTTTTTTTTAGACTAACCTTTTGGCCGTCTAAAAAATGATGCGTTATTGATACGGTTTTTTCAGTGTTTTTCTGTAAACCGCTGATTTTTAATGTTTGAGCCATTTTGGGGATTCGAACCCCAGACCTACGCATTACGAATGCGTTGCTCTACCGGCTGAGCTAAAATGGCAATTCTAAATTTGTGGCGCAAAAGTATGCATTTTTTACGAATAAACAAAGTGCTGTATAATTTTTTTTTTGTACGTTTGCCTGTGAATCTGTAAAGCTTTTGGCTGCTTATGAAATATACCCGAATATACCATATCCTCTTGTTTCTGACTATTGGATTTTCGTGGCTTTATGCTGAGTCCTATAGAACTGATATTTTCAATCCCAATGTCAAAACCTTGAGAGTAATGGAAGCGGGTGGAGACCCACTGGTTAGGCCGATATTGAATTTGGATAACAATGAATCATTGGAAATTTCTTTTGATGAATTGTCACATGACATACACTATTATTCCTATACAATATATCATTGTAATGCGGATTGGACACTTTCTGAATTGACAACGAGTGAATATATTCAAGGTTTTACAACTGTAGATATTGATGACTATGAACAATCCGTTAATACCACGCAGATTTATACGCATTATACATTTCAAGTGCCCAATGATGACATGCGTCTGACACTTTCGGGTAATTATGTTGTGCGCATTTATGAAGATGGTGATAAGGACAACCCGATTGCACAGGTATGTTTTTCTGTTGTGGAACAACGTTGTCAGATTGTTGCTGCCGCGACGGGAAATACAGATATTGAATTAAACGGACGCTATCAGCAGTTGAATATTGAGTTGGATTTCAATGAAAGAATAACAGATCCGCGTAATGAGGTGAAACTGGTGGTAAGGCAAAATAACAGGACAGATAACCAAGCTTTTGATGTCAAACCAAATTTTATAGAAAGTAATAGTCTTAAATATCTTAACAACAAGAATCTGATTTTTGAAGGTGGATATGAATATAGGCGTTTTGATATCTCTTCTGTCTATTTGTTAGGTGAAGGGGTTGATGATATAAAGTACGATCATTCGTATTATCACGCCCTTCTTGCTATGCCGGCAAACAATATAGGAAGGGCTTATTCAACAGAGTTTGACGTGAATGGTCAATTCGCTATCAATGTGGAAAATTCGGACTATGATGATACGGAAGCAGATTATATGTGGGTACACTTCTTTTGGCCTATGGAGGAACCGTTTTTTGATGGATTGATTTATGTTGGCGGCGATTTTAACTTCAATTTGATGGACGAACGTTCAAGAATGAAATATGATTTTGAAAACAAGTGCTATACATATTCAGCTTTTCTAAAACAAGGGGGATATAATTACCAGTATTGGTTTTTGAAGAAAGGCAGTGGGAAGGCAACGCTGATGAGAACGGAAAACAGTTATTGGCAGACCGGAAATGAATATACTATATATGTTTATTATCGCCCGTTTGGACAACGCTATGATGCATTGATAGGTTTTAGTTCGTTTGTTTCCAATCAATAATGGCTAAATTTATATTTTTACATAACTTCTAAATTATAAAACCATGTACAACGATTTTCAAAAACACTTAACGGATGAGTTGACCGCCATTAAAGAAGCCGGTCTATACAAGGAAGAAAGAATTATCGTTACTCCGCAAAGTAGCGGGATTAAATTGAACACAGGCAAGGATGTTGTAAACTTTTGTGCCAATAACTATTTGGGATTGGCAGATAATCCTGAATTGATTGAAGCAGCTAAAGCTGCAATGGCTACTCATGGATATGGAATGTCTTCCGTTCGTTTTATTTGTGGTACGCAAGATTTGCATAAACAGTTGGAAAAAGCCATTGCTGATTATTTTGGTACAGAAGATACAATTTTATATGCAGCTTGTTTTGATGCAAATGGTGGTGTATTTGAGCCGCTTCTTACAGAACAGGATGCCATCATTTCCGATACTTTGAACCATGCTTCTATCATTGATGGTGTAAGATTGTGCAAGGCGCAACGTTATCGTTATGCCAATGCAGATATGGAAGATTTGGAGGAACAACTGAAAAAGGCGCAAGCACAACGTTTCAGACTTATTGTTACTGATGGAGTCTTTTCAATGGACGGAAATGTTGCGCCTATGGATAAGATATATGAACTGGCACAGAAATACAACGCTATGGTAATGGTTGACGAGTCTCATTCTGCCGGTGTTGTAGGAAAGACGGGACGTGGTGTAACGGAACAATATGATTTGCGCGGAAAAATAGAGATTATTACAGGTACATTGGGCAAGGCCTTTGGTGGTGCTGTTGGTGGATTTACAACAGGTAAGAAGGAAATTATTGCTATGTTGCGTCAACGTTCAAGACCTTACTTGTTCTCCAATTCTATCCCTCCGATGATTGCAGCTGCAGCTATCCGCATGTTTAAGATGATAACGGAATCGAATGAGCTTCAAGATCGTCTACATGCTAATACGGAATATTTTGTGGGCCAGATGAAGGCAGCCGGATTTGATATTAAACCGACACAATCTGCTATATGCGCTGTTATGCTTTATGATGCTAAATTAGCACAAGAAGTGGCAGCTAAATTGTTGGATGAAGGCATTTATGTAACAGGTTTCTCATATCCTGTTGTACCGCAAGGACAAGCCAGAATCAGAGTACAAGTATCTGCTGCACATACACGTGAACAATTGGATCTTTGTGTTGCTGCATTCAAGAAAGTTTTGGGAAAATAATTCTCATATAAATAGACTAAAAGAGGCCGACCCAAAAGTAAAATTTGAGGTCGGCTTTCTGTTTTTTTAATTCTCAAAGATATTCAGTTGTATTTTT
>CALUKG010000119.1 GCA_944321155.1 uncultured Bacteroidales bacterium | reverse complement strand
GTTTTTGAGTATGGTCTGTTTGGAGACATTTGCCTTTCGTGTCATTTCGTTGAAGAGGTCTTCTACTGTTGGTTCTGTTTTCTTTGCCATGGCTGTATGTTGTTTGGTTGGTTTACGGATGCAAAGTTACTAAAAGTGTTCCATGATGGCAAGGGGGCACTGAAAAGTCCTTTCAGAAGATTACATTATTTCAACACTGGCACCACTTCAAAATGTGCATCAGGAAAATGCTTGGACACATATTGTCGCAAATATTCCAATGTGTCGTCTTGAATGGTGGTATCGTCCAAAGTTGGATAAAGATTATAGAAGAATGTATGCAGACGAATGTTTCTACGTTGCACAGCCTCCAAACTCAACAAGGCATGGTTGATACTGCCCAATTTGCCGGAAGCCACAAACATCAAAGGATAATCATGCTGGGCGATATAGTCAATCGTGAGCAAATCTTCTGTTAGCGGCACCATCAAACCACCAGCCCCCTCAAGGAGCACCACTTCATAGCGGTCGCTCAATATTTCTGTTGCCCTACGGATTTTATCAAAATCAATCGGGCGGTTGTCTATGCGTGCCGCCAAATGTGGTGAGCAAGGATAAGAATAGATTTCGGGCATGGTTAGTTTCTGCTCGTCCTCCGGAGTAAAAGGAATTCCCATAATGCGGCGGTGCAATTCGATGTCTTCCGATACATCATGATTGCCTGTCTGCACCAATTTCTGTGTAATCACCTTTACACCTTGTTCCATAAGGCATTTAGCCCAATAGCCCGTTACATAGGACTTTCCAGCATCCGTGTCGATGCCACTGAAAAAATAGACATTGTCTTTCATATTATTTGATTTTTGCCAGTATATAAATAGGATGATAAGTCAAACGGACATTTCCTTCATCATCGTGGAAACGTTCCTGATAATCAGCACAGAAATGCGTAAGTGAAGCAGGCGTGAAACGATGAGGTGCCGTTGCATTCACTCCAGTCTCCTTAATATGGCGCAACACTTGCATAGGCGTGGAGAAGGTTTGTGTTATGCATTCCTCGCCAATATAACACAGGTCATAAAAAGGTTCAAGCATGGCTTGCAAGTCATTCATATCCGGATAAGTGAGCCCTTTGCCTGTCAAAGCTTTTATCTCCTGCAGATTGTCAGGCCCGAAAGTAGAGAATGCCAGCCAGCCATCGGGCAGCAGACAGTGGCGCACACGTTCAAAAAAACGTTCCGGATGGACAAACCACTGCAAGGCAGAGCATGAACACAATATCTGCACTTGTGGAAAATCGCCCGTTTCCGCATCGAAAGCACGAAAAGAAACATGGTCGTTCAACAAGGAAGCCACACAACCCTCCATAGCCGAAGATAGGTCATTGAGCAACAGAGAAGAAGGGCGAAAATGCTCGCAAATCAAGCGCGAAAAAAAGCCTGTTCCACAACCAAACTCTGCCATAGCTGTACCCATAGGAAGATGATGGTCCAACATGATTTGCAGCATATTATGAGCAATGGTCTGCTGAGCCAAAGCCTGACGCTCATAGGTAAAACAAGCGCGCGAAAAACGGTCAGCTATCAATTGTTTGTCCATGGAAAAACAGTTAGAAGTTGTTGTAACAATTGTGCATCGTAATGTGCCACCTCAAAATCAACACAAGGAACACCTTCTGTCTGCCATGCCAGTTGTTGGGCTTGCGGTAGAAAAATCAAATCACCCTTTCCCACCCAGGCCATATTCCAAGAACATTGAGGCACAGGCAACTGTAATGAACGGGTAATGATAGCCCCTAATTCCGTTTTCAAGTCTTCCACCGAACGCACAGGGGCATTTTGCATAAAAGCTGCATACGCCACAGAACCACACATACGACGGCGAAACTTGTCCAAATTGCGCTGGTCCAAACGTTCACAAGTAGGTAGAGCAATTTCTGGCGCTATTCCCATGGAAGCATGCACCGGTGTGGGCGTACCATTGAATGCAATGGCATGAGTAACCGGCAAATTCAAATCCTGCCATACACAAGCCGCCTGCCATACCCCCATAGACCATGCCACCAAACGTATTTCCTGATAGCCCTCCAGCAACTGGACATCAAAATCAGGCGTAGTATAATCATAACACATCAGCACATCGGTCGAAAAGGGCAAATACATGAAAGGATGTTCATCCATGCCCCACCCTGCAAAGAAAAGCGTCAAAACAGGCGTGCCTTCCTTCTTCAAGAAAACCTGCTTCATCGGCCGCCTCCTTTCATCACCTCAGATGCCATTGGTACATTAGACAAGAATGCCTCCACTTCAGAAAGCATAACATCGGCTGTCAAGGAAATGCGAATGCGCGATGTGCCTTCCGGCACTGTGGGCGGACGAACCGGCATGACATAAAAGCCCTTTCGTTGCAGGCATTGCGCCAATCGTACCGCCTCTTTGCTGTCGCCCACCATCAGCGGAACAATATGGCTTTGTGATAATGCCGGATAACCTTTTGCCTCCAAACCACGGGACAAGGCAGAAGTCAATTCCGCCAACTTCTGACGACGTTCAGCAAAAGCAGGGAAATGACGGAGCATGAAACCCGTCCATTGGGCACACATAGGTGGAAGCGCCGTTGTGAAAATGAAAGTCCGCATGCGGTTGACCAGAAAATCTTTTATTATCCGCTTACCAACCCAATAGGCACCAGCAGATGCTGCCGCCTTTCCGAAAGTGCCCACCAAGAAATCAATATCGCCCATCGTACCCGTTTCCTCCGCATATCCCAATCCTTGAGCACCACGTACACCGAAAGCATGCGCTTCATCTACATAAAGCAACACATTGTCGTATTGTTTTTTCAGCTGGACCAAAAGTGGCAAATCCGCCACATCACCATCCATACTGAACACACTTTCCGTAACAATTATAATCTGAGATGCATTTGGCGCATATTGTCGCAAAAGCCTCTCCAGCTGGGCATAGTCATTGTGTTTGTAACGCACCGCTTTAGCCGCTGACAGCCGTATACCGTCTATCAAGCTGGCATGCACCAGTTTGTCAGCCAAGATAACCGTATTGGCATCAGCTACGGCTGGAAGCAAACCCGTATTGACATGATAACCGCTATTAAAGGTAAGTGCAGCTTCTGTCTGAAACATCTGCGCCAACTGATTTTCCAAGTCCACAAACGCCGTCTTATTGCCTGTAAGCAAACGAGAGGAAGAAGAGGTCGGTTCAAAAGCTGCAGGCGTCATTTCCGACAGAAATTCCTCACGCAAAGACAACTCATTGGCAAGGCCCAAATAATCATTGGAAGCCAGATTGAGCATCCGTACCCCCTCTGCATTCGTTACCCAACGGCCATCATAAACCACCGAAGGCAAGGAACGAAGATTGCCCGACTGCTGCAATTGCTCCAAAACTTGCTGCATATTTTCTATCGGATTCATAACTCAGACACTATTTTTACGAGCGCAGCCGTAAGGTGAGACAACTCTTCTTCTTTGATGATGAAAGGCGGCATGATGTAAACCAATTTACCGAACGGACGTACCCAGACACCTTCCTCCACAAAGCGCTTTTGCATATAAGCCATATCAACCGGCTCTTTGGTTTCTATCACTCCTATGGCTCCCAACACACGCACATCTGCCACTTGCGGCAACGCGCGCGCAGGTTCCAGTTCACGTTGGAGTTGCGCTTCAATACGCTTCACATTGGATTGCCAATCGGAATCCATCAACAACTGCAAGGATGCACACGCCAATGCACATGCCATAGGATTGCCCATAAACGTAGGTCCGTGCATGAATGCATGTGGATAATGATTGGAAATCATGTCGGCTACCTTGTTGGAAGCAAGAACCGCCGAGAAGGTCATATAGCCACCCGTCAGTGCCTTACCAATGCACATAATGTCAGGTTCCACACCTGCATGTTCCCAAGCAAACAACTTGCCTGTACGTCCAAAGCCGGTAGCAATCTCATCAAAAATGACCAGCATATTGTTTTCACGACACAACTGGACTGCCTGCCGCAAATATTCGGGATGGTAGAAGCGCATTCCACCCGCCCCTTGTACAATCGGCTCAAGTATGAGTGCCGCCAAATTGTCTTTTTGCTCTTCTATCAACTGACGGAGCGGTTCGATATCTTCCGGCATCCATTCCCCACCAAAACGGGATTGGGGCGAAGGAACGAAATACCTTACCGGCAAAGCCGAGCCAAACAGGCTGTGCATTCCCGTTACTGGGTCGCAAACCGACATGGCATTCCAAGTATCGCCATGATAACCGGAGCGTATGGTTACAAAATTATTCTTCTGCGGCTGTCCTGCGGCAAACCAATATTGTACAGCCATTTTTAATGCCACCTCTACTGCCACCGAACCCGAATCGGCATAAAAAATCTTCTGCATGCTGTGAGGCACCAAAGGCAGGAGCATCTTCGCCAAACGAATGGCCGGTTCATGGGTCAGCCCCCCGAACATGACATGCGCCATCTTTTCCGATTGTTCACGCAAAGCCTTGTTGAGCACGGGATGGTTATATCCATGCACCATGCACCACCATGAAGACATGCCTTCAATCAGTTTACGACCATCAGCCAATGTGATGGTAGCTCCTTCTGCCGACTGCACTTCATAGACCGGCAACGGATTGGTTGTAGATGTATATGGATGCCACAGATGCTGTTTATCGAACAAAGTATGGTCAGGCAAAGAATAGCCCGATTCCACAATACGTTTCTTGTCTTCCTCCACTTTGGCACCCAGCGTAGTAAGCAAATCGCCCACAATAGCCGAGTTAATGCCAATACGAAAAGCCTTGCGCACCGTTTCGTCCGACAAGCGTGCCCGTCCGCCAGCAAAACGCAAATAGGCAGTAGGATGAATAAAGCGGTAAATAGCCACAGTGGTGAGTATTTCTTCATCCGAAAGAAGTGGCGTATATTCCAACGGAGTACCCGGGATAGGTGAAAGAATATTGAGCGGTATCGATTTCACATTCAATTCCCTAAGCAGGAAAGCCATCTCGATACGTTGTTCGAGCGTTTCACCCATACCAATAATACCTCCACTGCACACATCCATTCCGACACGTTGTGCCGCCTTGAGCGTTTCCATCTTTTGGGGAATGGTATGCGTGGTACACAAATTAGGGAAATAGGACGGCGCCGACTCCAAATTGCAATGATAGCGCGTCATTCCTGCATCGTGAAGCGTACGCAACTGGTCCTCGCTGAGAAGTCCTAAAGAGCCACAAATTTCAATGGAAGTATTTTCACGAATGTAACGCACAGTTTCGGCAAGTTGCGCCAATTGGTGGGAATCCAGTTTTCGTCCGCTGGTGACGAGAGAATAACGTGCGATACCTTGTTTTTCGTTGTAAATTGCCTGTCTGAGGCATTCCTCTTTGGGAAGGAGGGGATATTCTTCGATATGGGTTTGATGGTGGATGGATTGTGCACACCATTTACAGTTTTCCGGGCAGCGTCCTGATTTGGCATTGATAATGGAACACATGTCAAATGCCTTGCCGGCCCGCGCAGCTGTTATTTGCGCCGCTGCATCATAGAGCGCTTCACGGTCGGTCAGTCCTGCTAACCACAATGCCTCCTCGAGCGATATGTTACTGCCCGCCAGCACCCGTTGCTTAATGGATTCTAAGGTCATATATTGTGAATGTTTGAATATTTTGAGCGTTGACTGTTTATTCAACGATGCATCAGCAGCCTGTACATGAAGGCGGCCTATCGTAACTTGTCTATGGAGCGAAGCAAAGACAGCATAAGCCTTACGGCTGAAACGCCGAAAGCGAAAGGTTTTATTTATCTGTTGTCTGTTCTGCTTCATATTCTTGTAATGGGGTAGCAAAAGTAATGCTTTTTTCGGGAGTAGTCAAGATTACCGAATCATTGTTTGTTTAAGTTCGGAATTTTCGCGAATATTGCATAATAGTTAAGTATATGGTTGAATTGACCATACATAGCTATCTGTGTACGAATTAACATTAATCATCTATGTTTCATTGTGAAATATTCCCCGAAAATGAGAATTGACAAAATAATAGCAGACAAGAAAAGATTTTTGGACCTTTTATTATTGGCAGATGAACAAGAGTCAATGATAGACCGCTATCTGGATAGAGGAGAAATGTTCGTTATGTATGATTCAGAAAACGAGCCCATCTGTTCTGCTATTATTACCGATGAGGGGAACGACATTTGCGAATTAAAAAATCTGGCAGTATCCTTACAACACCAAAGGAAAGGATATGGCAAAAGAATGGTCAATTTTCTTTGCA
>CALUKG010000118.1 GCA_944321155.1 uncultured Bacteroidales bacterium | reverse complement strand
GATAACCCTATGAACAAAGTATTGAGTATGATGGCAATAGCAGCCACACTAACCGCATGCAACGCTCCAAAGGAACAAGACGGTCCCATTATCGGCCGGAGCGAAATGAAAGTAGAAAACCGATTGATGACGCCGGAACTCTTGTGGTCATTTGGCCAATTGGGAGACGTACAGGTATCGCCTGACGGAAAAAGACTGTGCTATGGTGTTAAATATTGTGATATACCCAGTAATAAAAGTAATCGCGAATTGTTTGTCGTGAATGTCGACGGAAGCGGCAACACACAAATCACAAAGACAGCACAAAGCGAATATGGTGCAAAATGGGTAAAAAACGGCGAACGCATCGCCTATATGTCTGCCGAAAGCGGCGAGATGCAGGTTTGGGAAATGAATCCTGACGGAACCGACTGCAAACAAATCACCTTCCACGAAGGCGGTATCAACGACTTCATGTATTCACCCGACGAGAAATACATTCTGGTCATTGCCAATGTAAAATACGGTGAAACAACAGCCGACCGCTATCCCGACCTGGACAAGGCCACCGGAAGAGTGATAACCGACCTGATGTACAAACATTGGGACGAATGGGTTACCTCTATCCCCCATCCTTTCCTCTATACTTTTGACGGAGAAAAAACCGGCGATTATGTCGATATTCTCAAGGGCGAACCTTACGAATGCCCCATGAAGCCTTTCGGAGGCATTGAACAATTGGCATTTTCGCCCGACTGCAAGCAGATTGCCTACACTTGCCGCAAGAAAACAGGATTGGCCTATTCCATCTCTACCGATTCTGACATCTATCTGTATGACATCGAGAGCGGCACTACCCGCAATCTCTGCAAGGACAACATCCAGCCCAAAGACACTACAGCCGACCGCAACATGGGCTATGACATCAACCCGGCATTCAGTCCCGACGGAACACAGATTGCATGGCTGAGCATGCGTCAAGATGGATATGAAAGCGACAAAAACCGCCTTTACCTCATGGATTTGGCCACAGGTACCAAACGTGACTTGACGGCCGGATTCGACCAGAGCATCGGTTCGTTCAACTGGGCCAACGATGGCAAGAGCATCTATTTCATCAGTTGCTTCCACGCCACCACTCAAATCTACAACATGAACCTGGCTGATTTGAACATCCGCAAGATTACCAGCGGCTATCATGACTATGAAAGTGTAGCACAAGCCGAAAACACGCTGATTGGTGTACGCCACTCTTTGAGCATGCCTAATGAGATTTATGCCATCAACGAAGCAGACGGCGCTGAAACACAAATCAGTTTCGAAAACAAACACCTGCTGAGCCAGATTGATATGGGCCATGTGGAAGAACGTTGGCTCACTGCTACCGACGGCAAACCGTTGCACACATGGGTGGTCTATCCTCCTCATTTCGACAAGACCAAGAAATATCCAACCCTACTCTATTGCCAGGGTGGTCCTCAAAGCCCTGTAAGCCAATTCTGGAGCATTCGTTGGAACTTGCAGATGATGGCTGCCAACGGCTACATCGTTGTTGCTCCTAACCGCCGTGGTCTCGATGGCTTCGGCGAAGAATGGAACGCTGCCATCAGTGGCGATTACGGAGGCCAATGCATGAAGGATTTGCTCACAGCTATTGATGAAGTCAGCAAAGAACCCTTTGTCGACCGCGAACACCTCGGTTGCGTAGGCGCAAGCTTCGGCGGTTTTTCTGTTTACTGGATGGCCGGACACCACGAAAAACGCTTCAAGGCATTCATCGCCCACGATGGTATCTTCAACATGGAACAACAATACCTCGAAACAGAAGAAATGTGGTTTGCCAACTGGGACATGGGCGGTGCCTACTGGGATAAGGAAAACGAAATCGCACAACGCACCTTTGCCAACTCTCCACACAAATTCGTGGACAAATGGGACACTCCTATTCTGTGCATCCATGGCGAAAAGGACTACCGCATCCTCGCATCACAAGGCATGAGTGCCTTCAATGCAGCCAAATTGCGTGGCATTCCTGCCGAATTGTTAATCTTCCCCGACGAAAATCACTGGGTACTGCAAATCCAAAACGGCATTCTCTGGCAACGCACCTTCTTCGAATGGCTGGACAAATGGCTGAAATAAGCGGTATGATTTTTGATTGTTAAACAAGAAACTTATATCTTTGATTGAAATGAAGAAACTGTTTTATATCCTTTCTGTGGCATTGGCTGCCGTTTCCTGCGAAATCATTCCGGAAAACGACAGAATTGAAGAAGTGCCACAAGTGGAAAGCTCACAACGTGTATTGCTGACTGAATTCACCGGCTACAAATGCGTAAATTGTCCTGACGCTGCTGAAGTGGCCCATACATTGCTGGAAAGCTATCCCGACAATGTTGTAGTCATTGCCATGCACCCCGAAGGCAACTCATTTACCGACCCAGGCACTGACACTGCCAACGACTATCGTTGCCCGGCTGCACAAACCTATTACGCTGCTTTTGGAGGCACCACGGTTACCCCATTCCCTAAAGGGGTTATCAACTGGAAAAAGATGAACGGCATGTACATGAACGACTACACGCTCTGGACCGCAGCTGTAACCAAGGAGATGCAGGAAGAAAAAGGCTATGGAGTTTCCATCAAAAGCATAGGAGATGCAGCAGCCCAATCCACTTCCATTACCGTTACTGTAAACAATCTTGGAGGCGACATCACCAATCCCAACTTAGTGCTGTTGGTTACCGAAGATAACATCATTGGCAAACAATCCAGCCACGAAGGGGAAATTGAGGAATACGAACACAACCACGTATTGCGCACCACCATTACCGACGTTTGGGGCGACGCCTTTACCCTTGAAGACGGAGCTACTGTTGAAAAACAATACGCATTTGGCGGATTTGATGACAACGGTTGGGTAATGAACAACTGTAACATCGTAGCTGTCTTGATTGACCCGGACACAAAAGAAGTACTCAACTGCGCCGAAGTGCCTGTCATCGACGAAACTTTGACCACGGTTGAATTTACATTGAAAGATGTTGATGGAAACATCATCAACGATGGCGACACATTAGTTGTAAGAGAACAATACGTTCCTGGTCAAAGCAAACAATTGGCTATTCATGGCAGTGTGGAATGCAGCGAGGCCATCTCAGTAAGCGTGGAATGCGGCGAAAATGCCATATTTGAAAATCAAAGCTTCTGTAGCGGTATGATGTGTGTACCTGCCCGCGAAGAATACTCTCTGAATCCAGGCACATGGTATGCTGATTATATGGCAGATACAGAAGGCCGTTATATCATCAACTATACCTTCCACGACGGAACTTATACAAACGTGACAAAAATCACCTGTATTTTTGAATACCTGTCGGAAGAATAAGCTTACTATATCACAAATAAATCAGCCCATTGAAGCATGACTTCAATGGGCTGATTTATTTTACCTGTATTAACTTAAAGACATTCAGTAAATAGAATAAAATTAGCCAACTAATTCAAGCACAATTTCACCTGTCACCAACAGAAAGTGACAGGTGAAATTTGTAGTTTTATTTCTTCTTAAAGAGGTTTAAAATAGTATCTATAAAGCTGGCCGATCCCTCTGCTGCATCTCCATCTGCATTTACTGTAGAGGTTGGATCAAGCACTTCGTTAGCTGCGATAGGATGGAAATTGTAATATACGGCAGGTGTTCCGAGAATGGTAATTTGTGCAATGTCTTTACCATCTGCAGAATAGGTGTATTGGAAATATTCGTTGAGCAATACATCCGCCTTATATTGGTTGAGCGCTTTATTACGTACTTTCACCTCCATAGATGAGCGGTTGAGTCCTTGCAACTCATCAGCATTACATGTTACACTAATTTTTCCTGCCAATGTTTTCAAGTCGCCAACTGTAGAATAGATTAGTTGCGGCTCTGTCGTCATATTAAAGATATTGTCTGCTACTACATATTTGCGATAGTTTTGATAAAAAGCAGGGAAAGCAGTAAAGGTAAAAGTCTCCATTACGCTATTTTTCACGGAAACAGTATAATTTTCTGCGATTAAAAAGTCAGCATTTGTTGTTCTAATCAACTGTTCTTTCGCCTTTTTGAGAGCCGTTTTTTCATTTAGCCCAGTTAGTTCGTTGCCTTTAAGTGTTATAGTTGCTTTATCCCCTACTTTGGCTTCTGCAACCATTTGCGTATTGCTAACTTTTGAAGTAACGTAATTGGCATTGTTTTGAGTTTGATCATCTGTTTTGGCAACAGCAATTGCCTGCTTCATGTCGTTGGCTGTTGCAGAACGGAAAGAGCTGTATTTAGCAGGATAACCAAAGACCGTTAGTTTGGAAAGTTTTTTCTCCGCATCGTATTCCATTTCATAACGTGGTGCAACTAATACGTCAGCATTAGTGGTGCTTAAAGCTTTTGCGCTAACAGTAGTTTTGGCTTTACTTACATCTAGCCCCTCTAACTCATTTGCGTTGAGTGTGGCTGTTACATGTGTAGGTGTTACATCCAATTGCGCTAAAATAGGTTGAATCATTACATTCTTTCCCAAGTTAATGGTCTCAGAGGTCGCAGAATAGTAGTTGACAGTTGTTCCACATGCGCTGAGAAGGATAGCTAAAGCTATCAAAGTGTTACTCTTAAAAATAAATAGCTTCTTCATAAAAATATAATTATTGTGTCATGATAGGAATGACGGTTAATAATTGTTCGTATGCTGCCTATCTCAGCAAATCGTTAGAATCATAATTATTTAGGGATATTACTGAATGTTCTTACTTAAAGCCCTGCTTTCCTTTCGGCTATACGCTTGTTCGCTGCTTTTGCATCTGCTTCATTTGTATGCCGGTTTCCATCAGCATCTTCCCAATAGGTTACTGTCGTACTGCTGCTTCCTCCACCGCTACTACCGGAATCGGAGCTCGACAAGAATGCTATGGCAAAAATGCAGCCGGCAATAGCAAGCAACCACATTAGCACAATAAGAATAAGCTTGACAATAATGACAGCAAGGAATATCAACGCAATCACCGCCCCTGCAGCATAGACAAAACTGAACAGCGTGAAAAAAAGCCCGTTTCTATTGCCCAATACTTTGCGGTTCTTGGCCAAGGCATACAGAAAACCTATCGCTAATGAAGCAAGAATCAGAATAGCAGAAACAACATCCTGCACAACAGGATTTTTCATGCCACATATTGCCAATATAACCAAAATAACGATTGCTATCGGAACGCCAGCTATACCAATAAAGATGGAACGCCACGACAATTTTACATCATACTTTTTCTCCTGATAACGCTTATACAACACACCCGAACCCAGCTGAATCACCAATGCCAACATAAAAGGCAACATCGTGATAAAAGCAGGCCAGAAACCTTGCCTGTCCACACTGCACCACCAAATGAAATCGTCACCCAACGTGAAATAACCAATCAATTCCAATAATGAAGCCGCAAAAAGTCCAATAGGTATCCACAGCAGTAATGTGGACTCTAAGGAGGCAAACTTTTTCACCATCTGCAATAGAAGCAACATAACTCCCACAGCTAGAAGTATAGCCAATATAATATAATAAGGAATTAAGGTATACCAGAAATGGCCTAATGCACTGTGCTGTCTCCTTTCTGAAACATCCTGCCAAGTGTTTTCTACTCCCGAAGGATTCTTTTTGCTGAATTTCAACTTATTGGGATGAACCACATAATAGTCACCTTCATATTCCACCAACACATCAAAATAACCGGCAGCTTCCTTAACCGTAACTAATGTTCCATTAGCCAAAGTCAGGGTCCTTTCACCTCCATAGTATTCACCTTTTTCATTTTTCTCGGCTTTCTTCAAGTCAATTGAATCACCATACAAATTGTCAATCTCATACATCTGCGCATGAGAAACAAACGAAAACATAACTCCTGCAAACAGAAGTACCATCATTTTAAACTTTACTGTCATGATCTCGCCATATTGAGTTAACTGATAATTACAATGCCACATCCAAGTCTATCCGCATACATGGTTTTCTATAGGCAAAGATAAAACAGTATATTAATTTTAGCAATATTAATTTATCACCTAATAAAAAATTGCATTACAAAAACATTTCTTTTTTACGCATTGACCTGAAAAATTTACGAATTGCTCCAAATTAGATTGAGTTTTTACGGAATGACCCTGTTGAATATACGCAATGACCTTCTTTGTGGTAATTTAACGTGAGTTCGACGAATTCAAAACAAAGCAAGCTGTGTGTCAAATGTACGTTGTACATTGATACACGGCTTT
>CALUKG010000117.1 GCA_944321155.1 uncultured Bacteroidales bacterium | reverse complement strand
TCCCTTTTCTATCTTTGCTTTTCGGTTGGATACGAAAAGAGGGTGTACCTGAATTTTGATACACCCTCTTTTTGTTTTCACTCTTCTAAATAAGATATAAATCATTTCGTAATCTCAGATATTATCGCTATTTTCGCGGTTATAAAAAAACAGATTAATAGCATATAAAAAATAAATGTACTATGGAAGAGAAAACACGTTATTCAGATGCTGAATTGGAAGAATTTAAAGCCATTATACTATCCAAACTAGCTAAAGCGCAAGCAGAATATGAAGAGTTGCGTGAAGCCATTGCCAACAGTGGCAATGACGTTATGGACACAGCACCTACCTTCAAGGTATTGGAAGAAGGTGCAACTACGCTGAACAAAGAAGAGGCTGGCAGGCTGGCACAACGCCAGATGAAATTTATCCAGCACCTGCAGGCTGCATTGGTAAGAATAGAAAACAAGACATATGGCATATGTAGGGAAACGGGCAAGCTTATCCCTAAAGAGCGTCTAAGAGCTGTGCCTCACGCTACATTAAGCATCGAAGCAAAGTCAAGTAAATAACATTGTAATATAAACCTTATATATTTGCTGATTTGGGTCGTTGTACACCTCCTAAAATCAGCAAATATCATTTGTTATGTCAGAGAAAAAGAATCGTATACTAATCAGTCTATTCATTGTGTTGATATTGCTGATTGACCAGATTAGCAAGTTTTACATCAAACTCCACTTTCCACTGGGCGGCTATATTGAGGTATTGCCGTGGTTTCAGATTTGTTTTGTTGAAAATCCGGGTATGGCTTTCGGATGGGAATTTTTTGATAAACTATTCCTTACCCTGTTCAGAATTGTTGTTGCCGGATTTATGTGCTACTATTTACACACATTAATAAAAAAGCATGTCAAGACAGGTTATCTGCTTACCATAGCACTGGTTATTGCAGGAGCATTGGGCAACATCATAGACTGCATGTTTTATGGACTGATTTTCAGTGAGAGCACACCATTCAGCATAGCCACATTTATGCCAGAAAACGGCGGTTATGCGCCTTTCTTTTATGGGAAAGTGGTCGACATGCTGTATTTTCCTCTCATCCACAATGATATGGGGGAAGTGCTGTTCTTTAAGCCCGTATTCAACATTGCCGATTCGGCTATCACAATAGCAGTATTCCTTATACTTATTTTCTATAGAAAGGAACTGAATGACAGTCTTGAAAAGAAAGAAAAAAACGCTGCCTAAAGAGATTATGCAGGCCTGGTTTTTCATATTGCTTGCCACTATCATTGCAGGATGTTCTTCACGACCGGATGAAGTATTGAGCCGCAAAGAAATGACCCATTTGCTTATCGACCTACATAAAGCAGATGGTATCATATATGTTGCCGGCAAACAATATGGCTATTCGGAAGAAAAAACCGTATGCTACCAAAACGTTTTGAACAGGCACCACGTATCGCAGGCCCAATTTGACTCTTCGCTCGTATGGTATACTGCCAATCCCAAAATCTTTGAAAAGATATACATTGACGTTGTTGCAGAACTGGAAAAGGAAGTCAACATGGCCAAAGTACCTCCCGAGATACCGAAGGATATCGTATGTCCCGACAAAAGCTATTGGGATGCCATGTGCACTCTCCGTATAGACACTCTGCCTGACGAGCCTAAAAAATGGATATACCTTATGCTTGACTCATGCAGCTATATGGAGGCGTTTAAAGATACTACAGCCTTGCTGCCTCCATCGGGAGTAACCATTAGTCTTCAAGAAGATACTACTGAAAATGTGCAGCAAAACAGAAGTTTCAGAAAATTCATAGTCAAATGACCAAACGCTATCTTTCCACACTATTGTTTTACCAAGAGGAACTGGTAAGAAATTGCGTCATTGGCATAGATGCATCCCATACGGTTGTCGAGATTATTCCGTTGGAAAAATGTCCGACAGAAACTGCACACACCCTGTTCTATGACGGTGTTATCAGCGGTGAGCTTAAGAACAACATTATTCTGCCTGAATTAAGCGGGAAAGACAATCTTCTTGCCTTCCTGAAAGAGAACACCCTCCCTATTGAACTGAACAAGAAAAACCATATTGTACTTTGGAAAAACATTGATTTCCAGGAATGGCAATTCAAATCCAAAGCTTTACCAATAGAAATATAGACACCGATAGGCAAATATTATTCTTCATCAGAAACAGCTTCATCGATGGACAAAAGTCCGTCAGGCAAATTCATAATGATTCGTTTCTCTTCCAACTGGATATCTACCACAAACTCTTCCACCGCAGGAATGTAAATTTCCTCATCCTTGTAATGAACAACAAAAAGGACATTGGCCGTTGAGTCATCGACATATGTGATTTCACCCAACTCACCGGCATGCTCGTCGATAAGGCGGAAACCGATAAAATCATTCCAAGTCATGTTTTCGTGGGTCAAGGCCGGTTTGAAACTCAAAGGCAGATATATAGACACCCCCACCAGCTTATTGGCTTCCGCTTCATTGTCAACCCCCTCAAACTTAACAATTGCAGCTATATCATTCTTAAATCTATATTCCTCCAAAAAGAAAGGAACCAAGAAAGAGCCTAAATCTATAACCAGATATTCTGCATCAGATTCGTCAAAACTGAAGTCAGTAAACTCACATACCACTTCCCCTTGAAGGGAATGTGTCTTACAGACTTTGCCGATAAGAAACAGTTCTTCTCTATTAATCATGCCACTAATATTTATAATACACGGCGAAAATACAAAAATAGAAGCAAATTGTCCACATAAGGCGTCAGAAATTATACATGAAAGATATTATATATAACTACATTTGCAGTTGTGAAATTGATTAATATTAAACAACTATATTGAGCAAAACCATGTTAAAGCAATTATTGATTACCTGTGTCAGTGCATTGTGTATTATCTCATGTACTGATGTCAAAAAACAGTCAACAGACCCATATCAGTCAACAACCCAGACGGATGTGGAGGCTCTGTATAAAAAGACTAAGGTGGAAATGCCCCAAGTGAAAGTGCCCTCTTTCCCCGAAATGACTGTGAACATCCAATCGTTTGGCGCACAAGGCAACGGAATATTCATGAATACGGAAGCCATTCAAGCGGCTATTGACAATGTATGTGAAGCGGGAGGAGGTACTGTGGTTATTCCTGCGGGAGTATGGATGACTGGACCTATTGTTTTGAAGAACAACGTAAGATTGTATACGGAGCCATGCGCACTTATTGTTTTCTCACCCAACTATAAGGACTACCCTATCATTGAAACCAGTTTTGAAGGCGTAGATACCAAAAGATGCCAATCTCCTATTTCTGCACGCGGGGCCAAAAACATTGCCATCACCGGACACGGAACGTTTAATGGTTCTGGAGACGCATGGCGTCCTGTCAAGAAATCAAAAGTGACTGGTAACCAATGGAAAGGTTTCCTTAGTAGAGGTGGCGTTGTAAATGAAAAAGGAGACATGTGGTTTCCATATGAGAGTTCACTTTACGGACAAAGCTTATGCATTGACCAAAATGTACCTGCTAACGTAAAAGATAACGAATGGGAAGAGATTCACTCTTTCTTGCGTCCCGTTATGGTCAGCTTTATTGAGTGCGACGGCATCTTGCTTGAAGGAGTCACATTTGAAAACTCACCAGCATGGAACATACATCCACTTATGTCCAATAATATCATTATCAACAATCTGACAGTGAGAAACCCATGGTACTCGCAAAATGGTGATGGAATTGACATTGAATCATGTTCAAATACCCTTATTATAAACAGCAATTTCGATGTTGGCGATGACGCCATTTGCATGAAATCCGGCAAAAATGAGGACGGAAGAAAACGTGGTATTCCTACGGAAAATGTATTGGTAAATAACTGTACCGTTTATCATGGGCATGGTGGCTTTGTAGTTGGAAGCGAAATGTCTGGAGATATCAGAAACATATACGTAGAAAATTGCGTATTTATTGGTACTGATGTTGGATTAAGATTCAAAAGTACCAGAGGACGCGGTGGTATCGTAGAAAATATCCATATACAAAATATCTACATGAAGGATATACCGACCGACCCATTATTGTTTGACTTGTTTTATGGCGGTAAGGGCGCCGGAGAAGAAACTGAGGAAGAAATCATGGCTCGCATGCAGGCAGATATTCCACCTGTAAGCATTGAAACGCCACAATTCAAAGATATTTATATAAAGAACGTCACTTGTGCAGGAGCCAAACGAGCCATGTTGTTCAATGGCTTACCTGAAATGAAAATAAAGAATGTTCAATTGGACAGCATTTTCATACAAGCAACATATGGTGCAGAAATAAACCAGACGGATGGTATTGTCATCAAAAACACACAAATTGTAAATGAAAAGGGGAAACCTCTTACCATGAGGATGGTTGAGAATGTGACTTATGAAAACATTACAGATGCAAACGGAAATCAAATCAACCTATAACTTTTATCATAAATCAATTCAAAATAAGCCCGATAACACGTTTATGCTATCGGGCTTATTGTTTGCCTACTAGTATATATCTCACACTCTCTGCCTTCTAATACGCTATAAAGAATTAGTCCTCCTGATTTTGTAGATTGTCATTTTTCTTCGTTTTTTTCAATCTTCCACTCTTACGCAATGCTTCGTTAATAATCCACTGAAGCTGCCCATTGGTACTGCGGAATTCATCTGCAGCCCATTTTTCAATTGCTTCCATTGTGGCAGCATCCACACGCAATACAAAACTCTTGATTGTGTTCTCTTTTTTAGACATCAAATCTCCTCTTTTTGTTACCAAAGAATGTAGAAGTATGATACAAGTTGCTATCGAAACATATAGAATTCCTTACCATTATATATATCCCTCCCGGAAGGTAGTCCTGAAGACTATTCCCCAATCACTATAGCCAGCTCATAAACTTCATAAACCTATCAATGATTCAGTGTCCCCGTATTAACGACTGGCTGTGCTGCTTCATCTGCACAGAGTACAACCAGCAAATTACTTACCATTGCTGCTTTTTTCTCTTCATCCAGTTCGACAATCTCATCTTTCGACAACTTGTCCAACGCCATTTGTACCATAGAGACAGCGCCCTCTACTATCTTCTCACGTGCACTAATAATAGCTGAAGCTTGCTGACGACGTAACATTACAGCGGCTATTTCTGGTGCATAGGCCAAATAGTTGATACGTGCCTCTACAACTTCAATACCTGCCATTTTAAGCCGTTCATTCAATTTTTGCTCCAACTGTTCGTTGATTTCCTCACCTCCTGAGCGCAATGTCAATTCGCCTTCTGCACCCTCATTGTCATCATATGCATATTGTCCTGCTACCTGGCGCAATGCCGCATCACTCTGTACATTCACAAAGCTTTCAAAGGCATTCATGCGATTAACCAAGGCATTGCTAGAATTCAATGTTGTACCACCATAAGCCATTGTTTGTGCATCAATCTCAAACATTGCCTTGTATGTATCTTTCAAACGCCACACTAAAACCAACCCAATAAGAATAGGATTACCCATCTTATCATTCACCTTGATTGGTTCTACATTAAGATTTCTAGCACGCAAAGAGAGCTTCTTTGCTGTCATGAGCGGATTTACCCAAAAGAAACCCGTTTCACGGAATGTTCCTTTGTACTTTCCAAAAAAGACCATAGCCCTAGCTTCGTTCGGTTCTAGCATAATGTAACCACAATTCAATAAAATCCAAAGCAGCAACATCACTGTCCCTAAAATACAAAGTGGTAAACTACCTATCACAAAACACCACACTGCAAGAGTTGCCCATACAAAGACGAATAAAAAAAGAGCCAAGAAACCATTCATCTTGAATCCCTTGTAATCCATTTCATGTGTATCCATAATCATTGATTTAAAGTGATATTAAATTGATATCACAAAGATATAATCAATTTCTGATATAAACAAGAGAGAAATACTATTTTCTTGTACGTACAAAGAAATCTTTTGAGACCATTGGCAAGCTGTCACATTCATATTATACCTTTAGATTAAGCACATTCTTCTGTTTTTAAGAGCAAAAAAATACTTCTAAGCAAAACAAGGTATAAATGGATGAAGCACCTGTGGGGCAGTGATAAGTACAGGGAATAAAAGACACCTGAATATATAAAGAGCCCCCGTATCCAAACTGCAATTCGGATACGGGGGCTTCTTATGAGGCCACAGGCAAGCATATACCGGTTGTCTTATATGCCAGATCTGTATAAAACAAAATATCCTTCCGGAACATCTCCGGAAGGATACTGAAAAACGGCGGCTACCTACTCTCCCACTTGCGCAGT
>CALUKG010000116.1 GCA_944321155.1 uncultured Bacteroidales bacterium | reverse complement strand
TTTTGCCCCAATCTTTCACTCTTGTATCAAGATTTTATCTTTTCCTCTATCTCTTCCATGGTTGCTTTGAAATTCTTGTCCATCTCAATCAATCCTGCAACCACTTTACATGCATGCAACACTGTTGCATGGTCTCTCTGTCCAATAATACTTCCTATTGATGACAAGGAATTGGATGTCAATTGTTTGGAGAAATACATGGCAATTTGTCTTGCTTGTACCACTTCCCTCTTTCTGGAATTGGTACTGATAGCAGCCACTGGCAATGCAAAATGCTCACAAACCACATCACGTATTGATTCTACAGTAATTTGTTTAGCCACTAAATTTACCACATTTCCCATAATCTTCTTGGCCAGATCCAAATTAATGGGAGCTGCAGTAAGCGTTGAATGAGCCATGATAGATATAAGCACTCCTTCGAGATCTCTTACATTGTCATCTATATTGGTGGCAATAAAATCAACCACATCTTCCGGAATTTCCAATCCGTTTCTGTAAATTTTGCTTTTCAAGATGGCTTTTCTCAGAGCCAAATCAGGCCGTTCCAGTTCGGCTGACAAGCCCCATTTGAAACGGGTGAGCAAGCGTTGCTCCAATCCTGCCAAAGCCAACGGAGGTCTATCAGAAGTCAACACCAATTGTTTGCCTGCCTGATGCAAATGGTTAAAGATATGGAAGAAGGTATTCTGCGTTGCCTGCTTGCCGGCAAACTCCTGTATATCATCCACTATCAGCACATCAATCGTCTGATAGAAGTTCAAGAAGTTATTCTGGTCGTTGTTTCTGACCGCATCCGTATATTGAATCAGGAATGTGTTGGCAGGTACATACAATACACGTGCATCTGGATTCAGTTGTTTGGTCATCACACCAATGGCATTGGCAAGGTGAGTCTTACCCACTCCCGATTGACCGTAAATAAACAACGGGTTGAAAGCCGTCTTCCCTGGCTCTTTGGCAATGCTCAATCCTGCCGTTCTGGCCAGTTTGTTGCTGTTTCCTTCCACCAATGCATCAAAGCTATAGGCAGGATTCAATTGTGAATCAAATTCCGGCAAACGGGTCTTGGCATGCGAACTAACAACATTATTCCGGGTTTGAACCATATTATGCTCGCCCGGTATGGTCGTAGTGGCATCTGGCGACTTGACCACCATTGCCTTATATTCCAATTGCGTATCAGGAGAAAAGAAGCGGCAGATAACTTTCGAAAGCAAATCAATATATCTGCTTTCCAAAATCTCAGCAAAGAAAAGGCTGGGAACTTCCAGAACCAAGGTCTTGTTCGTGTAACTGGAAAGAACAATGGGAGCAAACCAAGTCTTATATTCTTGATCAGAAATATTGCTCTTAATCACCTCCAAACATTGTTGCCAATATTGCTTTACTTGTTCCATGCTACAACTACAAAATCCTTAATCGTTTTTCTCTTTTACCTTTCAAAAAATGAAGATTTAAGCGACAAAAAAAGCGTCCCGATAAGAATTCGGTGCGCTATACTACTGAAAATCTGCAATTAACATTGACAGCGTCGTCTTTGAATCTTACAGAGCAAAATTCAGCATTTTTTTTCTAATAAAAAAGTGTTCCTAAATAGGTCGTTCAACGAATTTCGTATGTGTTTTTAAATCAGACATTTAAAGTATCCGTACTTGATTTTAAAGGATTTATGACATTTCCCAATGTCATAACTTTCTGATAATCAGCAAATATCTCTCATCCAAAATTCAGGCTTATTTTTCGCCGCTCCTTTGGTAAAGTACTATGAATAAAAGCATTTGGTCCAACATCAACAAACTTACAGGAAAAACGTTATTTAGAAGCATTATAAACAGAAAAACCTTCCTGTGCACCCAAAGAACCCCTCTCCGCCACAATACTCATGGCCGAGCTGCAGCCGTCATATACACCCCACTGCGTACAAAAACAAAAATGGGGGTTTGTCCGCCACTGACACACCCCCACTCTGTTTATCGCGAAGCATATCAAACACGCGTAATATGGGCACCTATCGCATTCAGGCGCTCGTCAATATGCTGATATCCTCTGTCAATTTGCTCGATATTATGAATGGTACTTACTCCATTGGCGCTCATTGCCGCAATAAGCAGGGCTATACCGGCTCTGATATCCGGTGAGCTCATATTGGCAGGTCGGAGCGAGAAACGCTGTCCCAAACCGATTACAGTGGCTCTGTGCGGGTCACACAAGATAATTTGCGCCCCCATATCAATGAGTTTGTCAACAAAGAACAGACGGCTTTCAAACATCTTCTGATGAATCAATACACTGCCGGTTGCCTTCGTTGCCACCACCAGCATCACACTCAGCAGGTCTGGCGTAAGGCCCGGCCATGGAGCATCGGCAATCGTCATAATCGAGCCGTCAATAAACGAGTCAATCGTATAGGAATCCTGTTGGGGCACATAAATATCATCATTTATCTTCTCAACATGAATACCCAGCCGTCTGAAGCAGTCAGGAATAATTCCCAATTCATCATAGGCAACGTCCTTTATGGTAATCTCAGAGCCGGTCATGGCTGCCATCCCGATGAAACTGCCCACTTCAATCATATCGGGCAGGAGACGATGCGTGCAGGCATGTAATTGCTTCACACCTTCAATATGTAACAAATTAGACCCCACACCGGTGATTTTAGCTCCCATTGCGTTAAGCATCCGGCACAATTGCTGTACATAAGGTTCACAAGCCGCATTGTAAATGGTAGTCGTACCTTCAGCCATAACAGCCGCCATAAGAATATTGGCCGTACCTGTAACCGAAGCCTCATCCAACAGCATATATGTTCCTTTGAGCTGGTCAGCCACCACATTATATTGGCTCTTTACCGAATCAAAATCGAAACGGGCTCCTAATTTTTCAATACCGATAAAGTGCGTATCCAATCGTCTTCGTCCAATCTTGTCACCACCGGGCTTAGGCAACACCATATGTCCGATTCGGGCCAAGAGCGGTCCCAAAAGCATCACAGACCCTCTCAAGGAAGTAGCCTGTCGATAAAATTCCTGTGAATCAAGATATTGCTCGTCAATATGTTTGGCACAAAACGCATAGGTACCGTCGGACACACGCCTCACCGCCACACCGAGTGAAGAAAGCATGGTCATCAGATTGTTCACATCCAGAATATCAGGAATATTGGAAATGATTACCTCCTCTTCCGTGAGCAATGTAGCACAAATCACCTGAAGTGCCTCATTCTTGGCACCTTGGGGAACAATCACCCCATTCAGTTTCCGACCCCCTTCAATACGAAACGATGCCATACCTATTATTGTTTCTTATTTTGGTTATTCCACTTTTTCTGTGGCATGTTCTTGTTCTGCTTTTTATTGTTGCTCAGTCCGAGCAATTCTTTCGGCTCTGACAACTTCATCGTTTCTTCCGACGGATAGAGCTTTCCGTTTGACATCTCCAGCAAGTCAGCCCATATTTTTTGGTCATCCACAATATCCTTGTTCCAGATAAGGAAGTTTTTCTTCATCTGGTTGCCAATTGCACGTATAAGCGCTTGTTTTTCATCACCTTCCTCATAATCAATAGCCTTTTGAATCATCTCGTCCACAATGCGTCCATAGTGCATGTGCGTAATTTTGGTCTGATTATAAGGAATCGGCTCTGGTTTTGCCTCCAGCACAGCCAGTTCCGGCTCACCATAAGGAAAATCAATATCCAGTTTGAAATCCGACATGATGGCCAGGTGGTCCCAAAGCTTGTGCTTGAAATCGTTGACATCACGCAGATAAGGAAAAAGGTTGCCCATCGTGTGAATAATCGAATACACACATCGCGTTCTTTCCTCCTTGTCAGCAATGGTCATTGCGTGTTCCACCATCTGCTGTATATTCCGCCCATATTCGGGCATAATCAGTCGTCCCTTGCGGGTAGTATATTCCATATAGTATATGCTTATTTTTTCTTGATAAGATAAATGATTACAGGGAAGTGGTCGCTATATCCGTTGGTCCATACGCCGCTGGTGTGTGTACGTTTCGGATAGCCCTTGTTTTGTCCTTCCTGCACAATGAGAAAATCTCTGTTGAATATTTCCGATTTCCAGAATGCCAGTTCATTGTTGCTGTCGGCATGCGCCAGGTTGCCTGAGATGATGAGCTGGTCAAACAAGTTCCATGAATCGTTATATCCCAACGAACCGATGCCTCTGTCAAGCGTTTTCCACAAAGTGTTGAAATAGCCTTGCGGTTCCACATCCTTGCGGTCCTTCTTTGCACCGAGCACAACGGCACAGCTCTCATTATAAGGGTCGTCATTCAAGTCACCCATGATGATGATTTTGGCCTTTGGTTCCTTTTTATAGATAGAATCACAAATTGATTTGGTCAATGCAGCAGCAGCATTACGGTTAGGACGGGAATAGAGCTCACCGCCATAGCGAGATGGCCAGTGGTTCACAATCACATGTATCTTCTCGCCTTGAACATAACCGCTCACCAGCAACTGGTCACGGGTTCTCAGTTCCGGGTTTTCAGGCACATGAAGTCTGTGTGAAGCCGTATTGGTCACCGTGAAATAATCCGGGTTATAGAGCAAACCTACATCAACACCTCTTCGGTCAGGGCTGTCATAATGTACAATCTGGTAATTGCGGTCCTTGATGGCCGGCTGTTTTACGAGGTCTTCCAACACTCCCCTGTTTTCAATTTCCGATACACCCAGAATCACTGGACCTACCGGTGATACTTCCAAACCGATTTTTGAGATGGCATAGGCCATATTCTCCAGTTTGCTGTTGTATTTCAGCGAATTCCATTTATTGGGTCCGTCCGGTAAATATTCCTCATCATTGATATTCGGATCATTGATGGTGTCAAACAGGTTTTCCAGGTTATAGAAAGCAATGCAGCTCACCGCATACGATGCTTTGTTTTGTTTCTTTTGCGCATAGGCCATTTGTACACTGAATGCCAAAAACAGCATCACAGCCAATAGTAAACTACTACGTTTATCCATAGTTTGAGTATTTAAGATATAATTTGAATTTCGACAAAGATAGCTTTTCTTTTTTGAAACAGCAAGGGGCTGTGTCAAAATGACTAATTTTGATGCAACCCCTTTAAGGTATGTCAGAATAATAATTAATAGACACCCCGTCTTACAGCAGGCATTACTGCAACATTTGTTGAACGGTTGCCAAGGCTTCGTCTATGCCGTCAGCCTTCTTTCCACCTGCCATTGCCATAAACGGTTGTCCTCCTCCACCTCCTTGGATGGCTTTGGCTGCTTCCCTTACCATCTGTACGGCATTGAAGCCGGCATCCACCATTGGCTGGCTGAGGAAAATGGTCAATGAAGGTTTGCCTTCATACGTGATGGCAGCGACAAACACGAACTTCACATCCGAAAATTTTCCACGCAAATGCGGTACAATTGCCCTTACCAATTCTGGTGAGAATTCACCCTTGAGCTCAATATATTTCACATCATTGATTTGCTGCGTATTTTCCAGCAAGGTGTCACGCAAACGGTTGGCTTTCTCCTGCATGAAGTCATCCACACGTTTCTTCAAAGCGTTGTTTTCTTCAATCGACTTTTTAATAGCCACCACCAAATCTGGCGCATTATTAAAGAACTGACGGATATTCTCCAGCAAATCCTGTTGGAAATAAACCAGCTTATCGGCTGCTTCGGCTGTTACAGCCTCAATTCTTCTCACACCGGCAGCAATACTGCTCTCGCTCAATATACGCAACGAACCGATACGGCCTGTAGCGTTCACATGCGTACCACCGCACAATTCCACAGAATTACCAAAGCGGATAACACGTACACTCTCGCCATACTTCTCTCCAAACAAAGCCATAGCTCCCATTTGTTTGGCTTCCTGAATAGGCACATTGCGTCTTTCATCCAATGCATAGTTTGCGCGTATCTTCTTGTTGGTCAATGCCTCCACTTCCCTTAGCTCTTCAGGCGTCATTTTCTGGAAATGGCTAAAGTCAAAACGCAGGGAATCAGGCGACACATACGAACCCTTTTGTTCCACGTGCGTACCGAGCACTTCGCGGAGCGCTTCGTGCAGCAGATGGGTAGCTGAGTGGTTACATGCAGTAGCCATACGTTTTTCCTCGTCAATGCGTGCCAACAACAGCTCTTCCGGATTTTCCGGCATTTGTTTGGCCAAATGCACAGGCAGGTTATTTTCCTTTTTCGTATCTATGATTTCCACATTGCCCAGGTAGCCTTGGTCACCAACCTGTCCACCCATTTCAGCGTAGAAAGGTGTCTTTTCCAATACAATCTGATAGAGTTCCTGATTTTTCTGTTTGATTTTACGGTATCTGAGAATACGTGTCATGCATTCCGTCTGGTCATATCCCACAAATTCCGTTTC
>CALUKG010000115.1 GCA_944321155.1 uncultured Bacteroidales bacterium | reverse complement strand
ATGTGTTTTACTAAGGACGAAAATTTCTTCTGAACGTAACTTTCCGAAGAGATACTACGACATTCAAACGAATCAATGAAAAGCTACGAACTATACGTTCGGAAAAAATAAATGCCGTTTGTAAAACGGAAACAACTTATTAGCAAAATACCGCATAGATTTATGGCAGAAAGAAAGATCCGGATATACTTTCATTCCAAATCGAGTATTAACAGCTAAATTAAGTATTATGACGAATTTTGCTACAGGAGTAAGTTTTAACTTACTGAAGGTTGATTTCCAAGCAATCTTGGAGAAATCCGATACTGGTACAAGAGCACTTGTCCTCCCCACCAAAGCGGATAATCCTCCAACCGTGTCACTCGGTGAAATTACAGACGAGTTCAAAAAGGCCTTGAACATTGATGGAGCCGATGCAAACATCAAAGAGAAGATCAATGCGGTCAAGAAAGAGGGCAAGTCCATCAATCCAGATGAAATAAAGTTCCAGTTGGCTGCTGCTTTCTTATACATTGAAATGCCCAATGAGCCAAAGAAAGAGGAACCTAAAAATGAGGATAGCAAAACAACTACAGAATATGCTTTGGCTATCAATGTTGACCTTCAAGACGCACTACCGGATTTCGGTGCCTTCAAGCTGAACAGTGTTTTCATTGCCGTATGGAACACTAAACGGAAAGCGGTTCTAAAGAATATTGGAGCCGGTGAAATCACTGAGATGCTGAAATTATTGGAAGCATAAAACAACTATTTCTTTTCAGGTTGGCTGGACTTAGGAAAAACAGAAGCAATCCCAAATTTCAGCCAACCTGATTTATATATTATAATAACGGATATTATGAGCGAGAAAATGAATGCTTGCGTCATCGCAAACGGCAAAGCTATGGGTTTTCCTGCCCTATTCGGCATAGCCCGCATAAAAGAAGAAACAATAATAGTCGGTTCACTGAATACACAAGGGAAGTGCGTAGATAATTTCATCAGCAACGAAGAAACAGGGATGAATGCACTCGCCGACAAGCTCTCCATCCTGCCTAAAAAAAACACCGAATTTTCAGTAGATTTTATAGCTGGAGGTGACAACTATGCCTTTTCTCTGAAAACATCCGGAATTACATGTGGAGTAACTTTATCAAAGGAAACTAAGCAACTTCTGGTTACGGTCAACACTGAAGGGCTCAAGAACGGAAACAATTTTGAGCAAGCTGTAGGCAGAATTGTCGAGCCTTTACATATAATCAACCTCGCTCTGATAGTCCGCAACAACGGATCTAATACAAAAAGCCTGTCTCTATTAAAACGTATAAGCAAGGATTTTGAAAACATAAAGATATTAGACAAATTCAGTAATGCACAGTTGCTTGCAACCGGCATTTTCGATTTAAACAGCAATGATTTCGGAAAGAACGTCAACAAGCTGACAGGACTAAACAAATTATATCTGGGGATAGGAGGCAGCTTCACAGACAGGGAATTTATAGCCCTGCTAAGAAGTGAAAAGGTGGAAACGGACAATTTTATCATGGAAGGTATTGAATTCGGCATCAAAATATCTGGAGCAGAATTCCTTTTCTATGCCCAAAGTACATTTAAGTTCAAATTGGAGAACATGCTATTGGATTTCACATTCAACGGTGCGGTATCAAATACATCTTTCACACTTTCCGCCTCTTCAAATTCACGCATACCTCTAAATTCACGCCTTTCGTTTTCGGATTTAGGAATGACAATCGGTATCGCCGGTTCAGGTCTGACATTTGGTATGATGGGAAGACTGAATACCAACAACCTTACCCTGTTTGGAGCATTTATCATTAACCCAGCCCCACCTCCACCTAAAATAACACTACTTTCAGCAGCTATGACATCAACAACCGGTCGCATCACGTTAAAAGATCTCATAAGGGAAATTGCGGACATACAATGGGACGCAGCGGACTGCCTTGATGTTATAGCACTTGGTGACTTTGACCTGAAAAACGCCAATGTGGGATTAAAAGAAGACGAACTCAAATATCCTCAGATGAAAGCCGATGAAGAGTTGGCTGAATACGATAAGAGAAAATTATCTTTTGAGAAAAAGGTGGTAGATGGATTCAACGGCAACATGAATGAGTTATTAAGAATTACAGCGGACTACAATCTGGAGCCACTTGGAAATGACACCGGACAATACATCCTCACGGATAAAAACACAATGCGTCATTTCCGCATCAACCATACAGGTGACATTTCATTGAACTGCCAGATTTATCTATGCTATGTCCCTATGCAACTGGGAGGTTACAATATGCCAGTTGGAATGTTCATCTGCGGAACTTTGGAAATATTCGGAATCAGAGCCCGCTTTCTCTTCTCTATAGAAAAGAGCCTATCCCTGATAGCTTTATTTCAAATGCAAAAGGTTGTCATAGGAAACATACTGACGCTCAGCAAATCGAATAAGAATATGCCATTCAATCCTATCGATGGAGGAGTTGCAGGTCAATTATTGGACAAAAGCAACGATGGCATAGACTTCTACTTATGTGTACAGAAAAACAAAGGGGAATTGACCTTCTATCTGAATGCCTACATTTCCATTCTAGGAATATTTACATTTGATTCACTTGTCTATATCAAAGAACGTCTCGTGTATATAGACATTATGACCAATTATGAAGGCTTCCAGTTAGCCATTAAATTGGAAGGGCAACTTGCCAATTTCTCTACAGCAGGTTTTAAAGCATACATATCTTTTGATACCCAAGGCTTCCTTGACGAGCTGCGGAAATTGCAGAATCAACTGAAGGATGTAGCGAAGAGCGTCAAGAACAAGTTGGAGAATGCAAAACGAAAGATTGACGAAGCACAGAATGAAGTATGCAAGCTACAGTCGAAAATAGACGATTTTAATAAGAAAATCAAAAAATGCGAAGATGAAAAGAAAAAATATAAGTGGTATCAGATTGGAAAGAAAATTGCGAAAGAAGCGGAAATTATCGCTTATGAAATAGCTGCTACTGCTGTAAAAGTGGCCATAGGTGTGGCATACGAAACCCTGGAAATAGCCAAGAAAGCCTTAGACCTAGGCGGAAAAGCAGTAGAAGAAATTTTCGATTCCATAAACTATATCATAAACACATCCGTCCAACTGTTATGGATAAAGAGTTTGGAACTGACTGTCATAGCCAATACGAAAGAACAGAGAATAAATGGAAAGCTAGTATTGACAGTCTTCGGCAAGGATCTGGAAATCACAAAAGAGATAAATGTTGGTAAAATCATTGAAGATGTCAAGAATTTCGTAACCGGAACGACTCAAAAACAGGCTGACGAGATGAAACGAGAAATTGAACAAGGCCGTTCCGTCAAAGGAAGTCTGGAAGCAGTCATATCCACATCCTTATTGGATGAATGCAGGAATATCAGCAAGTGCAAAGAAACCTACGAAGATATGAACAAACTACGTGAAAATATGAATAAACTGTTTTTGGACTCTAACAACGCATATATGGAAGCGTATGACAATGAAGATCCGAATGCAAGAGAAGCTACGTGCATATTAGAAAAAAGCCAATGGGAAGAAGAGATTTTCAGAGAACAGCACTGTAATTCTTTCGATGATGAGTTTGTCCGTTCTTTAAGCACTGTGACAAACAAGATAAAGTCTGAAGTGGCTGCCAACAATGCAGAATATTCAGATACGTCATTACAAGAAATGGACACCTTACTGGAAATCGTAAAAAATCTGAACGAAGAAAATGACGAACACGGCCATAGATTAAGGTCACGGCCTACTTTATATGAACAATTGGAGAGAAATATTGACGAGCATTATGCCACAAAGCGTTTCATGAATGCAAGAAACGAATTGAGTGCCAAGGAAGCCAATAAAATATATGCGGATAAAATTTCAGAAAAAATTAATGAGCGGCTTAGCAAGCAAGAAAGTGATGCTGCCAATCGCCTGAAAGAATCATTGAATCAGGATTTAAAAGAATTTAAAGAGATGAATGACCTGCTGGATTAATCAATAATCTCAGAATTGAAGGCCAGCGTACAATGAACAGGGAAGGAAAGATATTTTCCAATCCCTGTTCATTATAATGTTTATGCAACTTTAAAAAACAGTCGACATCCGGAAGCAAGGGTATATCCTTTGTATTAGAGGAATGTAAATACGTTCAGAAAGAATATTCGCCGTTTAGAAAACAAAGACGGATAATAAAAAAGCCAGCAATTGATTTGCACTTTAAAACTATATAAATATGGAAAAAGAAAATCAAGAGTTGGTTATTATTCTCCCTGAAAATATGGAGAATATACCGGTAAGAATTATCCGGAACGGACATAAAGAAGAACTTATAATTAAGTGTATCGACCAATCATCTGAAGAAAACAGAGAAGACAACCATCTTCACGTTGCCATTTATAACCATGAACATTATGACCACTTGTCGATGAAAGATATCTTTTGGGTTGAAGCAACTGGCAGCTATTGTAAAATCCATACCAAGAACGGAAAATATATGATTTCATTTCCGTTGGGGCATATACAGAAAAGTCTGCCTGAACACATATTTTTACGTATCCATCGTTCTTTTTTAGTAAACATCAATCATATCAAACAAATCAGTGGCAATTGTGTGGTCGTGAATGGCTCATACTTAAAAATAGGCAAAGAATACCGCAAGAAAGTACTTGACAGGTTTATATTTTTAGGAGTCAGGAACAAACCGCAATGATAAACAGGCGTTGAAAAAGAACCGTATAACGCTGTTGTTCATCTTCTGCAATAAAAGCAGAAAAGAGATACACGAAAAACAATAAACGAAAATATATAGTATCTTTGTCTCCAAACTACTATTTATCGAAAATTAAATCTTAAATTTAACATGAATCATTTAGTGTATCAATATTCACTATGCGCTGCATTGTCGCTGATGACATTTTTTAGCTTCTTCTTCTTACTGTTCAAAGTACCGGAGAAGCCCATTTTTAAGGATTACATCCGCTCCAGTAGAATTATGGGAGCGGCCTTGCTAATACTATCCTCCAATTATGCGGTTCACCTGCTTTTAGGTATCCGTTTTATCAACCACAATGCAGCCATCCTTATGAACCTTTCGACCTACTTCCTATGTTACTGGCTTTTCAGTTCTGCGCTGATGACTTTGCTAGACAAACTATACATTACTTTACGCCGCATTGCGATACATTTGCTATTATGGGTAATCTATACCGGCCTATCAAGCTACATTCTGTTTACAGTATCAAAAGGAACAGCACAGAATGCAGGCACAGCAATTATGGCGATATGCCTGCTATGTTATGGCATCTGGCTGTCTTCCCGGCTCATCAGGACTTATCACAGAGCTACCAAAGCTTTCAGCGATATACATTCGGAAAAAATAGGGATATACATAAAATGGATGAACGTAATCACCTATTGGGCTATCTTTTACGGTGTAGGATGCGGACTACTGACATTCTTACCTGACAAATATATCAATTGGTGGATTCTGTCTTCAATACCATTTTACTGCTACCTGTTTTATTCCTACCAAAATTATGTGATATTCTATGAACAAATAGAGCGCACACTGGAGATAGAAAATGAGCCGATAAAAGAAAATATAAAAACAGAGAAGGAATTGCCTAAATATTTCGATAACATAGAAAACAGCCTGATACCCTGGCTCAAAAATAAGAGTTACACGCAATCTGGACTTACGATACAGGACATGGCAAACATGCTTGATACCAACAGGACGTATCTGAATGCTTATATAAAGGAAAAATATCATGTGTCATTCTGCGAATGGATAACCGGACTTCGATTGGAATATGCAAAATATATGCTGAAGGAACATCCAGAAATGAGCATCCAAAAAATTGCCGAGTCATCCGGTTTCTTATCCCGTAGTTATTTTATCAAATCATTCACAGAAAAAGAAGGATGCACGCCGGCAAAATGGAGAAAATTATAGTTTAACACAAAAGATTGACTTGTGCTTAATCAACAAAAAAGTGCTCAATCAGCAAAAGGAAAAGTGCTCAATCAACAAAAGAAAGTGCTCAATCAACAAAAAAAAGTAAAAAGTAAAAGAAAAGCAGAAATACCAAGCGAAATAGATGCCTTTGTAAGCAAGAAAAACCATTATTATTTATAACTTTGTTAAAAGAACAAAGAAAAAAATGATATAATCTCATTTATGAAGAAAAGTTTATTTACATTTTTCTTGTTTGCCATTTTTTTGGTACCTGCATTTGCCCACCAAAAAGCGGACACCACCTACACCTTCCGTTTCGTGCCACAGAAGGATATGTTCTATGTGCCGCTTGACGGCAACTACCGGGAACTTGCCCGGCTGCTGGAATGCGTGCGCCGGAACAAGGACAGCATACTCAGCGGCAGTCTTCCGCTCTATGTGGACGGCTACTGCAATTCCCTTGACAGCGAAAAGGAAAACCTGCGGATGGCCGCC
>CALUKG010000114.1 GCA_944321155.1 uncultured Bacteroidales bacterium | reverse complement strand
ACCATGCGTAAAATCAAGCACAATGTATTGAATGCAAAACTGCACCAACGCGAAGCTGAAATTGTAGCAGAAGCAGGCCGTAAAGGCACTGTAACCATCGCTACCAACATGGCAGGTCGTGGTACGGATATCAAGCTGACCCCAGAAGTGAAAGAAGCTGGTGGTTTGGCCATCATCGGTACTGAACGTCATGAAAGCCGCCGTGTTGACCGTCAGTTGCGTGGTCGTTCCGGTCGTCAAGGTGACCCAGGTTCTTCTGTGTTCTACGTATCACTGGAAGATGACTTGATGCGTCTGTTCGGTTCTGAGCGTATCTCCAAACTGATGGACCGCATGGGCTTTGAAGAAGGTGAAGTGATTGAGCACAAAATGATTTCCAACTCCATCGAACGTGCCCAAAAGAAAGTGGAAGAAAACAACTTCGGCATCCGTAAACGTCTGTTGGAATATGACGACGTGATGAATGCACAACGTAATGTTATTTACTCCAAACGTCGCCACGCACTGATGGGTGAACGTATCGGAGTGGACATTACCAACATGATATATGACACTGCGGAAACAATCGTGGGTGATATGCGTGATGTGATGGACTATGCAGGTCTGAATGAAGAACTGCTGAAAGTCTTTGCTATGGAAGCACCATTTGACGAATCAACTTTCCGTGGAGAAAAAGAACAGAAACTGAGTGAAACTGTTGCTGTGAAAGCAATGGAAACATTCAAACGCAAAATGGACAAACTGGCTGAGATAGCCTACCCTGTCATCAAACAAGTATATGAAACACGCGGTGAGCAATTCCAAAACATCCTGGTACCGGTTACTGACGGAAAACGTGTATTTAACGTAACCGCCAATCTGAAACTGGCCTATGAGACAGAAGCCAAGGAAGTGGTTAAATCATTTGAGAAATCCACCTTGCTTTATGTGATTGATGATGAATGGAAAGAACATTTGCGTCAATTGGACGAATTGCGTCAATCTGTTCAAAACGCCAGCTACGAACAAAAAGACCCTCTATTGATTTACAAATTGGAATCATTCAATCTGTTTAAGAAAATGATCAACAACATCAACAGAAAAGTGATTGCCATATTGATGAGAGGACAGATTCCAATGCCAGATCCAGAACAGGTTCGTCAAGCTCAGGAAGCAAGAAGACAGGACTACAGCAAATATCGCACGGAAAAGGACAATGTCGGCAACGACCCTTCAAAACAGGATACGCGTGAAAAACAACGTACTGAGCCTATCCATGTTGAAAAGAAAGTGGGACGAAATGACCCATGTCCATGCGGCAGCGGAAAGAAATACAAGAATTGCCACGGTAAAATGATGTAATCTTCAATTGGAAGCCATTTTATGATACTGAATTTCATTACATGGAACGTTGACCCTGTTGCTATTTCCCTAGGACCTATCAGCATACGTTGGTATGGCATCTTGTGGGCGGTAGGTATTTGGTTGACATATTTGACACAGGTCAAGATATACAAAAACGAGCATTTGCCGGAAGCATGGACAGACAAACTGTTTATCTATGTTGTTGTAGGCACAATTATCGGTGCACGCTTGGGGCATTGCCTGTTTTATGAATGGCATCTCTTGCCGGAACCTGTCAAGTTTTTGGGTATGACCTTCAAATATGGTAATCCTTATCTGACACATCCATGGGAGTTGTTGTATATCTGGCAAGGAGGACTCGCCAGTCATGGTGGTGCTATTGGCATACTGATAGCCGGTATTTTCATCAACAAACAATTCAAGAAGGGTTATATATGGATATATGACCGTTTGGTAATTGGTATCTGCTTGTGTGGTGCTTGCATACGATTAGGCAACCTGATGAATTCAGAAATATATGGTAATCCAACTACATTGCCATGGGGTTTTCTGTTCGTACGCAATGGTGATACACTACCCTGCCACCCAACACAGATATATGAAATGCTGTATTGTCTGATTACTTTTGCCATTACATGGTGGATGTATTGGAAAAAGAAAGCATACCGTTATAACGGACTGATTTTCGGCGTATTCCTGATTGGTATATTCGGTACTAGATTTGTGCTGGAATTCATCAAACTGAATCAGGAAGATTTCGAATCCTTTATGGTGCTAAATATGGGACAATGGTTAAGCGTTCCTTTCATTCTGTGGGGAATCTACTTAATAGTTAAAGCTGTTGTCGAAATGAAACACAACAAACAAACGGCATAGCCCATTAAACAGAAACTAACATGTAACGGGAATCAATCGGTTTGGTTCCCGTTTCTTATAAAGCATTGAAATCATGACTTACCAAGAAACACTTGCATATCTATATGCCTCACAGCCAGCTTTTCATATCATTGGAGGGGCTGCTTATAAACCTGGTCTAGACAATATTATCCATTTGTTGGAGGGACTAGGCAATCCACACAAACAAATAAGAACCATCCATATTGCCGGCACCAACGGAAAAGGTTCCACGTCACATCTGATAGCGGCAACATTGCAAGAGTCCGGCTATAAAACAGGCTTGTTTACCTCACCGCATCTGGTCGATTTCTCTGAACGCATCCGTATCAACGGACAAGCTATCAGCGAAACGGATGTCATTGATTTTGTGGAAAAGCACAAGGATTTGATGGAAGAAATCAAACCATCCTTCTTTGAGAATTCCTTTGCCATGGCTATGGACTATTTTGCACGTGAACATGTGGATGTAGCTGTGATTGAAGTTGGTTTGGGAGGAAGGTTGGACAGCACCAACGTAATTGAACCTGACTTGTGTATCATCACCAATATCGGATTTGACCATACCGAATTTCTTGGTAACACCCTACCGCTTATAGCAGGAGAAAAAGCAGGCATCATCAAACCCAACACCCCTGTTGTAATTGGCGAGACACAAGCCGAATGTGCTCAGGTATTCATTGAAAAAGCCCGTGCAACCAACAGTTTCCTAATCTTTGCTGACCAAGAAGTTTCACCTGACTGGAATGCCTATAGCTGTGAACTGCATGGAGATTACCAATCACATAACAAACAAACGGCTTTTGTCTCCATCGGGATACTACGCGAACTGGGATATTATATCCCAGAAGAAGCTGTTCGCAATGGCTATGCGCACGTATGTACAATAACCGGCCTAAAAGGAAGATGGCAAACGCTATCAACTCACCCTATGACCATCTGTGATACTGGGCACAATGCACATGGCCTCAACTATGTTGGAAAACAATTAGCCCAATATCCATGCAAGGAACTGCACATTGTATTTGGAATGGTAAAAGATAAAGACATCGACCAAGCTCTCTGTATGATGCCGCAAAAAGCACATTATTACTTTACACAAGCATCTACCCCACGTGCCTTGCCTGCAGAAGAATTGCAAATGCTTGCACAGAAACATGGGTTGCAAGGAAATGCCTATTCATCCATTGAAGAAGCCTATGCGCAAGCAAAATCCATGGCAAGCGATGACGATTTGATTTTTATAGGCGGAAGCAATTATGTAGTGGGAGAAGCACTGGCTAAAATCCAATTTTCGTAAAAATATTTTTCTAATAATTGAATGGCGATTCAATTATTGCAATAAGGTTGTATCCTACCTAAACAGGGGCAAGTTTGACATAAGATTCTGCTTGCAGCAATTGTCGGTTTTCACTATCTTTGCAGAAAATTTTTCCTGATGGATATTGCACTTCAGATAATCGGATACATGGCAGGAACCTGCTTGGCAATAGCCCAATTTCCTCAGGCCATTAAAGTGTATAAAACCAAAGACACGCATAGCATCTCATTGCTTATGTTCACCATTCTGACCACAGGGGTATTCTTTTGGTTTCTATATGGTGTATTGGCAAACATACCGGAAATGTGGATTACCAATGGAATATGCCTCTTGCCCTCTTTCTATATACTATATATGTCCATCAAAAATATACACAACGAAAAAAAGAAATAATACAATAAATATGAAGAGTATAGTAATCATCAACGGCCCTAATCTGAATCTTTTAGGCAAACGAGAACCCAACATTTACGGCAACCAATCATTTGATGACTATCTATCCTCTCTTCCAACGCTTTATCCAAATGTTCATTTTGAATATTTCCAAAGCAATCACGAAGGCGACTTAATTGACAAACTCCACGCAGTCGGTTTTTCTGTAGATGGTATTATACTTAATGCAGGGGCATATACCCATACTTCCATAGCATTGGCTGATGCCATAAAGGCTATAAGCAGTCCGGTTGTAGAAGTACATATCAGTAACGTCCATGCAAGGGAAAACTTCAGACGTCAATCCTTTCTAAGTCCTGTTTGCAAAGGTGTTATATGCGGCTTTGGCCTTCATTCCTACACATTAGCAATAGCAGCATTAATAAACGAATAAAATAATATAAAATGAAATCCACTAAGATTGTTGCAACCATTAGCGATAAACGCTGTGATGAATCATTTATACGAGAATTATATGAAGCGGGTATGAATGTCGTGCGCATGAACTCTGCCCATTTAACGGCAGAAGGTTTCAATAAAATAATCACAAATGTACGTGCCGTTTCTCCACAAATTGGTATTCTAATGGATACAAAAGGGCCAGAAGTGCGTACCACTGTGGCAGAAAATGACCAGATTGAAATAAAAACATCAGACCGTATCCGTATCATGGGTAACCCTGAGCAAATGTCTACACACGAATGCATCTGCGTAAACTACGTTAATTTTGTCAGAGACTTGAATGTAGGTGATGACATTTTGTTTGACGACGGTGAAATTGAACTGAAAGTAATCAAGAAACAAGAGAATTATCTGATATGTGAAGCCCAAAATGATGGTACATTAGGCAGCCGTAAAAGTGTGAATGTTCCTGGTGTTAGAATCAATCTGCCTTCACTTACTGAACGTGACAAACAAAATATCCTATATGCCATAGAGAACAATGTAGATTTTATTGCACATTCGTTCGTAAGAAACAAACAGGACGTATTGGATATACAAGAAATCCTTGATGAACATAAAAGTCCGATAAAAATCATTGCCAAGATTGAAAATCAGGAAGGTGTTGACAATATTGATGAAATCATCAAATATGCATATGGCGTAATGGTGGCACGTGGTGACTTGGGTATTGAAATTGCACAAGAAAAAATTCCTGGTATCCAACGCCGTCTGATAAGGAAATGTGTGCAAGCCAAAAAGCCAGTCATCGTAGCCACACAAATGCTTCACTCCATGATTAACAACCCACGTCCAACACGTGCCGAAGTAACAGATATTGCCAATGCAATTTACTATAGAACTGATGCACTGATGCTTAGTGGAGAGACTGCATATGGAAAATATCCTGTTGAGGCTGTTAAAACCATGGCCAAAATTGCAAAAGAGGCAGAATTGACCAAAATGGCAGAAAACGACATTCCAATAGAGATATTGACAAACGATATTACCTCCTACCTTTCCCATGCTGCAGTTATGGCAGGTAAGAACTTAGGTACGAAAGCAATTATCACCGATACATACAGTGGAAAAACAGCACGTTATGTGGCTGCATATCGTGGTAATAACCCTGTATTGGCTATTTGCTATAATGAACCATCTACACGTACATTGGCTTTGTCATATGGTGTTTTTCCATTGTATCAACCGGAAGCGGAAAACTCACGCGCCTATTTTTTAAAAGCATTGAAAATGTTGCTTAAAGACGGATGGATCAATTATGAAGACAACATCTGTTACCTGAGCGGAAGCTTCAGTGGTGGCATTGGTACTACGTTCTTAGAGATCAACCGAGTTGAAAATATTTTTGAAGAAGGAGAAAAATATCTCTTACCAAATTTTTAAGCTATAATATATGAGGTTATTAACTATTATCAGTTTAATCATTTACTTCACCATTTTATCCCATGCACAAATTAGCGTTACAGGTAAACTCTTGGACGCAGATACAGAAAACCCGATTGATTTTGCCAATATATCAGTTAGCAGATCTGGAGAAACAGCCCCCTTTACCGGTACCGTAACTGATGCAGACGGCAATTTTACAGTCAGCCTTTCCAAAGGGACATATATAATCAAATGTTCCTTTATTGGCTATCATGAAAAAAGCAAGACCATCAAGGTGGACTCTAAGCCCATACAAATGGGAAAAATCTACCTTGAAAGCGACAACCAACAATTACAAGAAGTTGAAGTGGTAGCTCAAGGCAGCAGCATGCGTTTTGAGCTGGACAAAAAAGTCTTCTCTGTTGACCAAAATATTGCTTCTGCCGGTGGTGTCGCTACGGATATCCTTCAAAATATTCCATCAGTTGATGTGGACGGAGAAGGCAATATTTCCTTACGAAACAATGAAAGCGTTGAAGTGTGGATCAACGGTAAACCATCCGGCTTTACAGCAGATAATAGAGGACAAATCTTGGAACAGCTCCCGGCAGAAAGCATAAAGGAAATCGAGGTCATCACTAATCCATCAGCCAAATATGACCCGGAGGGAACTGCCGGTATAATTAACATTGTCATGAAAAAGAA
>CALUKG010000113.1 GCA_944321155.1 uncultured Bacteroidales bacterium | reverse complement strand
TTTTGTTCTAAATGACAACGGAAAGAATAAGAAATGGGTGACCTCAAGGCTATCATGTTGACTTTTGGGTCACCCTCATTTATTAGTTGTTCGTTTATTTCTTAATTGAACATGACGGCATATTGTTGAAATGCAGCTTCATACTCATTTAACAGCTCTGTGCGTTTGTAGCGGTCACTGATACTGAGAACGTGGTTAAGCAGTGCCCATTTTTGTCCCATTTGTGATTGTAGTGTTCTTTTCTTGTTAGGTTTCAAACTATTGGCCCAATCAATGTATTGAACACAGTCATCTGCAATGCTACGGATGATTTCATCTGCTTTTTCTCCTTCATTCAGTATGTAGTATGCATTTGCCAAAATGGAAGAGTAATAATTATGGCGAACGGTAGTACCAGGTAAAACTTCTAAGCAGTAGTCGAGAGCTTCCTTGGCTTGCTCGCGCTTACCTTCTCGCAAAAGAGCATCCACCAGTTGAGCAAACATCATGCGGTGTGTGCCACACATGCGCAAGGTGTTTTCGTCCAAATAAACATCCGGTGAGCTAACATTTCCATATCTGAATTTATGCATCAGATTGTCAAACATGACTTCTGTATTAACACGTGGTTGACCATTAGGACTGGCAACCGGTGTGATTTGATATGCCAAACCTCTTAATTCGAAATATTTTTCCAGTCCCAAATAATAGTCGTTACCAACAGTTACAGCGAAGTTGATTGGTCTGTGCCATTTGTTGCTTTGCAACATTTCCATAACCATCAATTCACTCTTAGTCATGGCACGTTTAAGTTTGATATTGATTTGGCTGTCGATTTGTTGCGCATTATATCGGCATTTTCCATCTTTATCTAAAAATACTTTGCTATTGAATACGTCGTTGGTGTCAATCGGAATATAGACTTGGTCTGTCGGGATATATGATTCGCCGTTCAGTTTGGTTCTGTCATCATCAGACAGTAAGAAATCGTATGCATCCGACAGTTTAAGTGGCTGGTTAATTCTGTTTTCTACCAGCACGTAATCATTCTTTCCTGTTATGTAATCGTTAGGTCCCCAACTGATAGGCAATGCTTCAGATGTGTAATAAGGTCTTTTCATCTGGTCAATATACCAATCTGTGTTCAGGTAGCTCAAGTTACATGAGCGTACATCGGTTCTGTATCCTTCCACTTCCTGATTGTACCAAAGTGGGAAAGTATCATTGTCACCGTTGCAGAAAATGATGGCATTTTCATCGCATGAAGCCAAATAGTTTCCACCAAAATCGCGGGCCACATAACGGTTGCTTCGGTCATGGTCATCCCAGTTCTCGGTAGCTAGTATGGTCGGTACACCCAGACATAGGATAGTGGCCAACAAGGCAGCAATATGTTTAGGCATAATTTTGCCGATGAATTGTGAGATGCTCAGTACGCCTAGCCCTATCCATATACAGTAGGCATAGAAAGAACCTGCATAGGCATAATCACGTTCACGGGGCTGATAAGGTGTTTGATTCAAGTAGACTACAATAGCCAATCCTGTGAGGAAGAATAATAAGAAGGTAATGATGAAGTTCTCTTTTCCCCTCTTTCCTTGTGACAATTGGAATATAATACCTATTATGCCAAGAATGAATGGGAGTAGGTAATATTTGTTTCTTCCTTTATTGTTGGCCAGTTCGTCAGGAAGATTCGTTTGGTCTCCCAACATGAGATTATCAATAAATGATATACCGGTAATCCAATTGCCTTTGTCTAGCTCACCATGACCTTGCAAATCATTTTGACGGCCACTGAAGTTCCACATGAAGTATCTCCAGTACATGAAATTGCATTGGTATCTGAAGAAGAAGCGCATGTTTTCGATGAATGTGGGTTTAACGGCAGTTTTCCTTTGACCACACGATTCATAGCTTATTTTTTGGCCTTTTACTTCTGCCCAATCTTCATAGGCCTGTACATGGCTAGCTTGGCTGCTGTACATGCGCGGGAAAAGCATGTTGAATTTCTTATCGGTAACATATTTGGTCTTGTAACCGGTAATGATGTATTGGTCCGGTTCATTTTCATTTGTTTTGGGTTTGGGGGCGTATTGTGCTGTTCCTTGTTTGGTTTTGGGAACACAATACATTCCTTCAGGTACGCGTTCTACCGGCGCATTATATGTACCACCATACAGCAATGGACGGTCACCGTATTGCTCTCGGTTCAGATATGACTGCAGTGCAAAGACATTGTCTGGAGAGTTTTGGTCCATTGGTGGCTCTGATGCAGAGCGGATGACGATAATGGAATAGGATGAATAGCCAATAAGCATTACGGTTATCATCATAACGCTGGTGTTGAGCCAGCGGGCACTGACAATGTTTTTCTTGAGATAGAAAAAGAGAGCCAATGCTGCGATGATTATTATGCCAATGATTGGGCTTTCTCCTATGAAAGGAATACCAACTGCCGTTACAGCACAAATAAAGGAAATAATCATTCTCCAATAATTTTTGTTGGCAGCTGTTTCCCATATACTCCAAATGAGTATGGCAATGGTCAGGATAATGTAAACCAATGCTCCTGTGTTGAATGGGAGTTTGAAAGTATTGACGAATAGAAGTTCGAACCAACATGCAACTTCTATAAAGCCGGGTATCATACCGTAAAGAACAACAGCTAGTATACCTCCTGATGCAATAAGTGCCAGGATTGTACCTTTAAATGTGGGTTTGAACTTACGGAAATAATATACCAGGACTATTGCCGGAATGGTAAGCAGGTTGAGCAAATGGACTCCAATAGAGAGGCCCATCAGATAAGCAATCAGGATAAGCCATCTGTCAGAACCTTCATTGTCTGCTTGTTCTTCCCATTTGAGGATTAGCCAGAATACTACTGCGGTGAATAAGGAAGAATAGGCATATACTTCTCCTTCAACCGCAGAGAACCAGAATGTATCGGTAAATGTATAGGCTAATGCACCAACTAGTCCACTACCGAGAATGGCTATGCCTTGAGCAAGAGTCATTTCTGTGTCTGCTTTGCAGATAATCTTTTTGGCAAAACATGTGATAGTCCAAAATAGGAATAGTATGGTAAATGCACTGCATAGAGCTGACATGGTGTTGACCATGATGGCAACTTTGGTTGTATCTGCAGCAAAAAGTGAGAAGAACCTTCCTGTGAGCATGAAGAATGGGTTTCCGGGAGGGTGTCCTACGTCAAGTTTAAATGCCGTGGAGATGAATTCTCCACAATCCCAGAAGCTGGCGGTTGGCTCCATGGTCAATAGATAGGTTGCTGCTGCAATGGCAAAACTCACCCATCCAAGAATGTTGTTGAAAAGTTTAAAGTGTTTCATATTCAAATGGCTGTAAGCTAATCAATAAAATGAATGCAAAAATACGTAATATGCGGCTAAATAGCAAACAAAAAGAAGCCCTGCTAAAGTTGGCAGGGCTTCTTTTGTATGTATTTTACTGAACTTTATTATTTGATGATGGTTTGGAATTCTGCATCTTCAACAAATTTTGCAAATTCAATGTCTTTTGCAGCTTTTGCTTTCAAATCAGCATTTTTACTTACAGCAACTTTCAGGTTATTATAAACTGCGTTGCGGTCATTGGTGCGAGCACCTACAACAGCTTGCAAATATGCAGTAGTTGCATTTGGATTGGCAACAGCTGCCAATGTGGCACGTGCTCCACTATAGTCTTCATTCAAGATTTGTTGCAAAGCAGCATTGTTTGAAGGGGTTTTTGAGAATGAAGTTTTTGCTTTAGCGTAGTTACCTTGCATCAAGTAAAGTGTACCCATTGCATTTCCGAGATCGGCTGAAGTACCAGCAGCTTTACCTAAGTATTCTTCTGCTTTCTTCAAATCGCCTTGAGCCATAGCAGCAACACCAGCGTTGTAGTTTACGTCAGGATTGGATGGAGCTATGGAAAGAGCTTTTCCGTAAAGACGAGTTGCTTCAGCAACGTTTCCTTCTTGATATTTCATTAAACCGAGATTATTATATGCACGGTAGTCAGCAGGATATAGTTCAATTGTTTTTTCATATACAGCAGCTTTTTCTGCTGGTGTTTTCACTAACGTAGCAGCGAAAAGAATTTCTTCAACAGAAAGTTGTTTTGGATCTTCTTTGAGAAGAGCAAGGATTTCAGCATCTGATTTACCAATCAAGTCAATAGTAAGTTGAATGCGAGAACGACGAAGTGCAGGAAGAATTTCTTCTGCGATAGTCTGGTATGCTGCAGACAAATTCTTGATTTCACGTTCACGTTGTTCAGGATCGCTATACATTGACAATACACGCAAGATAAGGTCTTTATCTTGGATGTTAGAAGCTTCCATCATTTTTTTGAAGCCATCCCAGTCTTCAGCGGTAAATTCGCTAGCAATTTCAACATCTTTGATTTTTTGTCTTTTGAGCTGTTTTTGCATGTAACTGCTAGATGCTTTTTGACGACGTTCTGCCAAGTTTGCGTTCAAATCTTCTGCACCATCAGGAGATGCGTAGCCTGAGATTTTAAGTTCGTTAATGGCTTTTCTTTCATTTTCATTTGCTTCTTTGATAGCAGCAGATAAATTTTTGACTCCTTCTGATTTTGTTTCTGAAGAACGAAGGTTAGCTTGGTTTATCAAGAACTTGATATCTGCTTCTTGCATTTCTTGAATAATACGTTGGAATTTGTCAGGAGTTACGGCTGGTTTGAGCTCGTCAGCTTTAGCAGAAGCTAATTTGCTAATAGCAATAAGACCATCTGCAACTTTTACGTCAGGTACATAATATGATTTTTTACCAACTGAAATTCTGCAACGCAAGAAAAGTTCGCATTTTGCCATTTCAGGAACATAGTCAAATGAAGCTGTCATTTGAAGTTTACCACCATTCTTGTAAGATACGGTTTTACCATTTTCAGTAACTTTTTCTCCAATAAAGATGGCAGAATCACCGATGGTTTCTTGGCCTTCATATTTTAAAACAGGTTTAACCACCATTGTGGCTTTCTTTTTGAAATATTTTTCAGGGAAAGTAGCACTGATGTCTGTCTTAACTGTATTGCCTACAACAGTGAGCGGATTGGGATTGCACGAAATTTCTGTCGGTGCTCCCATGTCTTTACATGAATTTAAGGATACGGCAAGCATGAATGCAGCAGTAGCCATCATAAGTACTTTTTTCATAAGCGTGAAATTTGTGTTATACATTGGTTTTTTACTTGTTTTTTTATTCCTATGCAAAATATATGCCTGCAAATGTACAATCTTTCCGACAATTTTGTGTTATTTTGCTGCAGATTTTTCTACTTTTTTTTTCTGCTTATGCGAGTAGAAGCATTTTTTGCCTGAAAACAAGATACTTATGAAGGTTTCAAGGAGTCATTTCATGACAAAAAAAATATATCGGAACTTGCTTAGATTGAGCAATTTTATTTGTTTGTACGTGGGATATTTATGTTCTTGTGTATTGCATCGTTATTGTTTTTGCCATAAACCTTTCTTCTTGTCGATAGAGCCTTGTAATGTGTGTAATTTGCGGTGCCCGCAATGTCCGACGGGACTACATTTGTATCAAAGAACCCGAAAAACATTTGATAAATCGTTGTTGGAAGGTCTTTTGAAAGAGGTGGAAAATTCGGTTGCATGTGTACAGTTTTATTTTCAAGGAGAACCTTTGCTTGCGCAAGAATTGCCGGAAATGGTCAAATTGGCAAAAAAATATGACATGTATTGTATTATATCTACTAACGCACAGACACTTGATGATAAAATGGCAGCTCGTTTAGTGGATGCAGGGTTGGATAAAATTATAGTTTCGATGGATGGCTTGACTCAGGATAGCTATGAAAAATATAGAGTGGGGGGAAACCTTGAACGTGTACTCTGTGGACTGCAAAATTTGAAAAAAAATAAGTTTTTAAAGGGAAGTAAGCGTCCAATCATAGAACTTCAATGGTTGGTGTTGCGCTCCAATGAGCATGAAATGAAAGAAGTTAAACGTTTGTATAAACATTTGGGTGCAGATAGATTGGTTTTTAAAAAAGCTCAGTTTTATGATTATGCAACAGGAAATGATATGATGCCGCTCAATGAACGTTATAGCCGCTATAAAAAAGTTGCAGAAGGGAAGTGGAAACTTAAGAGTATGTTGCATAACCGTTGTTTCCGTTTGTGGAGTGGGGCGGTTGTTGATGTTGAGGGTAATGTGCGCCCATGTTGTTTTGATAAGGGGGGAGAATATATACTCGGCAATCTTTACCGTGACAATATCATGCAGGTCTGGAAAGGAGAAACAGCAGCTGGATTTCGCCGCCAAGTATTTGCAAAACGTGCTTCAATCGAAATCTGTCGTAACTGTACTTCTCCTTAATTGAATTTGGTAGATGTGTATTAAGTACTATTGGTTTTGTCTGGAGTTTTTATTGTGAAAGGAAGGAAGTCGGAAATAAATGAGAGCGCTTGCTGAAAAATAAGTAAATAATTTTTGCTGTTCATTTTTTTGCGTATCTTTGTACTTGATAATCTTTTGATTTTAAGGTATAATGTCA
>CALUKG010000112.1 GCA_944321155.1 uncultured Bacteroidales bacterium | reverse complement strand
GTTGGCTTGATTTCCAATCATTTGGCTAACATTTGTGGTGAAGTAGGAAAGATTCAATCAGCAGTTACTGTTGCAGCTGATGAATCTGAAAAATATAAGGCAGGTGCCGTAAAACTTTCTCAACAGGTTGCTGAGTTGAATAAGGTTTATGGTAATATGTTGAATGCTCTTGGTTAATTAATTAGGAATTAGACAATGGGTGGAGCAAAGAATTGTCCGGAAACCCCGAGACAAAGAATGATAGGTATGATGTATCTGGTACTAACTGCCATGTTGGCATTGAACGTATCAGCTGACATCTTGAACGGCTTTGCGATGGTTGATAAGAGTTTGAGGACAACTATCAAGGCATCTGATGTCCGTAGTAATGCTTTATATGATGACTTTCAGTATCTGTATAGTCAGAATCCTGTTAAAGTTAAGGAATGGTTGGATAAGGCCAGTATGGTTAAGGTAAAATCAGATAGTTTGTATAATTACATTCAGAACTTTAAATATGAGATGGTTAGATTGTCTGATGGAGACAAGACTGATCCCAATTTAGAGGTAATACAAGGTGCATCTGATACAAACGCTCCTGGACTTTATGGCTTGCAAAGAGGAAATGCAGGAAAGTTAAAGGCGGCCATTTCTGAATATCGTGAGTTTATGATGGATGTTGTTTCCGCAGATACGGCAAAGAAGGAAATGTATAATCTTATTTTTGCTACAGACGAGGGAAAAACAACATCTGGAGAGACTATTTCCTGGGAGAACAGTATATTTGAGTCAATGCCATTGTCGGCTGTTGTTGCGATTTTGACAAAGTTTCAAAGCGATATACGTTCTGCAGAAGCAGAAACGGTAATGTATTTGAAAGCGCAGACAGACGCAATGGACTTCCGTGTTAACAAGATTGAAGCTTTAGTACTTCCTACTTCTAATTATGTAATTAGAGGTGATAAGTATTCTGCACAAATCGTATTGTCAGCTGTAGACTCAACCAAGATACCTGAGGTATATGTAAATGGAAATAAGTTAGATTCTACAGTATATTCTCTTACATGTAATTCTGTTGGTACTTTCAAGTATTCAGGTGCATTAAGAATGATGGGTAATGATGGAATTCCTCGCGAATATCCGTTTGAAAGTGAGTATATAGTAGGTGAGCCATCTGTAACCATTTCCAACGTTGATATGAATGTTGTTTACCGTGGAATTGATAATAATTTCAGTATTTCAGTTCCAGGTGTGGCTTCAGAAAACGTTACAGTTCGTGCCGATGGTGCAGACGTTGTAAAAAAAGGTGCTGGTTACATTATCCGTCCAAAACGTGATGGTTCTATCAAGATTAACGTATTTGCAAAGATGAATGGAAAGGATATGGCGATGGGATCTACAGAATATCGCGTGAAGTATTTGCCTGATCCGAAAGCTTTTTTGCAGTATGTTGATCAAAACGGTATGCCGAGAACTATTCAGGATGGTCGTTTAGGAAGACGTTTCCTGAAAGATGGCAAAACCACTCTTATTGCTAGCTATGGTGAAGACGAATTGTTGAAGGCCAATTTCAAGATTACTTCATTTTCGATGGTAACGGTAATGGGTTCTGCTGACTCAAATGGCCCAAAACTCTCCCCGGCTCAGCTTGCTCAGTTAGACCGTCTGGAAGGTGGGGATTATGTAACCTTCAAGAACATTAGAGCTGTAGGTCCTGATGGTAAGACAAGAAATTTAGGTCTGATTCAAGTTCAGCTTTAATAGGATAAGGGTTTTAAAATTGAATATAATACATGCATATGAAAAGGTATAGTATCTTTATTTTCATGGTTCTTGGTTTGGCTTTTTCGACCGTAAAAGCTCAAGATCAGTTTCCGCGTGCTTTTTTTAATGATAAAGGAGGTGTGCGTTTGGAGACTCAAGAATTGGACCAATTGTCTGATACAATCGTTAGATTGTTTCACCGTTCTGATGATGTGGTTTGGTCCAGAATCGTATATCGCGTGATAGACATGCGTTATAAACAAAACTTCCAATTGTATTTCCCAGTCCGTCCGAATGAGGAATACAGAAGCCTGTTCCGTGTAATGTTAGATGCTATATGTGACGGTCTGCCTGTATATAGAAAAAATGCCAGAGAGATTAAGCCTTCATTCTCTGAAACAATCTGCTGTCAGGAATTGGCAAGGGTTTTTGCCTATGACCCTCAAGACCCGACAGGCTATGTTAACCCGGAAGAGGATTATCTTATTACCTATGATACATTGGCGGGAACTTATAGTGTAAATGATTATCGATATAATGCCTATGTAAAGAATCAGATTAAATTCCTAATTCAGGAAATTGTCTTTTTTGATAAGCACATGTCCCGTCTGTTCACAAAGATAATTGCTATAGCACCAATGTATGCGTTGCATCCAGACAATATGGCAACATCTAATTCGATGGATTATTTCCGTAATTCAGTTCTGTGTTGGATTTCATTCGACGAATTGCGTCCTTATTTGGTAAGACAATATATGATGCCATTGAATAATGATACACATCGTGTCACTTTTGATGAATTCTTTATTAAGAAAAGCTATACATCATACTTGTTAGGTGACAGTAATGTATTTGGGCGCATGTTGTTGGATGAAAATGCAACTGTTTCAGAAGAGGATATTAAGAGAGAACAAGAACGAATTGAAAGAGAATTATTGGACTTTGAACAAGACTTGTGGGAATACTAATATCCTGCAATCCTAATAACGAAAAGAGGGCACCTTTTGGGGTTTGTCCTTTTTTCGTGTTTCCTTACCCTAGATGTTTCAGTCCTTTTTGAAAAATAAGTGCAGATGAAAAAGAAACGTGGTTTTTTGAATATGTATCTTACCAGTACAATAAGCATATCGCTTGTATTGTATTTGGTAGGTTTGTTGGCCTCCATGGTTTTGGCAAGTAAACGGATAACTACACAAGTGAAAGAAAATATGGGCTTTTCAATAGTCCTGCTTGATTCGGCAGACCAAAATGAGGTGAAACGTCTGGAGGAGGTCTTGCAGGTTGCTCCGTTTACCCGTTCTGTCAGTTATGTATCTAAAGAGGAAGCGTTGAAAGAGCATATAAGCTCTTTGGGTGAAGATCCTACATCTTTTTTGGGTTATAATCCATTGTTGGCATCCTTTGAGGTAAAACTTAAAGCTGAGTATGCTGTTGCGGATAGTATAGAATCCATTGAGGCGAAAATAAAGGCCTTTCCTTCTGTAAAACGTGTAATCTATCATAAGGACATATTGGATTTGGTTGATGACAATATAGCCACAGTGTCTTGGTTCTTTGTCGCTGTAGCCCTTATTTTATTGGTAATTTCTGTGGTTTTGATAAACAATACGATTCGGTTAAGTGTTTATTCCAAAAGGTTTCTGATTAATACGATGAAGTTGGTTGGTGCTACGGGATGGATGATAAAGGGACCATTTGTACGTAAGCATGTGGTAGTCGGTATTTTTGCTTCACTGATAGCTTTATTGCTTTTAGGAGCGACATTTTATTATTTCTGGTATTCAACCACCATTTTGCTATTGGGCAATGATTGGATTCCCTATGCAATATTGTCAGGTATAGTCTTGGTTGTTGGTTTGCTAATATCTTTCATTGCATCCTATTTTGCTGTGGGACGCTATATCAGAATGAGAACGGATGATTTGTATTATATATAATCTATTTAATTGAGTATGTCGGAAAATAAGAGATTTGGTTTGAATAAGATTAATCTGCTGTTGATAGCAGTTGCCTTTATCATTATCGTTATCGGTTTTGCTTTAATGACCGGTGTATCAAGTGGAGAAACCTATAATCCAGAGATATTTGCACCTCGTTATGTGACTGTTGGTCCAATGATATCGTTTTTTGGGTTTATATGTATGATTTTTGCCATTTTATATAAAGGGAAGGGTAGTAAGAAATGAGTTGGATTGAGGCGTTGCTCTTGGGTTTAGTACAGGGCTTAACTGAATTTTTACCGGTTAGTAGTAGTGGTCATTTGCAGATAGGTCATGCTCTTCTGGGCGTTACTGGAGATGATAATCTTACCTTTGCCATTATTGTACATGCTGCGACAGTCTTAAGTACTTTTGTCGTACTTTGGCATGAGATCTCTGGTCTATTGAAAGGCACTTTTACTACGCGTATATGGAACGAGGAAAAGACTTATGTGGCTAAGATTTGTGTATCCATGATACCTGTATTTATTGTAGGAATGTTTTTTAAGGATGAGGTGGAATCCATTTTCGGTTCTGGGCTTTTGGTTGTTGGATGTGGTCTGTTGATTACTTCCGTACTTCTGACTTTTGCTTATTTCAAGAAATCCGGTAGTAAACCGGCCATATCTTATATGGATGCTTTTATTATTGGTTTGGCACAGGCTGTAGCTGTTGTTCCTGGTATATCTCGTTCAGGGAGCACCATAGCAACAGGCCTTTTGTTGGGGAATAAGAAAGAGAATATGGCTCAGTTCTCCTTTTTAATGGTCTTGGTACCTATATTAGGAGAGGCTCTTCTGGAGATGATAGACATGTTGCAGAATGGAGGATTGGGTGTTGGCATATCTTGGGAAGCCATGTTGGTGGGCTTCTTGGCGGCGTTTTTATCAGGCTGCTTTGCCTGCAAGTTTATGATTAATCTGGTACGTAGAGGAAAATTGATTTATTTTGCTGTATATTGCTTGTTGGTAGGCTTGTTTACGGTGATATATACATGTTTGTAAGAATTGTTGCGTGATGGATTTCAAGGCGGGTGAAGTGTTGTTTTTTGATAAGCCTTTAGGCTGGACTTCCTTTGATGTAGTGAATAGAGTCCGTTGGAAACTGTGTCGGGAGGTTCTGAAAGAAAAAAAGTTAAAGGTAGGGCATGCCGGCACATTGGATCCATTGGCTACAGGTGTCATGATTGTCTGTACAGGTAAAAAGACGAAGGAGATAGACTATTACCAGTATCAGACAAAAGAATATATAGCAGAAATATGCTTGGGGGCCACAACGCCTTCATTTGATTTGGAGCATCCAATTGATGCTGAATATCCTACTGAGCATATTACAGAAGAGTTAATACGTGAGGTTTTGCCAACATTTTTGGGCGAGATATGGCAAACACCACCAGCTTATTCTGCTATTAAAGTGGATGGTAAGCGTGCTTATGATTATGCCCGTAAGGGGGAGGATGTAGAAATTAAGCCAAAATTGCTGGTGATAGATGAGATAGAGCTATTGTCTTTTGCGGATAGGGTTATGAAAATTCGCGTGGTTTGTAGTAAGGGTACATATATCCGTGCTTTGGCAAGAGATATAGGAAAGGCTTTGCAAAGTGGTGCCCATCTGATTTCTCTCCGTCGGACGAGAGTAGGGAATGTTAGGGTGGAAGACTGTATGAATATGGAACAATTTGAGGAATTGTTGTCAGAAATTAAAGCGAATGTTTAATATAAAAACGAGTTAGCTGATGAAGTTATCGCAATTTAAGTTTAAGTTGCCCGATGAATTGATCGCGCAATATCCTGCCTATAACAGGGATGAGGCACGTATGTTGGTTTTGCATCGTAAGACCGGTGAAATAGAGCATCGGGTGTTTAAGGAAATATTGGATTATTTTGACGAGAAAGATATTTTCTTGTTTAATGATACAAAGGTTTTTCCTGCTCGTTTGTATGGAAACAAAGAAAAAACGGGGGCACAAATTGAAGTGTTTTTGTTGCGTGAGCTGAACAGAGAAATGCGTTATTGGGATGTATTGGTTGAACCAGCTCGCAAAATACGTATTGGCAATAAGTTGTATTTTGGTAGTGACGACTCTATTGTTGCTGAAGTAATTGACAATACAACTTCACGTGGCCGTACTTTGCGCTTTTTGTTTGATTCAGATTATGAAAGCTTCCGTAAGAGTCTTTTTGCTTTGGGTGAGACACCTCTTCCGGAAACTATTAAACGTCCGGTAGAACCTGATGATGCAGAGCGTTATCAGACTATCTTTGCCGCAAAAGAAGGAGCTGTTGCAGTGCCTGCTTCTGGATTACATTTCAGTCGTGAGTTGTTTAAGCGCATGGAGATAAAAGGTGTGGAATGGGATTTTGTCACGTCACATATAAGTTTGGGTAATTTTAAGATGATTGATGTGGAAGATTTGACCAAGCACAAAATGGACTCTGAGCAGATGGAGGTGACACAACGTATTGTTGACCTTGTGGATATGGCCCACAGCGAAGAACGCAAGATATGCGCCATAGGTCCAGATGTGATGCGGGCTCTAGAAACGGTTGTAGGAACAGACGGACATATCAAGGCTTATTCTGGATGGACTAACAAGTTCATTTTCCCGCCTTATGACTTTACTGTGGCTAATTCCATGGTGGCCAATTTCTATATGCCATATTCAACTTTGTTGATGCTTACAGCTGCTTTTGGTGGATATGAATACGTGATGAACGCATACGATGTTGCCATCAAAGAAGGTTATAAGTTTGGTGATTATGGAGATGCGATGCTGATTGTAGACTAAATATAGAAAGAGGGTGACCCAAAAGTCAACATGATAGACTTGAGGTCACCCATTTCTTATTCTTTCCGTTGTCATTTAGAACA
>CALUKG010000111.1 GCA_944321155.1 uncultured Bacteroidales bacterium | reverse complement strand
TGCAAAATGGATTGGCGAATCCACCATACGGCGTAGGAAATGAATTTGAAACCACGGGTCTCGTCAAACTTTTGAGCGGCTTTTATCAAACCTAAATTACCTTCATTGATCAAGTCGGGCAAGCTCAAACCCTGGCTCTGGTATTGCTTGGCCACAGATACAACGAAACGCAAATTGGCACGGGTCAGTTTTTCCAGTGCCGCACGGTCGCCATTACGAATGCGTTGGGCTAATTCGATTTCTTCCTCAACGGTAATAAGATCTTCCCTGCCAATCTCTTGCAAGTACTTTTCCAACGATTCGCTCTCGCGGTTGGTGATAGATTTTGTAATTTTTAGCTGTCTCATATTGTTTGGATCTCCTCTAAATTGCGCAATAAACCCATCTCTACGAACAGGGCCTTCCTAGAGATGGACTTAATATAACGCATAACTATTGCAGTTTGTTGTGCCCAAACGATAATTTTTTTTGAAAATTTTCTCTCGGGCACAATTTCAACTCAACAAACGGACGCCTATTCATTCAAATTGATGGCATAATAGGCTACTTTGCCATTGGGGTAAGCACCTGCAATAAACAGTACTTTTTCGTGATTACCGCCTTGTGAAGCATTCTTGAATACGTCACGCAAATCTTCTTCGCTGCGGATTATCTGGTTGTTGACTTTCAATATGATGAAATCGTTGCGAACGCCGGCTTCCTGCATTTTGCCCTTGGAAACGCTCTTCACCTGAAGGCCATGGCTGATGCCTAACTTGCGGGCTGTTTTTTCGTCAACGGTGTTGAACGTTGCACCCAATACTTCAATGCTGCTGGTGTTCTTGACAACATCGGTTGTGCCCTGCTGGTTTTTCAGCTCTATGGTCAGGGTCTTGTAATCGTTGTTTCTGATAATCTTTACCGACACTTTGTCGCCCGGACGATAGCGGCCGATTTGTTCCTGCAATTCACTGACTGACTTGACTGCCACATCATTAACGGCTACAATCACATCGCCTTCCTTAATGCCTGCCAAAGCGGCTGAACTCATGTCCATTACTTTGTGTACATAGGCTCCATCGAGTGTCTTCAATCCTTTTTCCTTAGCCCATTCATCGGAAATGTCGCTGATTTGTACACCCAAAACGGCACGTTGAACAACGCCATATTGTTTCAGGTCTTCCACAACCTTACTTACAATGCTGGTCGGCACGGCAAAGGAATAGCCTGCATAGGAACCGGTCTGTGAGGCAATGGCGGTGTTGATACCCACCAACTCGCCGCGTGTGTTGACCAGTGCGCCACCACTGTTGCCGGGGTTGACGGCAGCATCGGTTTGAATGAACGACTCAATCTTCATCTCGTTGCTCAAAATGTTGATGTTACGGGCTTTGGCGCTTACAATGCCTGCGGTTACAGTTGAGGTCAGGTTAAATGGATTGCCCACTGCCAATACCCATTCGCCTACTTTCAGGTCGTCGGAATTACCCAATCGTATGGTGGGCAGCCCTTGGGCGTCAATTTTCAGCAAGGCAATGTCTGTGCTGGGGTCTGTTCCTATCAATTGGGCTTTGAAGGTGCGTTTGTCGTTGAGCACCACTTCAATTTCATCGGAATTGTCAATCACGTGATTGTTGGTTACGATATATCCGTCTTCCGTGAGGATGACACCCGAACCGAAACCCTGCTGTTTGGGCATTTCACGTTGCTGGTATTGCGGACGGCCGAAGAAGAAATCGAAGATGTCAGTCGGATAAGCTTGCTGACGTGCTTCATAAGTGGTCTTCACGTGCACAACCGCATTGACCGACAATTCAGCCGCTACGGTAAAGTCAGTCTCGTTGGCTCCAACTGGCAATGAGGCGAACTTGGCGTATGAAACGGCATTGGAAGGAACTGTAGCGGTGCTTGTTGTGCTGTTATTTTGTTTGGATAAAAATCTTTGTGTCAGATAGCTGCTTCCGGCACTGATTCCTACTACACCCAATACAAGTAGGAATGTCTTTAAATAATTCTTTTTCATAGATATAATATGTTTGGTTTGTTAATACTTTCGTTCGTTTTGCTTATTATTCAAAAGCTGTGCCGAATTGTATTTTTATGTGTGAATAAGCTTCTGTGATGTCCTTTTATGTTCTGTATGACAATGGTTTATGTGCTAATGTTATAGAATGTTGCATCTGACAGGCAACTCCATTTTGGCCTATTTTCGGATGGGCGTATCAGGGGCTTTCCTGTCTTCCTATAAAACATTGGGTCCTATTGGCGGCAATGCACCAATATGACCTAATGGTAAAATAAATCGTCTTTAGAAACGGATGTTCACGCCTCCCATAACGGTGGCCAGTGGCATGGGGTAGCTGTCCAGAATTTCATATTTCCAGCACAGCAGGTTGTCGCCTTTCAACCACAGTTCCAGCCATTCCAGTGCACGAAACGATGCACGGGCATTCCAGAGCACGAACGATTCTTTTTTCACAGGCTCAGTGGAAATATACAGCCCGTTGACATATTGGACACCGGTCGATACGTTCCAGCGTCCCTGCTTGTATCCGCCACCCACATACAGCTTGTGTTCGGGTGCGGAAATGACGGGATATTTCATGTGCAGATAGCTGTAGTTGCCCTCCACGCTCCATGCCTTGTTGATGTGGTATCTCACTTCCGCTTCGCAACCGGCGTTGTCTATCTTGCCGGAGTTTTGGTTGAGCATGCCGCTTCCGTTCGGGTTGGGCAGGGTCATAATCAGATTTTTCCCGTCGATGTAAAAGAGGTTGATGCCATAGTGCAGGCCAATGCCGGTTAGATGTTGTGAATAGGCGATTTCATAGTTCCACATAGACTCTGCCTTGAGGTCGGGATTTTGTGGCGGAAACATGTACATCTCGCGCAACACGGGATAGCGGAAACCTTTGGATGCGGAGGCTTTCAGTTCGATGCCGTGGTTCAAATGTGCGGCCACACCTCCTTGTGGAATCCATTCCAGTCCCACGCGTGAATGATAGTCGGCCCTCACACCGGCATTGACGGTTAGCCAGCGTCCTATTTCCTGCCTCATTTCCACATAGCCGGCCCATTCGTTTTCGTGCTTGTTCACGAGTTCGGTCTTTTCGCCTTGTTTTTCTTCGCTCACATAGCTGTTCCACGCTTTTCCGCCATATCTGAACCAGTCGAAACCGGCTGTGATGCGGTTGCCGATGAAGAAGTTGGCTGTCTGATAGACGGAGATGCCCATCATGTCGTCAAACGAGTTGAAGCGGCTGTCCAGAGGTTGTTCGTTTTGGCTGGGTATGTAGCCATCGTTGATGTAATGCTTGCCCCAGTTGTAAAACAGGCTCATGCCGCCCGAAGTGTAGGCGTAGTGGTTGTCCACTCCCAGGGATGCCATTCCACGGGTGATTTCCTGGTCGCCGTCTTCCAGCGGCACATCCACCGTTCCCGGATAGGAGGCATTGAAATGGGTGGCGTTCACGTCCAGGTGCATGTTCCAGTGTTGGTCAAACTGGTAGCCGGTGCGGGCATATCCTCCATATTGCTCAAATTCCATATTGGCACGGTGTCCGTCGGTGCGGTTATACGATGCTCCCACGGCGCTCCACCATTTCCCGTGACGTATTTCGGTGCTTGCTTCCGCCTCCACTGTGTTATACATGCCATATCCGGCGTGCACATGTCCATACACTCCGTCTTTTTTGTGCTTTTTGGTTACAATGTTGATGACGCCGCCCATGGCGTTTGAACCATATAATACAGATGCCGGGCCTCTGATGATTTCCACCCGCTCAGCCCAATACGATTGGTAAATGTCCGCTATCGGATGACCGAATATACCCGCATATTGCGGATGTCCGTCAATTAGTACCAGCATTCTGCCGCTGCCGCCTGCCAGACCGCGAACGGAAATGCCGCCTGCCGCACCGGTTGATACACCATAGCCCATCACGCCTCTGGAGGTGACGAATACGCCCGGAATCTGTTCTGACAACAAAGGAAGCAGGGAGTTGCTCATGCCGTCTTCTATCTTCACCTTGTCAACAATTGAAATGGTTTGCGACAAATGTCTTGGGTCTATCTGGCTGCGTGCGCCGGTTACCACCACTTCTTCCAATACTTTGTCTTGTTTACTGTAGATACTGTCTTTTTCAGCGGCTTTTACCGTATATCCGCTTAGCCAGCCTAATAAGGAAAATAGCAGGACAAATTTCTTGCTCATGTTGGGAATTTCTCGTTTTTCTCAGTTATCTTTTGTCTTGTCAACAATCCGCATAGCATGACTTTTGTCGGAGAATGAATCGCTTTGTTCCCGATTTTCGGAGATGGACTTTAAAATTGAAACCGAGAGGCTTTCAAACATCCGCCTATTGGGGTTTTCAATGCGTTAAATGGCATTTCCCATTCCCTTTTCTCGTAAGCCGCTTATAATTTGTAAGCGGTTTTTGAGTGGGTGGGACTCCCGTTTCCTGTTTTTCCTTCCACAGCCGTTATTTCACGTTCCTGTGTCTTGCTGTTGGGTTGTTTGTACCTTATAAACGTTTGTTTTCGCAGTAAATTGTGTAGAGGCCATTTCCTCTTGTTTTTCCTCCTTTTGAATTGTAAAATGCATGAATTTTTCTGCGTTGGCTGGCTCGCAAATGTCTTTTCGTATGTAATATTCATGAATAATATGTTACAATTTTACGGAAAAAACTATGTCAATACGATATTTTTTGAGGGTTGACAAAAAAATCTTTCTTTATTTTTTTGCTCTTCTGAATGGGATGAAAGGTCGGTGTCTGTTTTCTGAACTTATGTGCCGAGTATTTGAACTACAATCTGTTATGTGTGTCTGTATAGTACGTTTGTACAAAGAATGGTCTTTGTTGAGGGTCTGGTTACGTTCGTTTTGGGTCTCATTTCTCCTTTGTTATCGTAAATATTTTGAATATCGTCCTTTTTTTTCTCAACTTTTTTTTGTTTCTTTGCTCGGATTCAAATTTAATACTATGCAATTACCATGAAAAAAGAAATCACACTTGAGAATGCTGTTTCTATGATTAAGGATGGCATGACGATTATGGTAGGCGGTTTTTTGGCCGTCGGTGCTGCGACTCAAATCATTGATGCTATTGCCCAGAGTGGTGTGAAAAATTTGACCTTAATCTGTAACGATTCTGCATTTCCCGACAAATCTTTAGGAAAACTCATTGTAAACAAGCAGGTGAAAAAACTGATTGCCACACATGTTGGAACTAATCCCGAAACGGCTAATCAGATGAATGCAGGCGAACTGGAAGTGGAGTTCGTTCCGCAAGGTACGCTGGTGGAGAGAATCAGAGCCTATGGTGCCGGATTGGGCGGAGTGCTCACTCCTGTCGGACTGGGAACGCTCATTGCCGAAGGCAAGGAAGTGATTAAGGTGGACGGTAAGGACTATCTGCTGGAAAAACCGTTGGGAGCCGATTTGGCTTTGCTCGGTGCTTTTGTGGCCGATGAAAAAGGAAATCTGGTTTATTATGGCACGACCCAAAACTTTAACCCGACTATGGCTACCGCTGCCAAGGTGGTGATTGCTGAAGTGGAAAAGGTGGTGAAGACCGGGGAACTCCTGCCGCATCAAATCCATACTCCTGGAATTTTCGTGGACTACATTTATAAAAAACAATAACTCTCTATGGCAATTAAATCAGTAATCAGACTCCGCATGAGTGCTCATGATGCGCACTATGGCGGAAATCTCGTTGATGGTGCGCGAATGCTCCAGCTTTTTGGAGATGTGGCTACCGAACTCCTTATTATCAACGATGGCGACGAGGGCTTGTTCAAGGCCTATGACAATGTCGAATTTATAGCACCTGTCTATGCCGGCGATTATATTGAGGCGGTCGGTGAAATCGTTTCGTGTGGAAACACATCGAGAAAAATGGTTTTTGAAGCCAGGAAAGTGATTGCACCAAGAACTGACATCTCTGCTTCTGCATGCGATGTGCTCGAAGAGCCGATTGTCGTATGCCGTGCTTCTGGCACCTGCGTGGTTCCGAAAGCTTGTCAGAGAAAAAATAAACAATAGTCTCAACACTTTACACTATGGAAAAATTGATTATCACTGCTGCCATTTGTGGCGCAGAAGTTCTTAAAGAACACAATCCGGCTGTGCCTTACACTGTCGAAGAGTGTGTGAGAGAGGCAAAATCGGCCGTTGAGGCGGGAGCCTCCATCATTCACCTCCATGTGCGCGAAGACGACGGAACACCTACACAGAGTAAGGAACGTTTCAAGATTATCATCGATGCTATTCGCAAGGAATGTCCCGATGTCATCATTCAACCTTCTACAGGAGGTGCCGTTGGAATGACCAACGACGAAAGATTGCAACCCACTGAGCTGATGCCTGAAATGGCTACGCTCGATTGCGGTACGCTCAATTTCGGTGGCGATGAAATTTTTGAAAACACGGAAAACACCATCAAGTATTTTGGCGAAAGAATGATAGAGCGGGGCATCAAACCCGAACTCGAAGTGTTCGACAAGTCTATGATTGAAATGGCTTTGCGCCTCCACAAGAAAGGATATATCCAGGCTCCTATGCACTTTGATTTTGTCATGGGTGTCAATGGCGGTATTGGTGGCGATTTGAGAGACTTCGTTTTCCTCCGTGGCAGCATTCCTGCCGATGCCACTTATACGGTAGCGGGAATCGGACGCTATGAATT
>CALUKG010000110.1 GCA_944321155.1 uncultured Bacteroidales bacterium | reverse complement strand
TATAAAGTGATTGCATCCTATCCGCTTTATATGCCATCTTGCTTTTGGGGGACATTTACTGAATATCCCTATTTATATAAGGAGCATTATAACATGCACGCTTTCAACTCATCCAGGTTCACCAATTTTTGCTCACCCGTCGTCATATTCTTCAACATGACTTGTTGATTTGCCATTTCTGTTTCACCAACAATAGCCACAAATGGTATATGTTTGCTATCAGCATATCCCATTTGCTTCTTCATTTTGGCCAATTCAGGATATATTTCCACATTTACTCCCTCTTTTCTCAATGCTAATGCCCATGGGAGAGAATAATTCTGTTCTTCCTTTCCAAAACAAACAAACAATAATTGTGTCTGTTCTTTATTTGCCTGCGGATATAAATTCAATTGGTTCAATACATCATAAATTCTATCTGCTCCAAAAGAAATACCGACCCCAGATACTCCTTCCATGCCAAACACTCCAGTAAGGTTGTCATAACGTCCTCCGCCTGTTATACTCCCAATCTGAACATCCAAAGCCTTTACTTCAAAAATAGCGCCAGTATAATAATTCAATCCACGAGCCAAAGTCAAATCCAACTCTACCGGTGTAGTAATAGCAACCTTATCACACAAATCAAAAATTATCTCCATCTCCTCAACTCCCTTCATTCCCACTTCAGATGCAGCCAAAATCTCCTTCAGTTGCGCCAGCTTCTCTCTATTCGTTCCATTCAAATGCAAAATTGGCTGTAGCTTTTCAATCGCATCCTGGCTTATTCCTTTTGAAGCAATCTCTTCATTCACTTTATCCAAACCAATCTTGTCCAGCTTATCAATAGCCACCGTAATATCGACAATCTTATCAGCTTCCCCAATAATCTCAGCTATACCCGACAAAATCTTACGATTATTAATCTTCAAGCAGACACGAATTCCCAGACGACGGTATACCTCATCTACAATCTGTATTAATTCCAACTCATTTATCAAACTATCACTTCCTACCACATCCACATCACATTGATAAAACTCGCGATATCTTCCCTTTTGTGGACGATCAGCTCTCCATACCGGCTGAATTTGGTAGCGTTTGAAAGGAAAAGTTATCTTATCCCTGTTTTGTACAACAAAACGTGCAAAAGGCACTGTCAAATCATATCGCAATCCTTTTTCAGAGAACTCTTTTGTCAGTTTAACGCTATTACGAGCCGACAAGTCCTCATCTGACACTCCTGCCATAAAGTCGCCTGAGTTCAATATCTTAAACAAGAGCTTATCACCCTCATCACCATATTTACCCATCAACGTAGAAAGATTCTCCATTGCAGGTGTTTCTATCTGCTGATAACCATACAGACGGAAAACAGATTTGATTGTATCAAAAATATAATTGCGCTTTGCCATTTCCTCTGGCGTAAAATCGCGCGTTCCTTTTGGGATACTTGGTTTTTGCATATACTATACTCCTTTCTATACCTTAATTCATTATCTTATTGTAAATTACGTCGGTCGCACCTCTATTACCCTGAACATAGTTTTGAGCATTTTCTCCATACTCTTTACTATGTTCGAATGCATCATCCAACGTCTTCTTAAATGTCTTATAATTCTTCACTGAAAATCCACCTTTGCACTCTATCAATTGTTTGGCCTCTCTAAACTTGTCATAGTTTGGGCCAAACACGACAGGCATGCCATATACAGCAGCCTCCAAAGTATTATGTATGCCAACTCCAAATCCTCCTCCCACATAAGCCACAGTTCCATAACGATAAATACTTGACAAGATGCCCACAGTATCAACTACCAAACAATTGGCCATTTCCACATTCCTTGGAGTTGCTTCTGTGTAACAAACATAACGTCCACGCAAAGCCTGATATATATGATGCAAATGGCGTTTATCCGTTTCATGCGGCACCAATACCAATTTACATGCATAATTATTCTCCTTTACATAACGTATCAGCATATCTTCATCTACCGGCCATGTGCTACCAGCAATCAGTGTAGGAGCTCCATAAGTGAATTGCTCAATAATCGGCAAATTCTTTGCTTCATGCGCAATAGCGCAAACTCTATCGAAACGAGGATCACCACAGACTGTCACCTCATTTATTTTGTACTTTGCCAATAATTTTCTAGACTCCTCATCCTGTACAAACAGATGTTCAAAGGCGTAGAGACATTTACGATAAGCAGCACCATACCATTTGAAAAAAATCTGATTTTTCCTGAATATAGCCGCAATTATATAAGTTGGAACCTGCCTGCGCTTTAACTCTTTCAGGTAATTGGGCCAGAATTCATATTTTATGAAAACAGCTTTTACCGGATTGACCAAATCCAAAAACTTACGGACTTTTTTCCTTGTTGCAAATGGCAAATAAGAAACAATGTCTGCTCCTGCATAATTTTTTCTCAATTCATAACCAGAAGGAGAAAAAAATGTAAGGATAATCTTACATTGCGGATGCTCTTGCTTTATCCTCTCCATTATCGGCCGACCCTGTTCAAATTCGCCTACAGAGGCTGCATGAAACCAAATATACCGCTCACCACTTTCGATACGTGAAGCAATATTATTCAATGCTTGTTTTTCTCCACAGGAAAGCATTCTTGCCTTCTTATTAAAAAGAGCAGCCAGCCTTACACTTCCAAAATACATTGACGTCAAAATTCCCATGCGCTTCTATGTTTTTAATATCTGTCTCTTAAAACTTTAATCGGACAAAGATAATGCATGCACACAGAAAAAACAAATCAGACAGTGAAAGCAAACAAAAGCAAACAAAAGCAAACAAATCAATACCTCCATTTTTAAACATGATGGAGGTGCGTCAGACATGACACACCTCCACCCTATAGTTCTTACCCTATTAAAACTTTATTCTTCTAAACTTGTGCGGAGTTTATCCAACACCTTCTCATCAATTACCACCTTATGACGTTTGCGCATATCAGCTAACCATTGTTGCTCAAGATATACCTGATAATCAGCCGTCACTGCTCCTCGAACATCTTCATAAGACTCTGGCAGTTCTTTAAGCAATGTACCTTTTACAAATACATAAGGATAATCTTCCGACGGTTCATAACCCTTTTTCTTGAACACATAACGGTCAACAGCCGCATCATCACCTTCCACATATAAGCCACGTTCCAATTTTACATACTGTACACTGTCATTCAACCTTCTGTACAGATAATTTTCCAATGAATCCAATTCTGTGTACTTGCTAATAGCCTTGGCAGTTTTCATTGTAGATTTATCCTTACAATAGATTACGAATCCTTTGTAATGAGGCTTGTCCCATGCATAATCTGTCTTATTGGCCGCAAAATATGCCGCCAGCCCCTCTACATCCTGTGAAGCACGTTCCCACACTTCTCTGTTGCTTATCTCAAAAAGCAAAATTCCATCATGGTATTCATGAATCAGATTTCTAAAATCCGGGTACTCATTCTCAAGATTTTCATCTGCCACAGACATAATACACGAATTAATAAAATCATTCATGCGCATTTTCACGGCTTCTTCCGGGATTGATTGTGATATGCGTCGAACATTCCTACGCAAATAACCGGCAAAATCCGCAGCTATATATTCTTTCTCTCCTATTGTAAAGAATACCTTCTGAAGCGTATCCAAACGTGCCATAAACACTGAATCGGTCATATCATATTCAGATGCCCAAGCATACATATCCACCCAATTTTCGGGATAAGCAACATACTGATACTTACCCTTCATTTTGTTGATAAATGAGGTTTTGATTAGCTCAGAACGGCTGTCTCTTTCAACATTTTTTCTCAATTCCTCTTTCTGCTGTTCATAAGGCAACACAGACCTTTTGTCCATCAGTTTAATAATATGATAACCATAAGCAGAACGAATTGGAACAGAAATCTCACCAACTTCCTGTAATGCGAAAGCAGCTTCTTCAAATTCAGGCACCATCTCACCACGTCCGAACCATGGCAACAAGCCATCACGAACAGAAGAGCCTCTGTCTTGCGAATATTGACGTGCCAATAATGCAAAATCATCACCTGCTTCCAATCGCTGATACAAAGAATCTATTAAAAAAGCAGCCCTTTCATTGATAGAGTCATTGTTTTTACTAGTAAACAACATAATGTGTGAGACAGATATTTGGCCTACAGATGGTTCACGTTCCAACACCTTCACCAAATGATATCCGAAACGTGTACGAACCGGCATGGATATCTCGCCTACTGGCGTATTATATGCCGCACATTCAAGAGGATATAAGAGTCTAAAAACACTTACCCATCCCAATACACCCTTATTCTCCTGCACAGTAGGGTCATCGGAATATTCCAATGCAGCCTTTTCAAAATCCAGAGGTTTACGTTTCTTCTTACCGATTAACTTATCACGCAAAGTCATAGCCTCATTATAAGCGGCCAAGGTATCTGCAGCAGTTGGATTATCCGGCAACTTAAAGGCTATATGCGCAATTTTCACATTCTCCAATTTACGATTATAGGCTTCCTCCATCAGGCGTTCTTCTTCCTCTTTATCCGTCAGATAAGGACGCGCCAATTGGTTTCTATAACCCGCCAGTTCAGCAACAAACGATTGCGTAGTATCCAAGCCCTCCATACAAGCATCAGCCACTTTCAACTTGAAATTGACAAACAAATCCAAATACTCGTCTACCGTCTGTTTTTCAACCTGTCCGCTTACATTATTCTTTGTATAGATATACTCGAATTCCGATGCATAAACCGGCTGCCCGTCAATTGTAAGCAGGATGTCATCGTTGGCATGTAACATTGTCATACAAGACAAAGCAACACATGCAAGAGAAACAATCTTTTTTATCATAGTCAAATTAAATTAAGGATATATCCCATTAGTTTTCACCGCGGCTATAGTTGGGAGCTTCGCGTGTAATGGCTACGTCATGCGGATGGCTTTCCAAAACACCAGCGTTGGTTATGCGAACAAATTGCGCATTATGCAAACTCAAGATATCTTTTGAGCCACAATAACCCATACCGGCACGTAATCCACCAACCAATTGATAAATTACTTCATACAAAGAACCTTTGTATGGCACTCGTGCAACGATACCTTCCGGAACCAATTTTTTCACATCCACTTCACCCGACTGGAAATATCTGTCTTTTGAACCTTTTTCCATTGCCTCAAGTGAACCCATACCTCTATAAGATTTAAACTTACGTCCGTTAAATATAATCGTTTCACCTGGTGATTCCTCTACTCCAGCCACCAACGAACCCACCATAACACAATAACCACCAGCAGCCAAAGCCTTCACCACATCACCAGAATAACGCAAACCACCATCAGCAATCAATGGCACACCACTACCCTTTATAGCCTTAGCCACATCATATATCGCAGACAATTGTGGAACACCAACTCCAGCAACCACACGCGTTGTACAAATTGAACCAGGTCCAATACCCACCTTAACTGCATCTGCTCCAGCTTCCACCAAAGCCTTTGCAGCTTCACCAGTTGCAATATTTCCTACGACCACATCAATACCAGTATAACGTGCCTTTACTTTGCGGAGCAATTCTATTACCCCAGCAGAATGTCCGTGAGCAGTATCTATTACAATCGCATCCACACCAGCAGCCACCAGAGCATCAATACGTTCAAACGTATCAACGGTTACACCCACACCACCGGCAACTCTCAAACGTCCTTGCTCATCTTTGCATGCCATTGGTTTGTCTTTGGCCTTGGTAATATCCTTATATGTTACCAAACCAACCAATTTACCGTCATTATCAACGACTGGCAATTTCTCAATCTTATGTTGTTGTAATATTTCAGCTGCTTCTTCCAAATTCGTGCTGCGGGAAGTAGTAACCAAATTATCCTTTGTCATCACCTTTTCCACTGATTTTGACATGTCCCGCTCAAATCTCAAGTCACGGTTTGTAACTATACCAACCAGATACCCTTCTTCATCCACAACCGGAATACCGCCGATTTTATATTCAGCCATCAATTTCAACGTATCACCAACAGTAGCCGAACGCAAAATAGTAATCGGATTGGATATCATGCCGTTTTCTGCACGCTTAACCATTTCCACCTGTTTGGCCTGTTCTGCTATGGTCATATTCTTGTGAATAACACCAATTCCACCCTCACGTGCAATGGCAATAGCCATCTTTGCCTCTGTAACAGTGTCCATTGCCGCTGTTACAAAAGGAATTTTCAGTTCTATGTTACGTGAAAAACGTGTTGTTAGATTTACCTCTCGGGGCAAGACCTCAGAATAGGCAGGAACGAGTAAAACATCGTCAAAAGTAAGTCCTTCCATGCGGACGCGATCTGCAATAAATGACATAGGCGTGATTATATTAATGGGTTACACTTTGTCTAAAAAATATTGCCTGCAAATATACGAAAAAAAACGGTTTATCAAAAGTACGCAATACCAGATGCCAAAGAAAGAAGCCAAAATACCCCAACCCAAAATAAACCGATGCTTTCCACTCGAAAAAATGTACCACAAAATCTTTATATATTCTATTGGTTTGCGGACATTTAAAGGTCGGACATAAAGATGATTCAAGGAAAAAAGCACAAAACTTATCCCAAAGACTTGCATAATTCAAAAAAAGATTGTACTTTTGCACCGCTTTTGAGAAATCAAGGCTGACTGGTGCGGTAGTTCAGCTGGTTAGAATACAGGCCTGTCACGCCTGGGGTCGCGGGTTCGAGTCCCGTCCGCACCGCAACAAACATTGAAAACCAATGTTTTACAAAACAAACACCCGATT
>CALUKG010000109.1 GCA_944321155.1 uncultured Bacteroidales bacterium | reverse complement strand
TATTCTGCCGATTTGCAACTGTTGGGCCGCTATTTCTATAGCAAGGACAACCGTGTAGGTGTCAATTACGCCGACATATCCCCCAATGTCATCAATGCCTTGATAGCTACAGAAGACGAACGTTTCATGGACCATTCAGGTATTGACGGACGGGCACTGATGCGTGTGCTTATCAAGACCGCATTCTTGCAGCAACGTAGTGCCGGAGGTGGTAGTACCATTACCCAGCAGCTGGCCAAGCAATTGTATTCCCCTCAAGCCGACAATATTTTTGAACGTGCCCTTCAGAAACCCAATGAATGGGTGATTGCCGTAGAGTTGGAACGTCTGTACACCAAGCAGGAAATCATTACGATGTATCTGAACCAGTTTGACTTCCTCAACAATGCCGTAGGTATCAAGTCGGCTGCACAGGTTTATTTCAACACTACCCCAGCCAATCTGAGCATTGAACAGGCAGCCACCTTGGTTGGTATGTGCAAGAACCCCTCTTACTTCAATCCGGTAAGACACAATGAGCGCACACGTGAACGCCGCAACATGGTATTTCACCAAATGGTAAAAGCCGATTTTATTACCCAGGCAGAATGCGATTCATTGCAACAATTACCATTGGAACTGGACTTCCACCGTGTTGACCATAAATTGGGTCTAGCCCCCTATTTCAGGGAATATTTGCGCCGTATTCTGACAGCCAAAGAACCCAAAGAAAGCAATTACGCCAGCTGGCAAAAACAGCAATATCTGGAAGACTTGGACGATTGGAACAACAATCCGCTTTATGGTTTCTGCAACAAGAACAAAAAACCAGATGGCACTCCTTATAACCTTTATTCCGACGGTTTGCGCATCTATACTACCATAGATTCACGCATGCAGCAATATGCAGAAGAAGCTGTGAGTGAGCACATGCAGGATTTACAGAAAAAATTCTTCAAGGAAAAGAAAGGACGTTCTTATGCCCCATTCAGCAGGCATTTGACTCAGGAAGAAATATCCGGCATTATGACCCGTACCAAACGTCAGAGCGAAAGATACTGGGGCATGAAACGCGAAGGTGCAACAGAAGCCGAAATTGACAGCGCATTCAATACACCGGTAGAAATGGAAGTGTTCAGCTACAATGGCATGATAGACACCATTATGTCGCCTATGGATTCCATCCGCTATCATAAGCATTTCCTGCGTTGCGGCATGATGTCAATCGATGCCAAGAGCGGCCACGTTAAAGCCTATGTGGGTGGACCAAGTTTCGAGCAGTTCCAATACGATATGGCTACAAGAGGCAGACGACAGGTTGGTTCTACCATTAAGCCCTATTTATATACCTTGGCTATGGAAGAAGGCATGTGGCCATGTGACAAGACCATCTATCAACCTATCACGTTGATGGATGCCAATGGCATTCCTTGGTCGCCCCGAAATTCCGATTCCAAAGCCGATGATTTGATTGGTAAGGAAGTAACCTTGCAATGGGGCTTGACCAATTCCAACAACTGGATTTCTGCCTATCTGATGAGCTTGTACACCCCCGAATCCTTGGTGAAACTGTTGCGTTCGTTTGGTATGCGTGGTCCTATTGACCCAGTTGTTTCATTGTGTTTAGGTCCTTGCGAGATTTCCGTTGCCGAAATGGTAGATGCCTATACCGCCTTCCCTAACAAGGGCATCCGCATTGAGCCACTTTATGTAACACGTATCGAAGACAAGAATGGAAACGTTATCGCTTCCTTTACACCCAAAACCCATGAAATATTCAGCGAAGAAACCTCATACAAGATGATTACCATGCTTCGCAATGTAATTGACCAAGGAACAGGCGTCAGAGTACGCTATCGCTATGGTTTGGATATGCAAATGGGCGGTAAGACCGGTACTACACAAAACAACTCCGACGGTTGGTTTATGGGCTTTACCCCATCATTGGTAACAGGTGTATGGGTAGGTGGTGAAGACCGTGCCATTCACTTCGACCGCATATCTGACGGACAGGGAGCCAGCATGGCACTTCCGATATGGGCATTGTACATGAAAAAAGTATTGGCCAATCCGGAAACCGGCTATTCGCCGTTGGAAGAATTTGATATTCCAGAAGACTTTAATCCTAATGCAGGTTGCCAATAATGCAGAAGAAAAAGATATTTGGGTTACTATTGATGCTGATGGGGATATGTTCATCCCTGTCAGCACAACTTAACACAGAGCGTATTATGGCTATTGGCCGTAATGCGCTCTATTTTGAAGACTATGTGCTCAGCATACAATACTTCAATCAGGTCATCAAAATCAAGCCCTATATGGCCGAACCCTATATGTACAGGGCTATAGCCAAGACCCAGTTGGGCGATTATTATGGTGCGGAAAAGGATTGCAATGAGAGCATCAAGCGCAATCCCTTCTTGCCGGGAGTCTATTATATCAGAGGCTTCATTTACCGCACCATGGAAAAATATGCTGAAGCAGAGGCCGATTTTACCCGTGCGCTGGAGTTTTCGCCCGAGAACAAGGCCTATCTGATGAACAGAGCTGATGTTCGCAGTCTTCAAGAGAAATATCAAGAAGCTAAGGAAGATGTAAACCTTCTTCTGGCACGCGAACCCCACGCTGCTGATTTGCATTTTGAAATGGGACGCATATTGTTGGCCGATAACGATACAGCCGGAGCAGAAGCCAGTTTTGGCAATGTGGTGAAATATGCCCCTTATGAAGCTGCAGGTTGGAGTGCAAGAGGCTTTTTAAGAATGCAGCAGAACCATTTGGACAGTGCGTTGGTTGACTTTAACAAAGCCATTGAATTGGGTTCCAAATGGCCAGGTGATTACATTAACCGTGGTGTCATATTCTATAAAAAGCACGATTACCGCAATGCCTTGGCCGATTATGATGAAGCCATTCACCTTGCCCCCGACAATTTGCAATGCTATTACAACCGTGGCACCTTGCGCAGTGAATTAGGCGACTACAACAATGCTCTGGCAGATTTCGACAAAGTGTTGGAAATAGACCCGAGTTGTATGGAAGGACGCTACCAGCACGGAATTATATCGTTGGAATTGCGTCAATGGGAAACCGCCTTGAACAATTTTGATACCATCATATCCGTTCATCCCTATTTCTTGCCTGCCTATTATCTGGCTTCGCAAGCCGAACAAGCCATGGGCAATACAAAGGAAGCCTTTGCCTACCGAAAGAAAGCCTATGATCTGGAGGAGAACAAGGAAGAAATACAGAAACAGCGCAAAGCCGCAGCATTGAATACCGATGTGATGATGGCCGAAAACAGACCTGCCAACGACAACAGAAAAGAATTCAGTGCACGTGCCGCTCAAGACATGGAAGAGAAGTCAGGAAAATATGACAACAACATGAGAGGTACCGTACAGCAGCAATATGTAGATATTGTCAATGAGCCTAATTTTACGCTCACCTATTATGCACGTACCAATAATATAAGGCAGACCAACTACTATCATCCAGCCATTGAAGAGCTGAAAAATGAAGTGCAGACATCCGCACCCATTAAGATTACCAATCAGGAAATTGCCCTCAGTGCCGATTTGATTGGACGCCATTTTGAAGCTATCACTACCCTATCGGAACGCATAAAAGTCAATCCGGACGATGCCTATCTGTATCTGTCACGTGCCATTGAGTTTGCCGTTGTTCAGGATTATGCCAGTGCCATTGAAAACCTCAACACTACCCTGCAACTCAACGACAAGCTGGCATTGGCCTATTTCCTGCGTGCCAACCTGCGCTACAAGCTATTAGTCTATGCCAACAGCACGGACGACACCTCTTTGTGGAACGACATGCAAAACCGAATCAACAGTACTAATGGTAAACTCCGCCTATCCACTGAAAACCAATATAAGTTTGAGTTTGAAATGATTTTGCGGGATTATGACAAGACCATTGAACTCTTGCCCACATTCTCATTTGCCTATTTCAACAAGGCGAATGTATTGTGTCTGCAAAAGGATTTTGAGGCAGCCATACAATATTACAAGCAAGCCATACAAGTAGATAAGGACTTTGCCGAAGCCTATTATAACCTAGGCCTGACACAAATCTTTATCAATCAGACAACAGAAGGTATCAACAATTTGGGAAAAGCTGGAGAATTGGGTATATATCAAGCATATAACCTTATCTCCCGTTTTCAAGACTAATTATCATGATGAAAAGGCTATTTATTAGTATTTTAGGTCTATTCCTGTCCGCATATCTGTGTAATGCGCAATTATTGTGGGAAATATCCGGCAAGGGTATGCACACCAAGTCCTATATCTTTGCTACGGACAAGCTCATTCCCATTTCCTTTTTGGATACTGTTCCACAGCTCTATGCCATATATGCTAAATGTCCGATTGTGGTTACAGAGATGCTGCTCAATGTTGACACACGTTCCAAGATAGAAAAGGCGGCATTACTGCCCCAACCTCAAAACCTGCGTTCGTTTTATGACCCCACAGAATGCGCTTTGATTGATACAGTCTTGTCGGCTTCCTTGAAAATGGACTTCAATCAGTTGGCCATTTTCCGTCCGATATTTCTCACAGAGCTTTATAAAACCGAACTCTACAAGAAATATTTGGGCTATGAGGAAGAGAAAAGCTCGGAGATATTTTTCCAATTGGTTGCCACCGAACAAGGCAAACGCATCCTCCCGCTCGACAATGCCGAAGAAGCCATTTTTTCCACGTTTTATAGAAAGAACCTTGACACACAGGCACAAGAACTGCTCCGGCTCATCGAAAATCCCGAATACGAAATAGAACACAAAAGGGAACAGCTTCAATATTACAGAAAAGGACTGATTACCGATATCTCCTACTCCATTCAAGCGCCTGCCAACAAGACAACCATTAACTATATCGACTATCAGGCTATTGTGAAGCGCAACGCCCGTTGGGCCACACAGATTCCTGCTTTAATGAAAATGGGAAGCTGCTTCATTGTGCTGAATGTTGATTATTTGGGCGGCGACAATGGTTTGCTGCAAATGCTGCGCAATGAAGGCTATCGCGTGCGCCCTGCCAATCGGAATAGGATAAAGTTGGGGAAGAAGAAGTAGAAATTAGTACATGGAAATATGAGGACAACGAAACAGTTCAATAATATAACAGAGCGTGTTATAGATGATTTGAAACAAGGTTCAGTTGTTCGGAAAATCCGAACAACTGAATCAGATGTGAAATCATATAATACCACATTCTATATTCCATTTCTTTTTGGATGCTGTTCTGCAACTTTATACCTATACACCAAATGTCCGATTGTAGGGGCACACAGATTCCAGCCTTAATGAAAATGGGAAGCTGTTTTATTGTGCTGAACGTTGATTATTTGGGCGGCGACAATATGGTTTGCTGCAAATGCTGCGCAATGAAGGCTATCGCGTGCGCCCTGCCAATCGGAGCAGGATAAACCCAAATCGGTCATTAGAGGCTGATTATTTGTGGTCTTGATTGTAATGCGCTGATAAACAATGATTTAAAATCTCATTTTTCTAATGACCGCCATTAGAAAATCAAGATTACAATATATTCATTTTCAATGCCTTACAATCAAGACCACGAAAATTGGATATTCTAACGACCGATTTGGGATAAAGTTGGGGAAGAAGTAGTCGTTTCTAATTATTGATAAGTATATTGGTGATTTGAAAAATGACGGCAGGATATTACTACTTCCTGCTATATTGCAAAATTAGCTTATGAATCTAGATATAACCAATGAAAACTTATATTTGCTATTACCCTGTAAAATCAGCCGTGTAGTGCAAATCTATGCCCATGAACACAACCTTTCGTTAATAGAAGCAATGCGCTGTTTCTACTACTCGAATACATATAAGCGTCTTGCAGATGAATCTACAAAATTATGGCATTATGGGCCTGTAGCACTTTATCAGGAATTTATGGAAGAGTTGCAACAGCATGAGAAACAATAGATTTTCTAATCTTTCAATTGAACTTTCAAGCCTAAATGCAATGCTTCTGATACTTTTTCTATAAAGTTCTTTTTCATTACATTATTGCTATGGGTAATAAGCAACCATCCTTCTCCTAAGTCTTTTTGACTTCTGCCGTATTTTGTATCTCTACGATTTGAAATGACTGGTACTTTGCAGAATTTCAAATTTTGTTCTTCAACTACTTTACGAACATTTGCAACACCTATTTTTTTGACAACAGCCACCATGGTATCTACAGCCGTTTTTTCTGCAATTATAGTTCCATCGGGGAATGTAACAGAGATATCTCTAATTGGGCCTCTTTCAAACTTTTCATCTTGATGTGAGCCATGCTCTTTATGTTCCACTTCAGGATCTAGTACCATTTCTTTAGCATCTGTCAATTCAGAAGCAAAGTTACGTTTACGACTGAGGTGTACGCTTAACGGTTGTCCTGGCACATAATCCACAACTAAAACTAGTTCTCGCTGTACTGGTTGTAAAGCTGGTTCTATTGTTTTGCTCAAAACAGGAAGAATTTCTTTTTTGATAATTTCTTCTTCCAATTCATTGGCCTTCTTTTCAAGGTCTTCATTTACAGGAAGCCCTTCTTTGCGAAGAGTTTCCATGGCTTTATACAAATCGCTTAATCGTGACATCTATTTTACTATTGAGTTAATAAAATCCTCTTTTGCCTTGTTAAAAGCTGGCCAATTGGGATTTAAACTATAATTATTGCATAGTTCATTATAAAGTTCATCCAATTTTCTTTTCTCTATGATAGGGATATTCAGTAAATAGAATAAAATTAGCCAACTAATTCATCCACAAATTATTGCGAATTAGTTGGCTTTTTTG
>CALUKG010000108.1 GCA_944321155.1 uncultured Bacteroidales bacterium | reverse complement strand
TTGGGCCGTGGGCAGCGCGACCGGGGGGTGGGCCTCTCTTTGGGAACTCCGCTTAGTGGCTTCCACCCCTGAGAACCCGGAGCAGGAAGTGACCCTCTCCCTGCACCCACCGCTTAGGACACAGCCCTAAGAACCCAAGACGATTGTTTTACCAAATACACCGCAACATGGCACAAAAAGCATCTGACCATATCAAGCCCTGCAACATTGGGCAGAGCGAGGCGCACAACAAGCGAACGCCGGAATACATCGCCCGTATCAACAAGGAAAAAATTTACCTGCGCACAGAGCTTACCGATAAAAACGAATCGTGGATTTCCCCCTCAATGGACGGCATGGACTTGACGGCATACCATGCCGCACTTGCCAAACTGGTCAAGGAAAAGACCGGGCGTGCCATGCAGACCAAGGAACGAATCAGGAAAGACAAGCGCACGGGCAAAGAGGTAAAGGTAAGCGGCAGTTCTCCCATCCGTGAAAGCGTGGTGCTGTGCAAGGCAGACACCACTATGGACGAACTGCAACGCTATTGCCAGGCCTGCCATGAGCAATGGGGCATCACAGCCCTGCAAATCCACATCCACCGTGACGAGGGGCATTACGCCGACCCGTCCGACAGGGATTCATGGACGCCGAACCTCCATGCCCACATCGTTTGGGACTGGATGAACCACGAAACGGGAAAGTCGTGCAAGCTGAACCGGGAGGACATGAGCCGCCTGCAGAACATGGTGGCTGAGACACTTGGCATGGAGCGTGGCAGTTCAAAGGCCGAAACAGGCCACCAACATCTGGAACGGAACGACTATATTGCCGCCAAGCAGAAACGGGAAAAGGAAGCCGCCATTGCAGCCAAGGAAAAAGCGGAAGCTGAACGTGATGCGGCCATCGAAGCCAAAGAGAAATCCGAAAACGAACACAAACGGATAGAAGCTGAGAAACAGGTCAAGGAACGGCGTATCACCGAGCTTGACAAGGAAATCGAAGCAAAGGCAAACCGTGCCAACGAGGAGAACGGCAATGCCATCCTCTCCGGACTGGCCAAGATTGCAGGACGTGGCAGATATGCCGAATTGGAAAAGGAAAACGAGCAGTTGAAGAAATCCGTACCCGAACAGCTTGCCAAACTCCAAAAGCAATACTCACAGGCGGTCAATAAAGCGGTCGCCGAAAAGACCGCACCGCTGGAGAAAGCCAACCGTGAACTGACAAAGCGGAACAGTGGGCTTGAGGAAAAATGCAATGCGCTGTCTGACAGGCTTGACAGGCTGACGGACAAATTCATAGCCGAATCCAAGTGGAAAGATACCGTGCTTGATTACCTTGCTGCAATTTTCGTCAAAGTCAATGAGCTTTTTAGAAAAGCTGTCGAGGCGATTGTTCAGTTTGCACAGTCCGGCTTCGGCGGTAAACTCGGAGGTGCCGGGCATAAAGATCTTTTTGACAAAGAAGAAGCTGCAGCCATCAAGGGTGCAATGGTGGGCATCGTAGGTAATGACGGCGACCACAAGGCGGTCGGCAACTGGCTCGTACAAGTTGCGAAAAAAGTTGGAGAACTTGCAGAAGAAGAAATTTACCGAACGCAAAAAGAGGTAGATGATGTTGCGTCCGGTAAATATGATTGGCGAATTGATAATATTGTCAAGGAAAATGGTCTAAACAGGTAAAATCAATTTGTCTGCATATATTCCAAAATATCATCAATAGTTGCTTTATAAAATCTTCCGAAATCACTTGATATGCTCATTGGCTCGCATACCTTAAAACATTTTTGCCCCAAGACTTTACCATAGTATAGATTATAATCTTGTTCGCAAGCAGAAAATTCAAAGCATTCACCTTTTTTCCCATTTTCCAATGCCGCTGATAAGTCACGTAGATTTTTCAACATTTCATCTTTGTTTCCAAGCCAAAATACAACCGGCTTAAGATATTTGGAGTTGTTCGGCAGAGTTACACAATAATAGTAAACGTCTTCAATTAGTACTCTTTGTAGAGCTACAGAACCTGTAGTAAACGATTTGAGAGTTTCTACTTCTGCCGTTTTTTTAAGTTGAGCATAAGACACTGAATAGCTTGAAGCAAGCATCAAAATAAGCAATACGACTTTTATGTACATCAATTTTCCGATTTTTATAAACATATATACAGCTTTTATATTATTAAACTTTCAATTATTACTCATTCACATATTATGTAGCTAATATTCAATATCGTTTAGTCCCAATAAATCTACTTTATCAATTTCCCAATCCGAAAAGCTTATATTCCATCTGTTTTCCATAAATTCAAGCATCCTTACCCCCCTTTCTTTTATTTCTTTTGCTGTCCATTCGGGGCATTTAGATACTTCAATTTCGCTGTACGAACCATTAAAATATCCTATTTCCTTTCCGTTCTTATCTTTCATACATTTTTTATCCTCAAAGTCATAATTTTGCAATTTTGAATTTTTAGAGCGACTGAGCAATAATAGGTTGCCTAATGAATTTAGAAGCACTTTCCGTTCTTTTGATTTATAGCTTCCAAATTGTTTCTTCCAATAATCACTTGTTGCTGTTTGTGGATAGATATGTTCGATAGTCTCTTCTTTATGTCTCTTATTAAAATCATCCCATGTCACTTTTGCATCAGCATCATCTTGCAGATGTAATTCGTACTCATAAAGAAAATACCGTAACCCATTCCATGAATAAAATCCGTCTTTTTCGTTTTTTGTAAATAATTCCTTGATATGATTCTGAAATCTATCTAAATCGAACCAACCATAATTTTCGTCATCACCATCAGTAAGAAAATCTATATCAGCCGTTAATGTTTCAATATCTATATTGCCAATATAATATTCTCTTGCTTTCCTGTAAAGATTACTATTTTGAGTGTTCGACTGTCTATGTGATATTGCAAACACTAAAAAATTAAAGCGTTCACAGGCATCCAAAAAGTTCCAAATGATTTCTTCATTGTTTTCTTTTGAAAAAACAGCCATTATCATTGGAGGAAAAGCTCCCATTCCGACACGTTTTAATTTCTGTACCCACTCTTTTATTTTGTCAGAATAGTTTGAATCTTGTATATTATAAATATAATACCATTTCTTTACGCAATCACTTAGGCTATCAATATATTGCTTAATATCCGACAACTTTACCTCTCCCCTTAAGAGGTTTTTTACCGTAAATTTTTTCTTTAAAAGAAATTCAGCATAAGCATCAGACTGACTACGGTCATATGTATAATACATAATCCAATGGTTTAACAAAAAGTAGTCGTCGTCCAAAGGATTATCCTTGTTTTTCCCCAAGTATTCATAAATTGTTTTCCATGTTTCATTGATGTCATTTCTTAATCTTCGTTTTGTATCATCGTCATCATTCAATAATGTGGAAAGATAAATCAAACGATTTTTGAGTAGTTCTAAATGTGATAAGTCTTTCCCACGGTTATTCATCGTTTCAAATGTTACATAGACATCAAGGGTGTCATCTATTTCATAATAATTGAATTTTAGACGGTTTGCAACTTTATCAAAAATAACCTCTTTTTCTTCCTTTGTCAATTCTGACAGTTTCCCCCTAAAATACATCTTCGCAAACATCAAATTTGCTGTATATAAAGTTTCTGGATATTTATCGGCTGACGATGATGCTTGTTCTAAGATTTTTGTCTTGAAATATTCATCGCTTGGATTATCTTTCTCATATCCAAAAACAAAAGACCTATATTGTTCATTGAATGAGTGATATAGAAATTTATCAATCCATTCATCTTTGTGGCCAAAATTTATACCTTCATCAGCTCTAAAAGTTCTGAGAATTTCATGAATAAGAATAATCACTGTGGTTAACCGCTGTTGACCGTCAATAATATAAAATGCTGATATACCCTTTTTGAATAGCCACAAATCATCATTCCACTTTTCAATATTTTGTATGGCATTTTTATCTATTGGTTCTACTGTTAGCAAGCCAATGTAGTGTATTTTGTTAGGATTGAGATTGCGAACGTCTTCCCAAAAGTCATCCAATTGTTGTTCACCCCAAGAATAACCTCTTTGGAAATCGGGAATTCTAAATATCTTATTATTGAATATTTCAGACAATGATTGTAATTTCGTATCACTCATAACATCAGTTTATCAATTCGGTGCAAAGATATAAAAATTAACTCAAGAAACTGGCCACAACCTTAACATTTTCATTGATTACCAATCATTTTGAAAAGAAAGTTGATATACGGTTTATCGCTTCTATTTTTGTTTCCATTACCACATCGGCATAAACCTGCGTTGAGTTGATACTCGCATGACCAAGTAATTTCCCGACCGTATAAATATCTCCCCCTGCGGCCAATGCCAAGACTGCAAATGTATGACGGCTTGTGTGAAAGCTGACGTTCTTTGCTACCTTTGCAGCAGCAGCCATCTTTTTCAGACATCGGTCACAAGCACTAAGGCAGGTCATGTCAAAGACCTTTTCGCCCGGTTTGCGACCATTTCTTTCCGGTAACAATTTCATAGCCGATTGGTTCAGTGGAATTATCACCGGTTTGCCTGTCTTTTTCATGGAACGGACAGAAGCCACCCATCCGCTGTCCGATTGCCGAATGTCACGCCACCTCAGGCGGCTTACGTCACTGTGTCGCAATCCGGTAAAGCAGCAAAAGAGGAAAGCCCTTTTGGTCGTTTCGTTCACAGTCGGTGCATCCGCCATTGCTTGCAGTTCCTCTTTGGATAGGTAGTCCCTTTCGGCCTGTTGCTTGGCGATTCGTTCTTTCTTATCCAATGAGTAGAACGGATTTCTATCCATTACCCCGTCTTTTACAGCCGCATTCAGCATCCTTACAAAAATGGACTGGTGCAGGTGGAGTGTATGCGGTGACAACGGCTTGGGATTGTCCGGCGATTTGGTATTGCGGTAGGTGTTTCGCATATAATCAAGCAACCCGACAATAAACCGTTTGTCTATCTCTGACATCAGCAGGTGTGGCCTGCGGCGATGCTTCAAATACGCCTTTATGATATTGGTCATCGAACGGACGTTGCGGTAGGTGGATTGTGCGTAGGACGGATTCCGTCCAAGTCCTTCCAAATAACCGTCAAGCCAGTCTGCAAAAATCCGCTTGGGCAGTTTTGCTTGGTTGCCACTGTCTGTTTCCGTTTCCTCCTCCATACCGAGCATACGCTTGGACTTTACTGCATTGGCCTTTGCCATTGTCGCATCGTTGAGCCGCTTGGCATCGGGCGCATCGTCAGGTACGAGGAATAGGTTAAGGTATTCGTTCCAACGTCTGCCTTTTTCGTAGAAATCGAGGTATATCGAACGGCTTCCCGATTTAAGCGTCCGGGTTCGTATGGTTATCTTCATCTTTTCCCCTTTGTTTATGGTTGGTTAGAAAAGAAGTTATCAACAAGGCCTACCGTTTCCACTTTCTTTTGGTCAACAATCTTGGCATAAATGGAAGTTGTGTTTACATTGGCATGGCCAAGCAGCTTGCTCACCGTGTAGATGTCCGCGCCGAGTGTCAGCATCATGGTGGCAAAGGTATGTCTTGAGCAATGGTAGGTTATATGCTTGGTTATCTTTGCATTATCCATCCACGCCGAGATATTACGCTCGATGTTGGACGCACCGGCCGGGAGCGTGAAGATTGGCTCGTCAGGATTGTCTTTCGGGGTAAGGCAGTCAAGGGCTTCTTTCGACAACGGCAGATTTATCAGTTTTTGTGTTTTTTGCATCCTTACTCTTATATATAAGGTCTTGCCGTCCGGTGCTTTGATGACTTTGCCCCATGTCAAGGCACGTACATCACTCAACCGAAGCCCTGTGAAACAGGCAAACAGAAAAGCCTTTTTCACGTCCTTACGTGGGCATGGAGCAGCCATAGCCGCTTTCATTTCCTCCAATGTAAGGTATTCCCTGATACTTTCCGAGGGTTGGTATTTCTCTTTCGAGCCGATTGACTTCAAAGGATTGGAAGCCAGTATGCCCTCACGCACCGCCTTGTTCAGCGCACCGTTCAGCACGGCTTGGTGGTGGTGCGCCGCACCGTTACTGATAACACTGCCATCCTTGCGGACACTGTTCTTCGCGTAGCGCAGAAAAGCGATGAAGCCACGGCAAAAGTCCGCATCCACGTTAGCCAGCATAGTATCGGGCTGGCACGTTTCGTTTAGATAGGTTTCGACTTTAAGCCGCAAATCCCGTCTGCCTTTCAAAGTGGATGCAGAGAAACCGAATTTCTCCTGTTCGTACTCTTTCAGAAAATCAATAAGGGTGATGCACGACCGCCTGACCTTGTTCCATTGGCGCACACCGTGGCTCTGCAACGCCAAAATGCGCTCGGCCTTGATTTTGGATGCCACCTGCATTGCATGAGCGTTCTGCTGTTTGTCAATCGGCGTTTGTTCCGGCACAAGGTACAATCCAAGCGATTCAACCTTGCGTACCCCTTTCACATAAACATCGAGATACAGGCTCATGTTTCCGTTGGCCAATTTGCGCTTTCGGATGCGCACAGGCTCTTTTACCTTTTGCACTTTCTTCGGTCGTGCCATATCCTTTCCCTTTCTTATCTTTTCTTTTCACGGCAGCAAAATGCCCCGTTTCACAGCCGCAAAATTAACACTTTTCTCCGCGACGCGCAACAAATATGCAACAAAATATCGTTAAAACTATGGCTATTAACGAGATAACGGACAAGATAAGAAAATCCATAAATACCATATATACAGTATATTACATTTCTTTTCTTTCCGATTGTATGACTATCTTTTCCGTTCTGAAACCCTATACTTCGTGGGCTTTTATGTGCTGCTTCTGTTTGACATCGTATTGTGCATCCAGGTAGAGAACCTGACGGCGATA
>CALUKG010000107.1 GCA_944321155.1 uncultured Bacteroidales bacterium | reverse complement strand
AGGTAGTTATAGCCAGCAATCGGTGTCTCTGGAGTATAAATAGCACCTGACCAATTATCGCAAGCTGCATCACGTTGCACATACAGCACTTTGTCCGACATATTAGTTTCAGTTTTTTGATCGTTTGCACGAATATCACTATAACACGAAACATTTTCCCAATCAAGCGAAATCGCTTCAAAATTATCAACCAGCAATTGCGCTGGAGACGAGAAAATGGAAAATAGAACCAGACCAACAAGAAGTATTTTTTTCATAATATAAAGCAATGATTATTCAAACTTGAACCAATTAATATAAAGACTAGCAGACTTTACAGTTACTCTAAGCGTATGTTTCCCCTGCGGCACATCAACAGGAATCTCTGCGGTATTCCACACAGAAGCATCGCCAGTCCTCTCAAATGCTCCATCAGCTATTTTCTCTCCGTCAAGGGATATTTCCAATTCAGCATTGGCATATGATGCGTATCGCACCCGTAAAACAGAAAGCTGTTTATGGGCATCAATCTGATATTCAACCCATTGATTTGCAGAAAAATCAGCCAATTGCAATCCACCGGAAGAATCTGTTGTCGGACGCAGATGAGGAATGGAAAGTAAGCCTTCCTGTCCTACACTCTCCTGCGAATTAACAGCAGAATAAGTATTTGGCAAAATATAGTTTTGCGTACTCAACCATACAGATTTATCCAAAGATGAGAGCCCAGCAAACACCTGCCCCAATTCGCTCAACTGGAAAGGCTGTGTTTTTGTAAGTAACTGCATATAGGGATAAGAATCAAGTGCACCATTTGCGCGCGGAATGAACCATGCATATTTTTCCACCTTCGGATCTGCCTCCATATACGCAATAGCCTCATTCATAAAATTCATTTGCGCCTGTACATTAGAGATATGTGATTCCCATGCACAAAATTCTGTCATCCAAATTGGTTTATCATATTTATAGAAGCGCTCTACATACGATTTTAACGCCCCAGCCGAACCCATGTAACAATGAATAGCAATAGCAGCCACATCATCCAACGGAACCAATGTAAAAAATTCATCCAGCCACACAATCGGGTCACCATAATTGGCCAAAGTTCCATAATTCATAGCTGGAGCCACAATCTTCATATCCAATTCATCGGCCAATGCCTTCAGTTCGGGCCAATGTTCAGCTGCTTGCTGAGGTGTATAATTGCATTGGTCAGTAAGGTTAGGTTCATTGAATGCCAAAATATATTCGCATTGAGGATTCAAGGCCTTATAAGCACGGATTCTATCAGCGTCAAAATTGCCATTCCAAGCCATTGGATAAAAATCCAAACCATATTGATTAAACAAAGTATTGTTCACATCTGTCACATCAGATCCCCAATTGTAAGACCAGGAAATGAAAGGAGCCAGCAAATGAATATCGTCTTCAATGGTAAAATTAAAGGACACTCCTCTCTTGTCGCTTTTCGGCAAATATTCAACAGCCCCCGTTACATCCTCTCCCGCAGTAATATTTCCCAGGGTATCACCAGCTACCACCACAAGACATGCTGCGCTATAACCTCCTGTCTCGACTGTGATATTGGCAGTTCCTTCCTTATGTGCAGACACTATTCCTGCCACAACAGAAGCCACTTCGGGTTGCGAGCTATTCCACTGTAAAGAAGATACAAATGCGTCTTCAGAAATAACTGTCGCATGTAATTGGTAATATTCACCCACCCGCAACTGTAAGACCACCTTATCGAGTTGCACGGACTCTATTGAATTATTATCGCACGACACAAGAGCCAAAAGCGCAAAGCCAAGAAAGAAAGCCAGCCTCTTCATCATTACAATTGTTTTTGATAAACGCGCACCCAATCAACTTTCATCAAGATGGGATTATTGATAGGATCTGCAAAAATATTATCATCAATACTGCCTCCCATATTACCCCCCAAAGCCAAATTAAGTATCACAAAAAATTCATCATTGAAAGGCCATTGTTCAAAATCAGGTTCTTCCGTTGGTTCATATTGTATGGTAGAAACTTCATCGTCAATATAGAAACGGATAGCATCACGCCCAAACTGGTAGTCTTTCAGCCATTCAATGCCATATACATGAAATTCCCCTTCTACATTTTCCTTGGTCACCCGTAAAGACCAGTTCTGTCCATTTGAACCATTCTTTTTACGCGTATGTAAAGCATGTGAAATCATAGTAGGATTAGATCCCACGTGTTCCATTATATCTATCTCTCCGCAAGTAGGCCAACTACCATAACCCAGCATCCAGAAAGCAGGCCAAGTACCCCTACCGGTCGGTAAAGAGATTCGCGCCTCTATTTTACCATAAACAAAATCTTTCTTGTTTTCTGTGGTAATGCGTGCCGATGTGTAACTTCGATTCTCATATTGTTCCTTTTTGGCTTCAATAATCAAACAACCATCTTCCACACGCAGGTTGTCTGAACGATCGGTATAATATTGTTTTTCGTTATTACCCCAACCGCCTCCACCTTGTTCTATATTCCAAACAGATGTATCCAAAGCATTTCCATCAAAATTTTCTTCCCATACAAGCTGATATTCGCCCCAATAGGTTCCCCCATCTTGCGTAACATACACAACACAAACAGCACTACTTTCGCCTATTTTTGCCAAGATTTCCGTTTTCCCATCAGCCACAGCTGTAACCACACCTTTAAATACCGTTGCAACTTCAGGATTTGTAGATATCCATTCCACTTCTTCGTCTGTATGTGGATTGGTCTGCGCCTGCAAAGTAATCATATCCCCAACCACCATCTGTGCTACGGTACGATCCAACACTACTTCAATGCTTTCCGTACATGAAGCCAATAAAAAGAGAGAAAAAATAATGTATAAGAATTTTGCTTTCATAATACTGCGACTCATTTGTCCATTGTTAATTAGTGCCTGCTGGCACAACCAAGCACCAACAGGCTATATTTTTTATTCTTGAGCCTTTTTATATATAAATGCGGCATCAAATTGAAGCATTGTACTAGGAGTAGCACCACTTAAGAAAGAGAAAGGGTAGAATCCTTCTGGAGCAACAGTCACTGCACTTGTTGCATAACCCAAGTCCACTAAATCCTTCATGCAAATCTCTATTTCACCCCAACTTCCATCACGCGTAAAATCTGCTTTAGGTTGATAAGCAGTGCCATTATCAACAAATGCTATAGATCCTACACAGAACTTTGCAGAACCAACAGTTCCATTTATTTGTAACAGATGTGATGCATTGTCTACCGATTTCATTGCTATATGGAAATAATAGTCCTCTGGATTTTCCATAATCTTTGCTAAAGCACTAATTTTCTCTGCAGAAGTGCAACGATAACCTCCACCAGACCATCCGGCTGGAGCAACAACAGTCAAACTAACCCAGCCATCAGGATCACCATAAAAGTTCAAACCAGAAGTCGTGCCTGCTGTATATGTTTCTCCACTATTCCAAATATCTAGAAAACAATCTTGTTCATTAACTCTAAAATCAGCTACAATTTTAGATGAAATCTTTTCTGATGCAACCTCCCCCAATTGGAATACCATATACTCTGAACCTTGCAACGAAGCATGTAAATCGCCTGGATTAACATCCGTATTTCCTTCACCTTCGCCTTCACCTTCACCTTCACTTTCGGCAACGACGGTAACAAGGCAAGAAGCAGTTTTAGTACCAGCAGAAGCCACAATAATAGCTGTACCTTCAGCTACACCAGTAACAACACCACCATTTACTGTTGCAGCAGCCGTATTGGAAGAAGCCCATGTTACTTCTGTTCCTTCCGGTTCAACTGTAGCGTTCAAAGTGATTGTTTTTCCAACCTCAACAGTAGCCGTTGACTGGTCAAGACTAATTGATGTAACACCCTCTTCGGGGGTCTTCTCGCAAGCAGCAAACATAAATGCAGCTGTTGCCAATGCAAACCATTTTACTGTTTTCATAAATTCTGTGTTTTTTGTTGTTTATAAATTGGTTAGTTAACCGTTAATTATTGTCTCTCGTGATTAATATCCAGGATTTTGTTCCATCGGATTCAGTTCGATTTCCTCCATAGGAATCGGGAAAAGCTCATGTTTCCCTTCAATGAATGCCGCCATCTGATCCTGTGCTTCTTTTGATTCAGTTTCTTTATATGCATCCATTGTTTCTTTTGCTATACCCCAACGGCAAAGGTCAAACCAGCGATGTCCTTCCATGGCCAATTCCATACGACGCTCATGGCGGATGGCCTGACGCAAGTCTGGAGTTATTTCCACGCCATTAATTTTGATCGTATATCCAGGATATGCTGGCAAATTCACACTTTGACGTTGACGTACCTCATTCAGCTTGGCAACAGCATTACCTTCATCTCCCAATGCTTCAGCAGCTTCTGCATACATCAGTAACACGTCGGCATAACGTATTTGCTTATTATTGATTGGTCCGCGCGTAGCATGTGTCAATTCATAATAATCTGTAGGATCATCTCCGTTGATAAGGGCATATTTACGATTCAGATAACGGCTTCCCAAATAAATCTCCTGCGATTCATTTTCCATATAACCTGTTGGATCAAGAATGGTTACATCCCGACGACTATCTCCTTCTTCATATTCATCATACAGGTTTTGTGTAGGATGGTTGAATCCCCAACCACCTCCGAGTTGAGAAGAGCGTGAACGTGTAAGAATAACCGTAAACGTACCTCTTGTAAATCCTGCACCTTCACCATAATCCGATGTAGGATCTTCCGTGTACTGGATTTCAAAAACAGACTCTTGTCCATTTTCACCTGCCAAAGTAAAGTTATCGGCATAATCCGGACAAAGAGAATATTCTCCAGATGCTATAATAGAATCGCCCCATGCTATTGCAGCCCTATAATAGTCTTCTGCGGATTTTTCACGATTATTAGAATTGCCGTCACTCGCCAAATAGAGGTTAAGTTTCATCAACATTGCCTGTGCAGCACCTTTTGTAACACGACCCAGCTCTGTATCTGGATATTCACTTTTCTTCCATAAGCCGCTCTGAGCCTCTTCCAAATCGGTAAGCATAAATTGATACAAATCCTTTACTGTGGCTCTCGGTTGTTGCCATTCGGTATCTGAATCGATTACAAAATCAATTTTAGGAACACCACCGAAAACACGTACCAATCGGAAATAATAATAAGCTCGGAGGAATTTAGCCTCACCTATCAAACGATCTTTCAAGTTCTGTGTCAACGTTGAATCCAGCTCCATAGCAGGAATATACTCCAAAGCCAGATTACAACGAGCAACACCTTGATATTGCATACGATAGAAATCCAACAACAAGCCATTGTTGGCTATGGTTTTCCAATTTTCCATATCATAGACATCGGCCATATCATTGGTACTTTGTCCGCCTTTCAGGGCATCATCGCTCACAACATCACCAATAAACCATTCCGGACAATATGTCGTATTGTATTCCCATTGAAGTGGTACATAGCAGGCGTTAACATTTTGAATGGCAGCTTGCCCACTTGTATAATAATCCTCTAACTGTGTTACACCCGGCTGAGGAGCATTTAACCAATCACTACAAGCCGTGAGTGCTAATGCCGGAAACAAGAAAAGATATTTAATATTATTTTTCATCGTAATAATGTTTTTTCAATTAGAAATTCAAGCTAAGTCCAAAAGTGAAAGTTCTGCTCTGTGGATAGTTACCATAATCTACTCCACCAGTACCCAATTCCGGATCATATCCGGAATAATTTGTAACCGTAAACAAATTGCTTGCACTTACATAGAGACGGCATTTATTGATATATGCCTTTTTAGTAACATCGGCTGGAAGGGTATATCCCAATTGAATGTTCTTCAAACGGAAATAGGAACCATCTTCTACAAAACGTGAACTGTTTTCTGTATTGGTCGGTGCTCCTACAGGATTGGGGATTGTGCCCTGTCTGTTTTCCAATTCCATCCAATTAAGACCTTGTTTTTCCATTGATTGACGAACCAGATCTGTATAACCCACCCAAACATCTCTCATAGATGTGCTCAGTGTACATTCATCACCGGCACCTTCTGTGCGCAATTTCAGTGCGTTGTAAATCTTATTGCCATATACGCCCTGGAAGAAGACTTGCAAATCAAAACCGTAATATTCCGCAGAAAGGTTAATACCATACGTCAACCATGGGAATGGGCTGCCTAAATTAACCTTATCATTATCATCAATCTTTCCATCACCATTTTGGTCAGTATAGCGTGCATCACCGGCATGGACACCTATCTCATCAGCTGAATAAGCCCAAAGATGTTCCAATGCCTCTTCATCACTCTGATAAATACCCTCATACACATAACCATAAAAACTGGTCAATGGCATTCCTTCTGTTGTTATTGTCCGGTCACCATATAGAGGAGAACCACCATTCAACTTATACAATTCATTTTTAATGAACGACACGTTACCGCCAACAGAGTAGTAGAACTTACCAATATTGTTTTGATGGTCAAGGGTAACCTCCACACCTTCATTTCGGATAACCCCGACATTTTTTACCAACTGATAACGATTGCCCGCATGAGCAGGAGCATTAACATAAAGCAAAGCATCTTTGGTATCACGCAAGAAGTAATCGACACTACCGGTCAAACGGCCACTCCAGAAGCCGAAATCAACACCTGCATTCCACTGTTCATTGGTTTCCCACTTACCATTCTTATTGACGTAGGTAAGAACGGTTGCACCGGTTTGAAGTGTCTGATCCACACCAAAAGGATAACCATAGAACACATTCTCTGAACTGCCCATTTGAAGGATAAAAGCGCCATCAGAAACACCATCATTACCAACACGTCCCCATCCTAAACGTAATTTCAACATATCCAAATCACTGAATTGTTTCATCCAAGGCTCCTCGCTTATTCTCCAAGCCAATGCAGTAGATGGGAAATAGCCCCACGGATTTTCCGGGAAACGGCTGCTGGCATCAGCACGGAAATTGACCGTAATCATATAACGATTTGCGTAGGAGTAGTAAGCACGCCCTAAAAAAGAAAGCCGACGGATACGACCTTTCGTATCAGAAGCATAGGTTTTGTCTTCTGTTGTGTTACTTAAATACCAATTTGTTTCAACCGGATTCAAAAT
>CALUKG010000106.1 GCA_944321155.1 uncultured Bacteroidales bacterium | reverse complement strand
GCTTGAAGAATTTCCATACCTCTCATAATGAAAAAGAGGGCGTGTCAAATATTTCTCAATTTGATACACCCTCTTGTTTTTTTCTGTCTAAAATACTGTTTGCTCAAAAATAGCCTGGCTTGCTGTTTGTAATATAAGCTCCTAATGGTGAGAAATATAATATGGAGTTTTCTTATATCTCTATGCTTTTTTCTGGTTGAATATTTTTCGTTTCTTTACATTTTTCCTTACTTTTGTACCGATATATAGTTTGTCTCTTTTATTGGAATTAAGTATGAGAAAATGTAATTGTTGTATAATGCTTTTATGGCTTACTTTCAGCCTTTTAGCCTTTCAGTCTTGTAAGGAAGACATTGATTTGGCAAAAGTGGATCCACAAATGCAATTAGACTTGGGTTTGGCACTGCCTTTTGGGACGGTGGAGACTACGCTGGACTATTTTTTAGGAACATCAGATTTTGGTCCGGATGTACTTACATACAGCCCTGTCGATAGTATGCTGATATTGCATTATGATACATTGGTAGAGTGGGATTTCCATAATATAGATTTATCTTCATACAATACGTGGGATGAGCAGGCCCTGCGAGTTGTGGATGGCGTGTCTGATGATGTGATAGATACAACTTTGTTTGATTATGCAGATGAGGTCCCTTTTCCTATGACACAAGTGAATTTGGAGTTTCCTAGTGAGATTTCTCTGGAAAATTTCAATAATAACCTTGCATATGAGGAGATTGATTCTGCGCATATGACAATAGCTACATTTAGACTTCGCTTGGATGTTGAGGATTTTGATCTTACTTGGGATGAAATCAGCAATGTGAGGGTTAGATTTACCGACCCGTCGCTCTATTTTGATGATGGTTCTGTAGAGAAGGTTCTCCCTATGGTTGGTAAATCTTTTGGGCAGGATATGATAGTTAGCTTGTATGATTTTATGATTGTCCCTCAAAGGAATGAAGAAACAGGCATGTTTGAAAATGTACGTTTTTCCATTTGTATGGATGTCAATACAAATACAGAAAAAATGTTGCGAAAGAGTAGCGTGCTGAATCTTGGTTGTGGATTTACTTTTATGGATTATGATGTGTTGTATGGCGTGTTTGAACCTAAAAAAGCTGCCTATGAATTGAAGAGGGATACGATGAGCAAATATTTTGCAATAGATAGACTGGAAGGTATGAATCTTCCTTTTTCTGATCCTAAAATAGACTTGAAAGTTAGTACTTCAACTGTTGGCTTGCCAACAAGGATTATTATAGATTCCATATATGTAGAGAATGAATTGGGAGAACGTGAGTGTTTGTCGTATAATGGTGAGATGACAAAGGCTTATGATGTGCCCTACATTCTTTCTCCTTTGGGAAATCAAGTAGCCAGGTCTGAGGTATTTCATTTGGGGAAAGGTGAGGAGTATGGAAATTTAGACCATCTTTTCCAAGTGATTCCGAGATATTTTGGTTATTGTTACCGCGTAAAAGTTGACAGACAACAGTTGAGGGAACAGGCTGAAAATCATACTCCGTTTATTAAAGCGAATGCTAACTATCAGATGAATTTGAAAGCAGAATTACCGTTGAAGTTTTATCCTGGTGTGAATGTGTCTTATAAAGATACTATGGAAACAATGTTAGGAAATTCCTTTAAGTTGGATTCTCTTTTAAATGGTTTGTCCATATTGGATACATTGAAAACGGGAGAATTGTTTTTACGTTTGATGGTTGAGAACAATATTCCGTTTGACATAAAGGCAAAACTTCGTTTCTTGGATGAACGTAATGAGATTGTTGAAGTTGGTGGCTTGTGTGACAATGGCGTAAATGATTCCATCATGTTTGCTGCTATGGAAGGCAATGTACCTACAAAACAGGCAATAAATATTGATTTGGATGAAGATGACGTGAGGGCGTTTGAAAATGTAACGCAGATTATCTATCATTTTTATTTAGGCGACAATAAGCAGGAGGCTGCATTTTATGCTACTTCCGGATTTAAACTACATGTAGGTCTTGGGGGTAAAGTGGAAGCAATTATCAATTTAGGAAAGGAGAATAAACAATGATACGTATGGATAAAAAAATCCGGATTTTGTTTGTTGCCTTATTGGCAGTATGGGGACTCAATCTTCGTGCACAACAAATTTCTACTTTGTATTTTTTGGAAAACGCGCCAATGCGTCATTATATTAACCCTGCTTTTCAGCCTGTAGGACGTTTCTATTTGGGAATACCTATTTTGGGCTATACCGGGTTGTGGGCAGGAAATAACTCTCTGTCTGTATCGGATTTGGTTTATAATTCACCGAGCGGGAATGCCATTTGGGCATTGCACCCTGATGGAAATAAGGACCAACTGTATGGTAGATTACGTCAAGTTACAATGGTGAATGCCGATGTTCGTTTGAATCTGTTCCAGATGGGCTGGAGTTATGGAAAGTCCTATTGGCACATTTTTGCGGATGAGCGAATCAATGTTAGAGGAGGACTGCCGCGTGATTTATTTCGCTTTGCACTCTATGGTATGGAAGATTTGAACGGTGTGAATTCTTACAATTTGAAAGCTGCTCAGTTGGAAGGTAATATATACACAGAGTTGGGGTTGGGATATGCTCGTTCCATTAATGAACAATGGCATGTGGGTGCTAAAGTGAAAGCCCTGTTAGGAACCGCTTTTGTTTCTTCTGTTCAGGAACGCATGGATTTGACTCTGTCGCCTGATGAATGGAACCTTAGCGGCAACGGGCAATTGAATATTGCAATGCCTAATGGGGTTGTGGAATATCCTGATCAGATTGAGAACATAGCACAGATACGTCCAACGACGCCACAGATTAGTTCAATACAGGATGTCCTGAGTTTGTTGAAACCATCAGGTGTGGGTGGTGCCGTTGATTTGGGTGTTGAATATACTCCATTTGAAATGTTGTCAGTTTCAGCTTCTGTGGTTGATTTGGGTTGGATGAAATGGAAAGGAAAATCGTATAAATATTCTGTTGATGGAACTTATGATGGTGTGGGCACTTTGCCATATGAAACCATACAGGATGGTTCGGTGATAGATACCATCACATCGCGCTTTCAAGCCATTCTGAATGATGCATTGGTGGATGATGGTTCGGCTAGTTCTTTTTTACGGATGATATCACCCAAAATGAATATCGCGGTAGAAGGACGTTTCTGGGAAAATAGAGTTGGTGTTGGTTTGGTTTCGCAAACAGGTTTTATCAATGCCAATGCCTATGAGGAATTGACCTTGGGTGTTTCTTTACGTCCTGTCAATTGGTTCAATCTGGCTGGTAGCTATTCATTTGTGAATGGCCGTTGGTCTTCTGTTGGTGCTGGCTTGAGTTTGGGAGCAAGCGTATTTAATCTTACCTTGGCTGCCGACTATGTACCATTCTCATATGCACAATATCAAGGTGTGGCATGTGTGCCCTATAAAGTTAAAGGATTGAATCTGGCATTTGGATTGAATATTGTTGTTGGAAGAAAGAAAGTAAGAGACGCAGACCATGATGGTGTGTTGAATAAATTTGATTTGTGCCCTAATACCCCTATGTTGGTACCGGTTGACAAGGATGGTTGTCCTTTGGATAGTGATGGTGATGGTGTGGTGGATTATTTGGATCAATGTCCAAATACACCAGCGGAAGCTTATGCAACGGTTGACGAATTTGGCTGTCCTGCAGATACAGATGGTGATGGTGTGCCCGATTATTTAGACAAGTGTTCCGATACACCTAAAGAGGCCTATGGTTTGGTGGATGCCTCTGGTTGTCCGATGGATACTGATATGGATGGCGTGCCCGACTATTTGGATGAGTGTCCAGAAACACCTCGTCAAGCTTATGGCTTTGTTGATGAAAAAGGTTGTCTGAAAGATACGGATGGCGATGGTGTACCAGACTATATTGACCGTTGCAACGATACTCCGGCTGAAGCTTATGCTACGATTGATGAGTATGGTTGCCCGAAAGATACGGATGGCGATGGTGTGCCCGATTATTTGGATGAATGTCCGGATACTCCTGCTGAAGCAAAAGGTATGGTTGATGAAAATGGTTGTCCGAAAGATACGGATGGTGATGGCGTGCCTGATTATCAGGATAATTGTCCGACAGTTCCAGGAACAGTAGAAAATTTTGGCTGCCCGGAGATTAAAAAGGAAGTAAGAAGTTTGTTCACTAAAGCAATGCAGGGCATTCAATTTGAAACAGGAAAGGCCGTTATTAAGAAATCATCAAATGCTATCTTGAAACAGATTGCTCAAGTGTTTATAGAGAATCCTACTTATCAGGTGGAGATACAAGGACATACAGATAATGTGGGTAATTCCGAAATGAACATGCAACTTTCAGAGAAACGGGCAAATGCAGTGCGTGATTTCTTGATAAAAGAAGGAGTTGAACCTAATAGAATGACAGCAGTGGGTTATGGCGACACCCGACCGATAGCTTCCAATAAAAACGCAAAAGGAAGAGCAGAGAACCGTCGTGTGGAATTTGTTGTTTCTTTTGAACAGATTAGTTATGAAACGGTGGATATGTATGGTAATCCGATTCAGAAAAATATGACTGATAGTGTATCTGCCGCTCAGACCGATAGTGTGAATGTGAAATAAGTGGTGATAGTATTATGATATCTTTTGTTGTTGCGTTGGTTTTGCTCGTTTTGGGCTATATCTTATATGGCAGTATTGTAGAACGTGTGTTCGGAATGGATGCGCAACGTCAGACTCCAGCGATAGTTAATGCTGATGGCGTGGATTACGTTCCGATGTCTTGGTGGCGCATATTTCTGATACAATTCCTGAATATAGCTGGACTGGGACCTATTTTCGGAGCTATCATGGGAGTGATGTTTGGACCTGCCGCTTTTTTGTGGATTGTTTTCGGTACCATCTTTGGTGGTGCGGTGCATGATTATATATCAGGGATGATGTCTGTGAGAAGCAATGGCGCAAGTTTACCTGAAATTGTTGGTGACCAGCTCGGAAAGAACATTAAAACCTTTATGCGTGTGTTTTCTCTCCTGCTGATGATTCTGGTGGGCGCTGTGTTTGTATCAGGACCGGCTGGATTATTGGCACGCCTGACACCTGAATTTATGGATGTCAAATTCTGGATTATTGTTGTTTTTGCCTATTATATTTTAGCAACTTTGTTGCCTATCGATAAATTGATAGGCATGATTTATCCATTGTTTGGTGCTGCCTTGCTGTTTATGGCTGTTGGCATCTTGTATTCTCTATTTAGAGAAAACGCACCTATTCCAGAGGTATTTGACGGAATTGCCAATCGTGACCCGAAAGGCTTGCCCATCTTTCCGATGATGTTTGTCTCCATTGCTTGTGGAGCTATTTCCGGTTTTCATGCAACACAGTCTCCGCTGATGGCACGTTGCATCAAAAATGAACGCTATGGACGCAGAATCTTTTATGGTGCTATGGTGGCTGAAGGAGTGGTGGCTTTAATATGGGCTGCTGCTGCATCCAGTTATTGGGGCTCGCTTGATGGACTGCAGGAGTTTGTGGCGCAACTTCCCGCTACAGCCAATAAGCCGGCAGAGGTGGTAGATGTGATTTCACGCGGCTGGTTGGGAAGCGTGGGAAGTGTGCTGGCTATGTTGGGAGTGATTGCAGCACCGATAACTTCTGGTGATACTGCTTTGCGTTCTGCACGCTTGATTGCAGCTGATTTTTTGCACATCGAACAAAAGAGCATTAAAAAACGTTTGATGGTTTCAGTGCCATTGTTTTTGTTGACTTATCTTGTGCTGCAAATGGATTTTGATGTGTTGTGGCGCTATTTTGCATGGTCCAACCAAACCTTGGCGGTGTTTACCTTATGGGCTGCTACCGTTTATTTGTGTAGAAACCATAGGAATTATTGGATTACGATTATACCTGCAATATTCATGACCGCAGTGAGTGTTTGCTATATTGTCGTTGCTCCAGAAGGACTTGCACTGCCTATTATATATGGTTATGTAAGTTGTATTGTGGTTTGCGTGGCTTTGGTAGCCTTGTTTTTCGTGAAAAAGAAAAATTACAGAGTAAAAGAATAAGAATATGGAAGAAGATGTTGTTAAGGAAATATCTCATTTGTCTCAGGTGTGGGATAAATTGATTGATTATGGTACGGAATTAGGAAAACATATCCTGATTGCGATTGTCATATATTTTGTTGGACGCTATCTGATAAAGCTTCTGGAGAAGTTGTTCGCCCGTATGCTGGACAGAAGAAAGGTAGAGCCAGAGGTGAGAGGTTTCTTGAGTAGTTTGATTCATTTTGTTCTTTTGGCGCTCTTGTTGGTTTCTGTAGTAGGTGCCTTGGGAGTACAGACGGCTTCCTTTGCTGCATTACTCGCTTCTGCTGGCGTGACGATTGGTATGGCTTTGAGTGGGCAGTTGCAGAATTTTGCTGGCGGAGTCATTATTTTGGTTCTGCGGCCATATAAGATTGGTGATTATATAGAAACGAGTGGGACATCAGGCACGGTAAAAAGTATTCAAATTTTTAACACTGTATTGAGTACTCCAGACAATAAAGTGATAACTATCCCGAATGGAACAATAAGTAACAGTGTCTTGATTAACTATAGCATGCAGGTGACGAGGCGTGTCGATTGGACATTTGGTGTTGAATATGGATCAGACATAGAGAAAGTTAAAGCATGTATTATGCGAGTGTTGGCTACAGAGCCTGCTGTATTGCAAGATCCGAAACCTTTTGTGGCCTTGCACGCTTTGGCTGATAGCAGTGTGAATGTTACAGTGCGTGTTTGGACTAAGAGTGAAGATTATTGGGATGTGTATTTTAGTGTAAATCAGAAAATTTATGATGCGTTTAATGCAGAAGGTATTGAATTCCCATTCCCGCAATTAACTGTACATCAGGCTTAAACATAGTTGATTTGATTTAAGAGGGTACAACGCTATTTGAGCTGTTGTATCCTCTTTGTTTTTGTAAATGACTGAAATGTATACTGAAATTGCATGTTTTAATTTGGTGAAATGAATGTCTGGATTGGATGATGATGGTTTTGTTCTGTATTTAACCCAAATCGGTCATTAGAACTTATTATTTTGTGGTCTCAGTCATAATCGCCTTATATTCAATAAGTTACG
>CALUKG010000105.1 GCA_944321155.1 uncultured Bacteroidales bacterium | reverse complement strand
GGTTCACTGTGGTGATTGCCTAAGCGTAGACATGGGGTGAACCAGAATATAAGCTAACTTTGGGTGGTTTGTTTTTATATGGTAATGTGAGGAAATTATCAAGGAAAAGACAAACGACCTTACATTAAATACTATATAATTACATGACATTTGAAGAATTAGGACTCAAGGCAGAGATTCTGCAAGGAGTAGAAGCATTGGGCTTCGTCAATCCGACTCCAGTTCAGGAGCGAACTATTCCGTTTATGCTGAATGAAACAAAAGATTTGGTGGCATTGGCACAAACAGGAACCGGCAAAACAGCCGCATTTGGACTTCCCATTTTACACTTATTGGATGCTACACAAGCAAAAACACAGGCATTGGTATTGTCGCCAACGCGTGAATTGTGTATCCAGATTTCCAAAGATTTGAAAAACTATGCAGCCTTCATGCCCGACATGCATATTGTGCCGGTTTATGGCGGTGAAGACATTCGTGTGCAATTGCGTCAATTGGACCGCACACCTCAAATCATTGTTGCCACTCCGGGACGTTTGATTGACTTGGTGGAAAGAGGCAAAGTCAAATTGGAAGATGTGGCCTATCTGGTATTGGACGAGGCAGACGAAATGCTCAACATGGGATTCAAGGAAGATATTGAAACCATACTTAAGACCATTCCGGAAACACGCCGTACCATGCTTTTCTCGGCAACCATGCCTAAGGAGATAGCACAGATTGCCAAAACCTATATGACTGATAACGAAGAAATAACCATTGGCGAACGGAATACGGGAACACAGAATGTAGAGCATATTTATTATGTGTGCCAAGCCAAGCAACGTTATTTGGTCTTGAAGCGTATAGTGGATTTGAATCCGGATATTTATGCCATTGTATTCTGCCGTACACGTCAGGAAACGAAAGAAGTAGCAGAGAAGCTGATAAACGACGGATATAATGCCGATGCTTTGCATGGTGATTTGAGCCAAGCCATGCGTGATACTGTCATGCAGAAATTCCGCGTGCGCAATTTGCAGATTCTGGTAGCAACCGATGTGGCTGCCCGTGGTTTGGATGTGAACGATTTGACCCATGTCATCAATTATAATCTTCCCGATGATGTAGAGGTATATACCCATCGAAGCGGACGTACAGGCCGTGCCAATAAGAAGGGGGTATCCGTTTCAATTATCCACCAAAAGGAGAAATTCAAAATCAAAGCCATAGAACGTATGTTGAAACGTACGTTTGAAAAGCAACGTATTCCAAACGGATTGGAAGTGTGCAAAAAACAATTGTTCTTCATGATCAATAAGATGCAGAATGTAGTGGTGGAAGACGAGCAATTGGATACCTTCTTCCCGCAGATTATGAGTCAATTGGAATATCTTTCAAAAGAAGATATAATCAAGCGTTTCGTTTCGTTGGAATTTAACCGCTTCCTGGAATATTATAAAGGTGCCCCTGATTTGAATATTGAGGAGCATGAAAAAGAAAAACGGGAGAAGAAGTCTTCAAAAGAGAAAGGCGACAAAGAAGGTGCTCCAAAAAAAGAGAAGTCAAAAGGGAAAACCAAGAAAACTGGCGAGAAAATCCGTTTAAAGGTAAACATTGGCGAACGGAATGGGGTTACTCCTAAACGTCTATTAGGAATGATCAATGATTTGGTAGGTGACAGAACCATTGGAGTATCCGACATAGAAATTACGAACAAATTTACCTTCTTTGATGTATATGTGGATCAATACAACAAATTGAGCCGTGCATTTGAACAACAGAGAGATTTGGTATTGATGCCAGCCAAAGGGTCGAAATCTTTAGAAGAAAATGAACGTGGTGGTCGCCGTAGAGATGATTTTTTCGCGAACAGCCGACGCGAAGAACGTCGTGGAAACGGAGAGAAACCATGGAGACGTGAGCGTAAACGTCGCTAAAAGCGGGAATAAATATATGAATGAGATGTATCCTAATGTAAGGATATATCTCATTTTTTATTGCAGTAACGTGATTTTCCATTATCAAATAGCTCGGAATTTTAACTTGCAGCAATTGCCATTTTTCTTTATTTTTGTATGCTGATAGAACTGCAAGGTCGTATGAAGGCCTCTCGTTTTGTTTAAACAATATCTAATACATTTATTTTCAGTGATAAAAGGCTTTTTGCTTTTCGTTTTTTGCTTATTTATTGCCTTTGGACTCTCTTCTCAGGAAGTGAGCAAAAGCAATATGCCTGTCTACGTAGATCGTATGATGGCTGACAGCCATTATACTTTAGATCCGTTGACATGTGGAATGTCACTGGAAAATTGGAAAAAAACGGGTAGGGATGCATTGTTGGAAGCTGCTGGAAATTTTCCTCCAGAAACTCCATTGGAATATAAAATAACCGCAACAGAAAGACGTGAAGGATATGCTGTCCATAAGATTGAATACAATGTGTCATCGTGGACAAATGTAACTTCCTATTTGCTTGTTCCCGAAGGAAATGGACCTTTTCCGGGTATGTTGATGCTGCATGACCATGGAGCACATTTCAGCATAGGAAAAGAGAAGATGGTGCGGCCTTTTGGAGTAAGTGAGGAAATAATTGAAGATGCTGACAAATGGGTGGTAACATGTTATGACAGTGTATATTTGGCAGACAGTTATGCGAAAGCAGGATTTGTTGTACTGGTTGCCGATGCCTTATTATGGGGCGACAGACAGGCGGAAGGTGGCACTAAATACGAAACACAACAGGCAGTCAATGGTGCATTACTGCAGTTGGGTTATTCCTTGGGTGGTTTGATGTTGCATGATGATATGCGTGCACTGGACCTGTTGACCGATTTACCTATGGTTGACAAAAGCCGTATTGGTTGTTTGGGATTTTCTATGGGTGCCTATCGGGCATGGATGTTAGGTGCAGCAAGTGATAAAGTAAAAGCTGTAGCAGCTGTATGTTGGATGAGTACATGTCATGCCTTATTTTCAAATGGCAGAAAATCAAAAGGAGGATCTGATTATTCAATGCTCATACCTGGATTAGGGAAGATAATGGATTATCCGCATGTAGCAGCAATGATATGTCCTCGTCCATTGTTACTTTATAATGGAGAAAAAGACAAACTGTTTCCTCGAGAAGGAGTCTTGAAAGCCTATAATATCGTGTCTGAAGTATATAAAAGAGCAGGTGCTCCTGAATATTTGAAAACGGAATTGTGGGATGAGAAGCATTTCTTTAATAAGCACCAACAAGAAGCCGTATTAGGATTCTTTCGTACACATTTTAATCTATAATTTTTCTACACATATATAGTTTAGTATATTCTCCTGTATTCAAACAAAAGAGCACAAAGACTATTTATCTGCTTTTTCAACATTAAGCCTACATACTTCTTTCGATAATCCCTCCATTTTTTGTTCGCTGAGAATTCAATATTTCTAATAATGTTGTGGATTGGGCTTAAATATTCCATTTTTGATTAATAGTGATTATGGCTGTTCATTCATAGTGACTAAAAGAGTAGGAGAGAGTGCCTACCATCTCACTAGTGGGAAAACTATATTTATACATGTGATAGGGTAGTGAATTTTTATATTTGTGATATTTACATATATACATTTTACAAACAGAAAGTCGCAATAATACACAAATATATACCTATATGTAGCTTACAAAAGTACATGAGTGAGAGAATTTACAAAACTGAATTGGTGTGTATTTTGCATATACATTCTTTTGTATATACACATATATCTATTTGAATATTAGATAGATACGTAACTTTCTTAATATATCAATCTAACAAGACATCTATAAGACTATATATATTATGCATAAATATACATTCTGTATGCATATTTGTTGATTAATGATTAATAATGAGATACTAACGAGGATTTATTTCTTTAACTTTGCAGATAAGCCACTTTGACATAAATGCCTAAAATACGATATTTACATCTGTACTCACTCTAAATCAACCAAAAGAATTGACTTTACATATGTGATTTACAAAACTAAAGATACACAAATGTATTATTGTTTGCATATGTGAATTATTTCACATATCTTTGTGACATAAATCATAGAAAAATGGACTCAGAAAAAGAACGTATTGAGCATATCATGGCCAAAGAAAATATGAATGCCACTCAGTTTGCAGCTGAGATTGGTATTCAGACATCAACTTTGTCTCATATACTAAATGGCAGGAATAATCCTAGCTTGGATGTGCTAAAACGTATCTTGAATCGTTTTCGTACAATCAATCCAGATTGGCTTATTTTGGGAACAGGACAGATGTATCGCCAAATATCGCAATCTCAGCAGCCAGTATTGTTCGATATTCCTCCTAAAATAGATGATATTCCTACAGTTAAGCAAGAACAACCAGTAGTAAATAATTTGGCGCAGGAAAGCACAATAAAACATTCAGCGGGCCAGCATGCAAAAAATCCAGCCGTAGGAAACCGAGTTGTAACACGTATTTTGGTATTTTATTCTGATAATACATTTGAAGAGTTTACCCATTAAATTATTTCTGACATATTGCTGCAGGATTCCTGTATTTAATGTCGTTTGTCTAATTGCGGCTAAATATTCATCTCTCGTCTTAGTTAGCGCATTCTCTATGGATTTTTTATAAAAAATCGAAATTTCATAGTGCTACAAATACTATTTTTTTGCTTTCAAAAAGTCAATCCGATTTCTGCATAATTTATATTATGTCAAATAGAATATTTCAAAATTATATCCCATGCTTATGAATCCCCCAGAATCCTTATGATATAAGAATGATTTTGTGTAAGTTTGCAGCATGGAAATACTGACACCTGAACAGACCAGAATACTCGATGCATCCACCATTGCTGCTGATAATATACGTTCGTTCGATTTGATGAAACGCGCGGCAACAGCCTTTGTTACATGCTTTATAGAATACGTAAAATCTCCGGTGCGTGTACTTCTTCTGGCTGGGCCTGGTAATAATGGCGGTGATGCTTTAGCGGTGGCGCAAATACTCTCTGAAATAAAAGGATTTGCTGTAAAAGTGTTGATGTGCGGTGAAAAAGGCAGATTATCAGCTGATTGCGCAGAGAATTTGCAATTAGTGGAAATGTCAGAAAGTATTGAGCTGTTGGATGTTAAAGCCTTATCAGAAGCCCTACCCGATACGGATGTAATTGTTGATGGCTTGTTTGGTTCCGGATTGAACCGTCGTTTGGAGGGGCAATACAAATTACTCATTGATAAGGTAAATGCTTCCAATCGTCCCATATATTCCATAGATATTCCCTCTGGATTGTATGCAGATAAACTGAATGATGCGGAAGATACCATTGTAAAAGCTACAGTCACCATTACGTTTGACTCGCCAAAATTGAGTTTCTTCATGTTTGAAAATGAGGCGTTTACAGGAACTATAAGGATAATGGATATTGGTTTGAATGAGTATGTGAAGTTGGAATTCCCTACTCCATTTTTTGCTACAGAACCATCTGATATTCATCGGATTAAACGGACAAAATTCAGCCACAAAGGCACTTATGGACATGTCCTGGTGGTGGGAGGCAAGAAAGGTATGGCCGGTGCCATTTGCATGGCCTCGAAAGCGGCTTTGCGAAGCGGCTGTGGTTTGCTTACCATTGCTTCGGTAGAAGATAATAGGTTGATAGCGCAAAGTATTGTGCCTGAGGCAATGTTTCAAGATGTGGAAGACATGACCAGCACTGCAGACACTGAGAAATACAATAGCCTATTGATTGGACCTGGAATGGGAACTTCCCAAGCAGCTTTTCAGCATTTGGAACAGCTCCTGGAAACTATTGGAAAAGCGGGAAAAAGTTGTGTGTTGGATGCTGATGCCTTGAATATGTTGGCGTTACACCAAAGATTGGACTTGATACCCCAGCAGGCGGTGCTTACTCCCCACCCTAAAGAATTTGAGCGACTGTTTGGTAAAACAGACAACAGTTACAAGCAATTGCAGTTAGCCCTTCAGAAAGCAGTTGAATATAAATGCGTTATCGTATTAAAAGGTGCGCACACACGGGTGATTATGCCAGATGGCCGTTGTTATTTCAATATGACAGGCAACGCCGCATTGGCTAAAGGAGGCAGTGGTGATGTATTGGGGGGAATGATAGCCAGCTATTTAGCGCAAGGATATGGATGTGAGCAAGCTGCATTGAATGGAGTTTATTTCCATGGTCTGGCGGCTGACCAATTGGTGAAGAAGATGAATATGGAAGCCGTCTTGCCCACCGATATTATTGAAGAATTGAAATATATTTAGTCATAACATATTAAGTATCAAAACTATGAAATTTGTAGGAATTATACCGGCTCGTTATGCATCCAGCAGGTTTGAAGGAAAACCATTGGCAGACATTTGTGGAAAACCTATGGTTCAGCGTGTTTATGAACAAGCGTGCAAAGCATTGGATGAAGTGTATGTTGCTACGGATGATGTGCGTATTTATGAGGCTGTTATTGCCTTTGGTGGCAAGGTTATCATGACGGGCAGTCATCATAAAAGCGGTACAGACCGTTGTTATGAGGCGTATTGCTTGTCTGGATCGCAGGCAGATGTTATTGTGAATATACAAGGTGATGAACCGTTTGTACAACCGGAGCAGATCAATGCTGTAAAGGCTTGTTTTGACGAAGACGGCATTGATATTGCCACATTGGCACGTCCTTTCCCTTCTGAGACGGATTTTGAACGTCTGTTTGATGCGAATGTGGTAAAGGTAGTGCTGTCAGAGGTAACGCATAAGGCATTGTATTTCAGTCGTTCCGTTGTTCCCTATATGCGTGGTGTGCATCATTTGGAATGGATGAAGAAAAACACTTATTATGCCCATGTGGGTATGTATGCCTATAAAGCAGATGTTTTGCGTGCTATAACCCAATTGCCACAAAGTAATTTGGAAAAAGTGGAGTCATTGGAGCAATTGCGCTGGTTGGAAAATGGTTATCAGATAAAAGTCGGCCTGACCAATGAGCAAACGATAGGTATTGACACACCTGCCGACTTGGAAGCCGCTATTGCATGGTATAAATCGCAACAACAGAAATAGTTTTTTGCAGGTCTTATTTTCGGTCCTATTCTTGGTGCATTTGATAATTATTTCTACTTTTGCATTGCTTTTTGCAAGAGGAAAGTTGCCGGAGTGGTCGAACGGGCCGCACTCGAAATGCGGTGTACGGGTAACTGTACCGGGGGTTCGAATCCCTCACTTTCCGCAATGAAATAAGATATTATTCATTTTACAAAAAAGAGGGTGACCCAAAAGTCAACATGATAGACTTGAGGTCACCCATTTCTTATTCTTTCCGTTGTCATTT
>CALUKG010000104.1 GCA_944321155.1 uncultured Bacteroidales bacterium | reverse complement strand
TGCAGGTGGTTTGGTGTTGGAAAATTTAGACACTACGGTGTTGCCGCAAAACGATTTCTATCAGTATGCTTGCGGTGGTTGGATGAAATTAAATCCGCTAACCCCAGAGTATGCGCGTTTCGGCTCATTTGACAAACTGGCGGAAAACAATCGTACACAATTGCGTGGCTTGATTGAAGGAATTGCCGCACAACAACACGAACAGGGAACAATTGAACAAAAAATAGGTGACCTCTATAATTTGGCAATGGACTCTGTGCGTCGCAATAAAGAAGGTATAGAACCATTGAAACCTTATTTGGCTAAAATAGACGCGGTGACAGATGTCAAGGAACTGAGTGCATTGCTGCCGGAACTCTATATGGATGGTATGGGAGGTATGTTCATTGTCTATGTCGATGCTGATGCCATGAACAGTAATATGAATTTGGTACAAACCTATCAGAGTGGATATGGCTTGGGCGAAAAGGAATATTATATCGACACAGATGAACATACAACCGAGATCCGTAATAAATATGTGGAACACGTAGGAAAAATGTTCCAACTGGCAGGAGTGGATGCCGAACAGGCAACCAAAGATGCAGCAACGGTTTTGCGTATTGAAACACGCTTGGCGAAAGCTGCCTATAGCAATGTCGAATTGCGTAATCCTCATGCCAATTACAATAAAATGACTGTTGAACAGCTCAAGGCTTTAGTGCCTCAAATCGATTGGGATGTATATCTGTCTACACTGGGTTTGGCTGTCAATGAAGTGTCGGTCGGACAAAAGGAACATCTGCAGGAAGTGGGCAAAGTGTTGGTGGAAGAACCATTGGAGGATGTGAAGACTTACTTGAAATGGCAGGCTATCAGCAGTGCAGCAGCATCATTGAGTGACGAGGTTTATGCACAAAACTTTGACTTCTATGGCAAGGTGCTGAGCGGCAAGGAAACTCCTTCGCCACGTTGGAAACGCGCAGTAAGCTCTGTGGACGGTACTTTGGGTGAAGCTGTTGGACAGATGTACGTAAAACAATATTTTCCTGCTGAGGCTAAAGAACGCATGTTGACTTTGGTGGGCAACTTACAAACAGCACTGGGACAACGTATTCAGGCTTTGGAATGGATGAGCGACGAAACAAAGGCGAAAGCTTTGGAAAAATTGGCTGCATTCCGTGTGAAGATTGGCTATCCTGATGAATGGCGTGATTATTCTGCATTGAATATCGATCCGAAGTTGTCTTATTTGGAAAATGGCATTCGTGCCAATCGTTTTGAGATGGCCTATAATTTCAGTTTTGCCGGACAACCGGTGGATAAGGATAAATGGTTGATGACCCCACAGACGGTTAATGCTTATTACAATCCAACTACCAATGAAATTTGCTTCCCAGCCGGTATTCTACAATATCCTTTCTTCGATATGAAAGCTGATGATGCGTTCAACTATGGTGCTATTGGTGTGGTAATCGGTCATGAAATGACACACGGATTTGATGACCAAGGCTGCCAATATGACAAGGACGGTAATTTGAACAACTGGTGGACGGCTGAAGACAAAGCCAAATTTGACGAACGTGCACAAGTGTTGGTAAATTATTTCAATAATATAGAAGTGGCTCCTGGCGTATTTGCCAACGGACAATTTACCTTGGGTGAGAATATTGCTGACCATGGCGGTTTGCAGGTTTCTTACCAGGCATTCAAGAATGCAACGAAAGATGCACCGCTTGACACGATTGCCGGTCTGTCACCGGAACAACGTTTCTTCTTGTCGTATGCTGATGTATGGGCAGGAAATATTCGTGATGAAGAAGTTCTTTCACGTACTAAATCTGACCCTCACTCTTTGGGACGCTGGCGTGTAAACGGTGCTCTGCCTCATGTGGCAGCATGGTATGAAGCATTCCATGTAGGCCCGGAAAGTCCAATGTATTTGGCTCCTGAAAATCGCGTAAGCATTTGGTAATAACCTTTATACCTTATAAAGAGTCGGCCCAGCTTTGCTTGTGGCTGACTCTTTTTGTTTATGTATGGATAGCTGTCAGAATGCCATTTGTTTATGCAGGCATGTTGTCGTATCTTTGCAGTTTAATTAGTTGTAATAAAGAAAATAGAAGTATATGTCACTAAAATGCGGTATTGTTGGATTGCCCAATGTGGGTAAATCTACTCTTTTCAATTGTTTGTCGAATGCGAAAGCGCAATCAGCCAATTTCCCTTTTTGCACTATAGAGCCTAATGTGGGTGTGATAACTGTGCCTGATGAGCGTCTCAACAAGTTGGCGGAATTGTGTCATCCGGAAAGAATAGTACCGACAACGGTGGAAATTGTAGATATTGCAGGCTTGGTAAAAGGTGCCAGCAAAGGTGAAGGATTGGGCAACAAGTTTTTGGCAAATATCCGTGAAACGGATGCTATACTGCATGTGCTCCGTTGTTTCGATGATGCGAATGTGGTTCATGTCGATGGTAGTGTAGATCCGGTACGTGATAAGGAAATTATTGATGCGGAATTACAGTTGAAGGATTTGGAAACAGTGGAAAGCCGTTTGCAGAAAGTACAGAAACAGGCGCAAAGCGGAGGTGATAAGCAGGCGAAGTTGGCTTGTGAGGTGTTTATGAAATACAAAGAAGCACTGGAACAGGGAAAATCTGCGCGTACGGTACAGTTTGAAACGAAAGACGAACAATTGATTGCACGTGATTTGTTTTTGCTTACGGCAAAACCGGTTATGTATGTTTGTAATGTAGATGAAGGTTCTGCTATCTCTGGCAACAAATATGTGGAAGCTGTACGTGAGGCTGTAAAAGAAGAAGGTGCAGAGGTACTGGTGGTTGCAGCAAAGATAGAATCGGAGATTGCAGAACTGGAAACTTACGAGGAACGTCAGATGTTCTTGTCTGAAATAGGACTGGAAGAGTCGGGTGTGAACCGCTTGATTAAAGCTGCTTATTATTTGTTGAATCTGAAGACTTTCCTTACCGCAGGAAGCGATGAAGTCCGTGCGTGGACATTTAGAGAGGGTTATAAAGCTCCTCAATGTGCGGGAGTAATTCATACGGATTTTGAGCGTGGTTTTATTCGTGCGGAGGTAATTAAGTATGACGATTTTGTAACTCTTGGTTCTGAAAGTGCATGTAGGGATGCTGGCAAACTGAGTGTGGAAGGAAAAGATTACTTGGTGCAGGATGGTGATATTATGCATTTTAGATTTAACGTGTAAAATTTAAGAGGATAAAAATGATGGATTTTGTCATGGCTTATTCCAGTTATCTGCTCATCGTTGTGGGTTTTGTGCTTTTGATGATGGGGGCAAACTGGTTGGTAAATGGGGCATCAGGTTTGGCAAAGCGTTTTCATGTGCCTGATTTGGTGATTGGGTTGACAATTGTGGCTTTCGGCACTTCGGCGCCGGAATTGGTGGTCAATCTGGTGGCGGCTTGCACAGGTTCGTCAGAAATAGCTCTTACCAATATCTTGGGTAGCAATATTATCAATATTTTGGTTATCTTGGGTGTTGCCGGTGCCATTTGTCCAATAGCATCGCAGGCTAGTTCCAGACGTTTTGATATTCCTTTGAGTGCATGGGCCGGATTTGCTGTTTTAATGTTGGCGTTGATAACCCCGGAAGGAGGTGGTGTCAATCGATTGGGCGGTGTCTTCTTGTTGGTCTTCTTTGGCTTGTTCATGTGGGTGATGATACGCAAGGCTATAAAAGGGGATGGAGTGGATGAAGATGAAGAGTTTAAAGCTATGAAGGCTTGGAAAGCGATTCTGATGGTGATAATAGGGCTCGTGGCTTTGGTGCTTGGGGGGGATTTGATAGTGGATAGTGCAAAGACAATTGCTACGGCTTGGGGAGTAAGTGAATATGTTATCGGACTGACAATTGTTGCTCTGGGCACTTCCTTGCCGGAATTGGCTACTTCGGCTGTTGCTGCGTTTAAAGGTAATTCTGATTTGGCTATAGGAAATGTGATAGGTTCTAATATATTCAATGTCTTCTTTGTATTGGGTATCAGTTCGCTGATTTCACCACTGCCGGCTTATGAAGGTTTGGTCATTGATGCCCTTATGGCTGGAGGTAGCAGTTTGCTTCTGTTGGGATTTGTTTCGACCAACAAAGAACATAAGCTGCTGCGGTGGCAGGCAATTGTTTTCCTGTTAATCTATGCAGTCTATTTATATACCCGCCTTTAAAGAATGAATTATGCCGGTCAGTTATTTGCAGGTAGAACATTTAACCAAATCATTTGGTGATAAAGTGCTGTTTTCTGACATATCTTTCGGATTGTCGGAAGGACAAAAGGTGGCGCTTATTGCCAAAAATGGAATGGGTAAGACAACGCTGTTGAACATTCTTTCAGGTACAGAGGATTATGACAGCGGTACAATAACTTTCCGAAGAGATTTGCGTGTGGGATATTTGCATCAACAGCCGGAGTTTGATCCGGAAATGAACGTTCTGGACGCTTGTCTCCAGTGTAATAATGATGCGGTAAGGACAATTATGAAGTATGAGCATTGTCTGCTGGAAGGAGATGCTGACAGAATGGGTGAGGTGATGGCGGAGATGGATGTTCATAAGGCATGGGATTATGAGGCACGTATTAAACAGATTTTAGGCAAGCTTCGTATTGAAAATCTTTCGCAGAAAATGGGACAGCTTTCCGGTGGACAGCGCAAAAGGGTAGCATTGGCTAATGTGTTGATATCTGAACCGGAACTTTTAATCTTGGACGAACCGACCAACCATTTGGACCTTGAGATGGTAGAATGGTTGGAAGATTTCTTGCGTCATTCCAATATGACCCTGTTTATGGTAACGCACGACCGCTATTTTCTGGACAGGGTGTGCAGTGATATTCTGGAGATTGATATGAATGGCTTGTTCCATTATAAAGGTAATTATGCCTATTATTTGGAAAAGAGAGCTGAGCGTATCGAGAATTTTAATGCAGAAACACAGCGCGCGCAGAATCTGTATCGGCGCGAACTGGATTGGATGAGACGACAGCCGCAAGCCCGCGGACATAAGGCACGTTCACGTATAGACGGATTCTATGAACTGGAAGACCGTGCAAAACAGCGATTGCTGGACGATAGTGTTCAGTTGCAAGTGAAAGCCTCGTATATTGGGAGCAAGATTTTTGAGGCGCAATATATTTCTAAATCCTATGGCGACCTGAAAATCCTGGATAATTTCTATTATAATTTTGCCCGTTACGAGAAATTGGGAATAGTCGGAAAAAATGGTACCGGCAAATCTACTTTCCTGAAAATGCTGCTGGGCGAAGTGAAACCAGACAGTGGCACGTTTGATATTGGCGAAACGGTGAAGTTTGGATATTATAGGCAAGACGGATTGGAATTTGATGGACAGATGAAGGTGATTGATGTTGTACGTGATATTGCAGAAGAAATCGACTTGGGAGGAGGTAAAAAGCTGAGTGCATCACAATTCCTGCAACATTTTATGTTTTCACCCGAAACGCAGAATAATTTTGTCTATAAATTAAGTGGAGGAGAGAAACAGAGACTGCATTTGTGTACGGTGCTTATCAAAAACCCGAACTTTCTTATCTTGGATGAACCAACCAACGACTTGGATATTGTGACGTTGAATATTCTGGAGGAATATTTGCGGTCGTTTAGGGGGTGCTTGATTGTTGTGAGTCACGACCGTTATTTTATGGATAAGGTGGTTGACCATTTACTGGTATTTAATGGGAATGGCGTTATACAGGATTATCCCGGTAACTATACACAATACCGTGAATGGCGTGAGGAACAGGAACGGCAGAAGGAAAAAACAAATGCACCCAAAGTGCAGCGAAAACCGGACTCTGTATCTAAAGACGAAAAGCCGCGCAAATTGACTTATAAAGAACGCATGGAATATGAGGCTTTGGATAAGGAGATTCCGGAACTGGAGGCGGAAAAAACGGCCATAGAGGAGAAAATGTCTTCTGGAACTTGTTCCGGTGAGGAGATAACCCGTCTGTCACAGCGATTTGCAGAACTGAATGATATGTTGGATGAGAAAGGCTTGCGTTGGCTGGAATTGGGCGAATTGATGTAAAGCCAATAAAAAAACCAAGCATTTGCTTGGTTTTTTTACGTTGACAGCAATGCAATTAATTGAGCGCTGCGTTTAATTTAGAGCCTGCCTTAAACTTGGCAGATTTCTTAGCTGGGATAGTAATTGTTTGCTTGGTAGCAGGATTGATACCTTGACGTTCTCCTCTTTCCATTACAGAGAATGTTCCAAATCCTGGAAGAACAATTTTTTCGCCTTTTGCTAACTCCATTTCGATAACTTTCATAGCAGCGTCAAATACATTCTGTGCATTGGCTGCGCTAACTCCAGCTTGTGCTGCAATTGCTTTCACTAATTCAGCTTTTGTCATAATTTTAAGTTTTAATGATTAAAGGGATAATGTTGCTTTTCATAGAAATATTACCGCAAATATAGGGTTTTGTTGGTAAAAACCAAAATGAAACGACGAAAAATCGATTATTCTTGGAAAAATATTGCAAAAAAACGCAAAATACAGCTGTAAATATGCCGAAAAGTAGAATTTGAAGGCTTGATGGCGCAATAATCAGAGGAAAATGTATCTCCCGATAGGAATGAATTTTGTCGTTTAAGCCAATCCTTTCATTGGATAAGGGAGATGTTGTTGGTATATTTTTTGAGCAAATTTGTTTTTTCTTGGAGAGTGGTAGAATATATGATTGAAAATAGAAGGTGAAAATGCTGAAAAAGACGATAAGCATTTCCAATGTATATATCTATAACGGGATGTGATGTTTGACCTATTGAGGTTGGACAGTGGGAATGCGGCATTTGTTGTGAGGGGGCGTGTCGAAACAACAAGTCTGAATTCTGAGGGCTGCGCCACAGATTGCATAGTATGGCATCCCATCTTATTCTTATCCATGACTGATTGATAGGTGAGTTTTTTTTCCTATTTTTGTGACCTCAATATTATATGTGTAATTTTATATGAGTCAATATCGTTCTTCTTTTTGGTCTTCTTTGCCTCCCGTTGTGCGTAACCTATTGGCCATTAACCTGATATTCTGGCTGGCAGATTTATTGTTGCCCAAGATATTACAATCCAGTTTCCCAACTTTTAACTTGACGGATGTATTAGGCATGCATTACTGGGCCTCAGAAAAGTTCAATGTGTTGCAGATGCTGACCTATATGTTTATGCACGCCGGCTTTGACCATCTGTTTTTTAATATGTTTGCGGTTTTTATGTTTGGCCCTGTTCTTGAACAGAAATGGGGTAGCTGGCGTTTCCTGTTTTATTATTTTGTTACCGGTGTCGGTGCTGCAGTGGTTCAGCAGATTATGTGGACCATTGATTATCAACCATTG
>CALUKG010000103.1 GCA_944321155.1 uncultured Bacteroidales bacterium | reverse complement strand
ATTTTAATTGGTAAAACACATTTGTCAATAGTTTCTATTCTTCACACTCACCTTCCTTTATTGTCTGGCTTATACGCATGGCACAGAAATTAGGTCCGCACATGGTGCAATACTTGCCTCCCACATGATTGGCTGTTTTATAATATTCCAACGCACGCTCAGGGTCTAAACTTAAATTAAACTGGTCTTTCCAACGGAATTCATAGCGCGCTTTACTCAATGCATTATCCCTTACTATTGCGCCGGGATGATGTTTGGCCAAGTCCGCCGCATGGGCAGCCAGTTTATAAGTAACCACTCCAACCCTCACATCTTCCCGATTAGGCAAGGCCAGATGTTCTTTAGGCGTTACATAACACAACATTGCCGTTCCCAGCCATCCAATCTGTGCCGCACCAATAGCACTGGTTATGTGGTCATATCCGGGAGCAATATCCGTTACAAGTGGTCCAAGTGTATAAAAAGGTGCATTGTGACATTTTTCTATCTGACGTTGCATGTTTTCCGGAATCTTGTCCATAGGCACATGACCCGGTCCTTCAATAAATACCTGCACATTTCTGTCCCAAGCACGCTGGACAAGTTCACCCATCGTGTCAAGTTCTGCAAATTGTGCACGGTCATTTGCATCATAGATACTTCCCGGACGCAAACCATCGCCAAGCGAAATAGCCACATCATATTTTGCCAGAATATCACATATATCATCAAAATGCTCATACAGGAAACTTTCTTTCTGATGTATCTGACACCATTTGGAAATGATACTTCCTCCACGACTCACCATACCCGTCATACGCTTGTCTGCAAGATGAATGTTCTGCAAACGTATGCCGCAGTGAATCGTAAAGTAATCCACCCCTTGTTCACATTGTTCAATCAACGTATCCTTGAACAATTCCCAGGTCAAATCTTCTGCACGACCATTGACTTTTTCCATTGCCTGATACATTGGCACTGTACCTACAGGTACCGGACAGTTTCGAACAATCCATTCCCTCGTTTCATGGATATTGGCACCGGTTGACAAATCCATCAAAGTATCTCCTCCCCACTTGCAACTCCACACAGCCTTTTCCACTTCCTCATCAATGCTTGAAGTTGTAGCCGAATTACCGATATTAGTATTAATCTTCACAAGAAAGTTGCGCCCTATAATCATTGGTTCCGCTTCGGGATGATTTATATTGGCCGGAATAACAGCACGACCAGCCGCCACTTCACTGCGTACAAATTCCGGAGTAATGTGTGTATCAATACCCAACTCCTTGCAATTCATATTCTCACGTATGGCAACATACTCCATTTCGGGGGTAATTATCCCCTGTTTCGCATAATACAACTGACTTACCTGACATCCGTCTTTCGCTCTGAGGGGCAATACAATATGCTCAAAACGAAGGGAATCCAGCGAACGGTCGTCACGCCGCATGCGTCCATATTCAGATGAAATTTCCTTCAAGCGTTCTACTCCTCCCCGCTTCAATATCCAAGGTTCACGCATTCTCGGCAAGCCTTTGCGAACGTCAGTAACTATATTCGGGTCGCTATATGGACCAGAAGTATCATAAATATACACTGAAGGATTAGGATGTTCCTCCCTTACATCACCTTCAACTGTAACCGTAGGCGTTTGTGCAACCACTCGCATGCCTACATTAATCTCCGGAAAAAGTGTGCCTTTCAGATAGACTTTTTCCGAGCCTGGATAGGTTATTCTTACGTTATTTTCCATGTTACTATATTGTTTTTTCTGTTTGATTTATTCTATTTACTATCCGCTTCATCTCACTCACAGGATTTTCTGCCCGCAATACACTTCCACTCAAAGCAATGCCAGAGACACCTTTTTCCCATAAATCCGGAATATCATCATACATGATACCTCCAATTGCTATCAAGGGAAGGTCAATTCCTTTTTCTCGCATCTGTCCAATCAGCCGTTCATATCCTTCCAAACCCAAAATGGTAGCAAGATTCTTTTTGGTAGATGTAAATCGGAAAGGTCCACAGCCTATATAATCAGCACCCTGCTCTGCAAGACGACAGATATCTTCAAATGTATTGGCTGTTCCACCTATGATGAAATCCGCTCCAAGAATTTTTCTCGCTTCATCTACCGGCATGTCGTTGCGTCCGAGATGAACTCCGTCAGCCCCCACCCGTTTTGTCATCATCACATTGTCATCAATAATAAATGTGGCATTATACACGTCACACAAATCCTTTACCTGTAAGGCTGCTGATTCCAGTTCCTTTTCCGTTGCATCTTTCATTCTCAGTTGAATCCAACGGCATCCTCCTTCCAATGCCATACGGGCCGAATCAACATAACTATACCGCTCTGTAAAATGTGTAATAAATTGAAGTTTTTCCATATTGTTTATCATGGTTCTTTATCCTCTATAATTGCTTTCCGTGGTTCAAAAAAATGGTTCAAAGGTCCTGTTCCTTTTCCCACTATCAAATCGGCACCAGTTGCCAATGCCTTTGAAATATATTGTTTCGCTTCATCAACCGCTGATACAAGGTCTTTTCCACATGCCATATAAGCTGTTATTGCCGAAGAAAGCGTGCAACCAGTTCCATGGGTATTACGGCTCATAACTGCTGGTGCTGAAAATTCACGCAATAGCACGCCATCATCAGTCTTATAAAAAAGCCTGTCCTTTTTACAATCTCCGTTGGCATGTCCACCCTTAACTAGCACAGCACCAACGCCACAAGAAAGAATCTTATCCGCTGCCTCTTTTACATCTATCAATGCATCCAATGCACTCCCAACCAAGGTTGCGGTTTCCGGTAGATTAGGCGTCAATAAATTGGTAATGGGAAAAAGCCGTTTCTTCATAAGGGTCAATGCTTCGGGGGTCATCAGCATCTTTCCATTACTCGAAAGTATAATCGGGTCAACCACCAGACATTTTGGTGGAAAAGCCGTCAACGCTTCAACGATAGCTTCAAGGGTTGCCACATCATTTACCATGCCCAGTTTAACCGCATCAGGTTGCAAGTCTTCCATTACAGCTACAATCTGGTCATAAACCACCTGTGGTGGCAAAGCATGGACATATTTAACCCCCATCGTATTCTGGACAGTAACTGCTGTAATGGCCGCTGCGCCATATACCCCCAGTGCCGCAAATGTCTTCAAGTCAGCCTGAATGCCTGCCCCACCAGAAGGGTCGGAACCGGCAACAGACAACGCCACCACATAACGCTTCATAAGCCGGCTCTCCTGACCACAAAAGCATCGCTATGGTGCACAGACGGCACAAAGTCTTGCAAACAAATAAACTTCATCATTAGAATCCTCCTTTTACGATAGACTTCATTTTTCCCAAAAGAAGGTGACGCAGAATTTTCGTCAGAAAAGAGTTGCTTCAAAATCCCAGCGTCGGCATTACCCGTACTGGTTCAATGTGTATAATCTCAGACACGGCAGCCCCACATGGCATACCGGACACCACCTTTTGAGTACATCGCAAAGATAAGACAAAATAAGATTGTAACCAAAGATTCACAAAACTTTTCTTTACGTGACTACAAATAATGCTACCTTGCAACGATTCACTCCAACAAAGTTTTGTCTGGGTTCAACAAGACTATTCTTTATACTTCGACATTTTTTCTTACTTTTGCAGATTAAACATGGTCGGTACTGATACGCCGTCATAGTCATAAGAATAACAAGTATGATTACAGAAGTAATTGCGAAAGAAGAGATTGCACGCGCAAAGTCCATTATCTATGAGGTCAACTCAATTGCTATCGTCACTCACATGAGTCCTGATGGTGATGCCATGGGTTCTTCCTTAGGCTTACTGCATTTTTTAAAAGCATTAGGAAAAGAGACTGTTGCCGTTGTTGTCCCTAACAAGGCTCCCGCTTTTTTACAATGGATGCCAGGCGCAGAAGATGTCATCAGCTATGAAACCCAACAAGAAGAAGCGGAGCTGGTATTAAGCAATACAGAGCTGATTGTTTGTTTGGATTTCAACACATTGAGCAGGATTGGCATGATGGGCGAAAAGGTGGCTATGGCACCGGCCAAGAAAATATTGCTTGACCATCACTTATATCCAGCTGATTTTGCAGATGTTATCATGTCTTATCCATATATCAGCTCTACGAGCGAATTGGTATTCCGACTTATCTGTCGCATGGGCCATTTTATGGATATCAACAAAGCCTGTGCTGAATGTATTTACACGGGTATGATGACAGACACTGGCAATTTCTCATATAACTCCAATCAGGCGGAAATATATACCATTGTTTCTGAATTGATGAAGTTAGGTATTGACAAGGATGACATTTATAGAAAAGTATTCAATACCTATTCAGCTGACCGGATGCGTTTGATGGGCTATTGCCTTTACAAAAAGATGAAGCTTTATCCGGAATATAAAACTGCACTTATCACGCTAACCGGTAAAGAGTTGTTCCCTTTCCATTTCCAACCGGGCGATGCTGAAGGACTGGTAAACCTTCCTCTATCAATTGACGGTATCAATTTCTCTGTAATGATGCGTGAAGACAAAGACAAGATAAAATTGTCATTCCGCTCACAAGGAAAATTTCCTGCCAACATTTTGGCGGCAGAACTTTTTGGAGGTGGAGGGCACTTGAATGCTGCTGGCGGAGAAAGCTATATCACGATGGAAGAAACCATCAAGAAGTTTGAAGAGGCATTGCCATCCTATTACGAAACTCACAAAGAACAATAAAAAAGATATCTGACAATCTGAAAAAGAACATAAGCATATGATGTTAGAAATAAAAGACTTACATGCCAGCATTAATGGCAAAGAAATACTAAAGGGAGTCAATCTGAATGTAGACAAAGGCGAAGTACATGCCATCATGGGGCCCAACGGAGCAGGAAAATCCACTTTGTCGGCAGTGCTGACCGGTCATCCCTCTTATACAGTAACCCAAGGCGAAGTATGGTTCAACGGAAAGAATCTGTTGGAAATGTCGCCAGAAGTACGTGCACGTGAAGGAATTTTCCTGAGTTTCCAATACCCTGTTGAAATTCCTGGCGTAAGCATGGTAAACTTCATGCGCACAGCCGTGAACGAACATCGCAAATACAACAACCTTCCTCCGTTGTCTGCTTCCGATTTTCTACGTATTATGCGTGAAAAGAAAGAGCTGGTAGAAATGGACAACAAACTCACTAACCGTTCGGTAAACGAAGGCTTTTCCGGTGGAGAAAAGAAACGTAACGAGATATTCCAAATGGCCATGCTGGAACCCAAGCTTTCCATTTTGGACGAGACCGATTCCGGACTAGATATTGATGCCTTGCGCATTGTTGCCAACGGTGTGAACAAACTGAAAACCAGCGAGAATGCAAGTTTGGTCATTACGCACTACCAACGTCTGTTGGACTATATTGTGCCTGACTTTGTTCATGTGCTTTACAACGGACAAATAGTCAAAACCGGTCCTAAGGAATTGGCATTGGAATTGGAAGAAAAGGGTTATGATTGGATTAAGCAAGAATTAGTTTAGCGTATGAACGAGCAATCCTATATTGATTTATATAAAGAACACGCTGCTGACATAAATGCCCATGGTGCTTCTGCCTTGAACCAGCACCGTGAAGAGGCCTTTAAACGTTGGCAGGAAATGGGATTTCCCACCAAAAAGAACGACCATTACCGTCATTGCAACTTTGAACAGGAGTTGTCTATTGACTATGGTCTGAATCTCAAACAAATCAATCTGGCAAGCCAAACCCAACACTTGTTTCAATGTGATGTGCCTGGCATACAGTCCTATCTGCGTTATGTCATAAACGATACTTACGTCCAAACATCTGACGAGCAACTGCCCAATGGCATCATCCTTTGCAGCCTCCGTGAAGCATCTGTTTCCCACAAAGAGCTTGTGGAGCAACATTTGAACCAATTGGCTGCACGTCAAAACGACCCGTTTGCCACTTTCAACAGCGCATATGCACAAGACGGATTGTTTGTATATGTTCCTGACGGAGTACAAATGGACCGCCCCATACAGTTGGTTAATCTGATGAATGCTTCCATTGATTTCATGGGCAACAGCCGCAATCTGATTGTTATCGGCAAAAATGCCAAATGCCAGGTTCTGGTTTGTGACCATGCCTCTGGCACTCCACATTATTTCAGCAACAGAGTGACGGAAGTGTTTATAGGGGAGAACAGCTCGTATGAACACTACAAATTGGAAAGCACCAGCAAACAGATGAGCAATGTAAGTTCACTGCTGATACACCAAAGTGCCAACTCTTCTTTCCTTGGAAATTTGATTACACTCCACAACGGAAAGACACGCAACAATGTACATATTGATTTGAATGGCAGCGGCTGTGATTGTGTTTTATGCGGAATGGTTATCGGTGACGGTCACCAGGTAGTTGATAACAGTACGGTCATTAACCACAATTACCCCAACTGCCACAGCAACGAGCTGTTCAAATACATATTGGGTGAATCATCATTAGGCATTTTCAACGGGCTACTGAAAGTACAACCAGGTGCACAAAAGACCGCAGCCTACCAAACCAACAGAAACTTGCTGCTGTCTGACAATGCCGACATCAAGACACGTCCCCAATTGGAGATTTATGCAGATGATGTGAAATGCTCCCATGGTGCTACCACCGGACAATTGGACGAAAGTGCCTTGTTCTATATGCGCCAACGTGGCATTTCTGAAGAAGAAGCACGTCTGTTGCTTATGTCTGCCTTTGTCAACGATGTAGTGGAAAACATTCGCATCGATGCATTAAAAGACAAAATACATCTGTTGGTTGACAAGCGTTTGCGTGGTGAAAAAGCCAAATGCCAAAGCTGTTCAGCCTGCAAATAAGAAACGACTAAATCATATACACAATGCGCAAGATACATTTTATAGCCATGGGCGGTGCTGCCATGCACAATTTGGCATTGGCCATGAATGAGAATCCTGACTACAAAGTAAGTGGTTCTGATGATGAGTTTTTCGAACCATCCAAATCAAGATTGGCAGCCAAAGGTTTGCTTCCTGATAAAACGGGCTGGGATCCATCACGAATCACTCCCGACATCTATGCTGTCATTGTAGGAATGCACGCCACCAACGACAACCCCGAACTGCTCAAAGCTAAAGAACTGGGACTGAAAATTTATTCATTCCCCGAATACCTGTATGAACGTACCCGCTCAAAAACCCGTGTAGTAGTGGGCGGCAGTCATGGTAAAACCACCACAACCGCCATGATTCTTTATGTTCTCAAGAAAGTAGGCATTGAAGCTGACTATATGGTTGGTGCACAAATCGAAGGATTTGAGAACATGGTTCACCTTTCGAGCACCTCACGCATTGCTGTTTTTGAAGGCGACGAATATCTTGCCTCACCTATGGACCCACGTCCAAAGTTTCATCTGTACAAACC
>CALUKG010000102.1 GCA_944321155.1 uncultured Bacteroidales bacterium | reverse complement strand
GGTCAATGAAGTTACCCCTGCATAGGTTTTCAACAACCATCCCACCAATGTCATTACAATGATAGCCACCAACGAGCCAGGGATTTTTTTGGAGACTTTCGGTGTAAATACGATTATCAAAATGCTGACAATACCCATTGCCAAGGAAATCCAGTTGATATGCGTAAAATTCTGTACATAGCACACCCATTTCCCTATAAAGTCAGACGGCACCTTTTCTATGCCAAGCCCAAAGAGGTCGTTCATTTGAGTAGAGAAAATGGTCAATGCAATACCGCCGGTAAATCCGACAATCACGGGATAAGGAACAAACTTGATGATATTTCCCAAACGGGAAACCCCCATCAGCACCAACAGAATCCCCGCCATAACAGTAGCAATCATCAATCCGCTCAACCCATGTTGCTCTATAATTCCATAGATGATAACAATAAAGGCCCCAGTCGGTCCACCTATCTGCACCTTAGTACCACCCAAAAGCGAAATGAGGAAACCGGCTATAATAGCCGTCACCAGACCTTCTGTCGGTCCTACACCCGATGCAATACCAAAAGCAATAGCCAAAGGCAATGCCACAATGCCCACAATAATACCCGCCATTGCGTCAGCATAAAACTTTTCTTTCGTGTAATCCTTCAGACACGCAAAGAAACGAGGTTGAAAATGAAACTGCATAAAAACGTTTTTAAGGCCGCCCCTAATGAGACGACGAAAATTGATAAATGAATGATTAAAGATTATGAGTTGTCTATTAAGCTGAAAATACCTTGATTTCGTAGTTCTGGAATACGATGGTTTCTCCGGCTGTTATTTTGGCTCTTTTTCTCAGTTCGGTTTGTCCGTTTCTGGTAACATAGCCCGCAGCCACCACTTCTTGTGCCTCACTGCCCGAATAGACCACATGCACTGCTTTCAGCAATTGAATGAGTGGAATAAAAGTTTCGTTTTCTCTTAATATGAATTTAATCTGTTCCATATCACATAAACAAAAAAAGATGCCTTCGTTTGCAGGCATCTTTTTCATTTAGTTGCGGAGGCCCGACTCGAACGAACGACCTCCAGGTTATGAGCCTGGCGAGCTACCACTGCTCCACTCCGCGATGTAATTTCGGAATGCAAAAGTAGTGCATTCCTTTGAAACATGCAAATTTTTCGGAGATTTTTTGTGAGAAAATTACAAACTTCTGTTTATCTATGCATTAGAAACACTTTTCACATTTACTATTTCCTCTATAACATCCAATAATTGGCAAAACTGCTCCAAACCATTTGTATAATCAACAATTTTATAGGCATAAGTTCTAGAACATTCATCAATATCAATATCAGGAATAGCACGTTTTATGTCTTCTCGAATTACTACAATCTCCTTTTGAAGCCTCGCCTTTGCATCCACATTTTCCATACCAACCATTAAATCATCTTCTTTTACCAGATATAAGACAATAGGACAACCTAAAATAGAAGCATTAATCTCTATGGTATGATTATTTATTTCCGGTAAATATTCTTCATAAGTAAAAAAACTCCATCTATTAGCTTTTATCATTTCAGACAACTCATCTGCCCAATATTTCCATATTGAATCAATGCATCTATTCTCTAAATCTTCCAAAGAGTTATACAGATTATCAATGTTATTTAATGCATCTTGCACTTTTAGATAATTCTCCACAACATTACCATTCAAATCCAATTCCTCCATCAGAAGTTCTGTCAGTCTATTATTCATAGCTTCATATTTTTTATTACACTCCAACTCGTTTCCTAGATAATCTTCATATTGAACCAATGCACTATATAAAAGTGGCTCATTTAAATTAGAACAATTAGAATCCAATAGATTACATATCCACGGATAAATTGCATCCTTATACGAAATCACACAAAAACGATTTTCATATTTAGACTTTATTGAAATACGTTTCTTTTCATTTATAATTTTCTCCCATGAGCGTTCATCGGGTTCATGATACCTATCTCGGACTAAATACACAACAAAAATCTGTTCGTCTGTATACTTAAATTTCGATTTTACTTCTCCTATATAGCGGTATAACTGTCCAGCATTAGTAGCTGACTTATCTGCAATCTGATCAATCGCATTTTTGACCTTATTCTCAATAATAATGGCACATTCCTTTGCACGAATCAAGACATCAATACGCTGCTTTTCAGCAGTAATATCTATTAGAGATATTGAAGTTGGTAACTTCAATTCTATTGTTGTACGAAGGAACGAAATAAAATGATTTAAGAAAGTGTATTCACCATCATATTTGTAACTGCATAGATGAGTGAATATACGGCTATGAGTATTTTCATTCATTCCATTTGAAGGCAATAGTGCCAACAAATTAAACCCAAATCGGTCGTTAGAATATCCAATTTTCGTGGTCTTGATTGTAAGGCATTGAAAATGAATATATTGTAATCTTGATTTTCTAATGGCGGTCATTAGAAAAATGAGATTTTAAATCATTGTTTATCAGCGCATTACAATCAAGACCACAAATAATCAGCCTCTAATGACCGATTTGGGTTAAAGTCATAAGGTAATTTAGCGAGTTCTTCAGCATGCAACTTTGCATGAGATTTCAACAAATACAATGCGTTACGGAACTGCATTTTTTCCAATTGCCGCATTTGCTTCAATAAATGTATTTGTTGAATCTGTTTTGATATATCCATGCCGCCCATATAAAAACAACAGCTATCTCATCTCATACAACCACTCTGTTTTCCTTCAAAAATGCCAGTATTTCATAAAAAAGGGCTTTCACTTGAGAAGGGACATAGGCATTATGATTGACGGCAAAGCGCTTTTGTAAAGCATTAGGCAAGTCGGTTAAGGCAACACGAAGTTGCTGCGCCAGCAGGAATGCAGCCATTTTATCAATAATAGCTTTGTGCACATAATCCTCAGCATGGTCATCATAATTAATATACTCCAACTCAACGACCAAGCTCTTATCATCGTCAAAACCGACAACTATCGAGGACCATATTTCCAAATCATCGTTGGATTCAACAATTACTTCTGCCAAAGCATAATCAGCCATACCATCAAACATTAAAATTTCATACTTTTCAATTCATCTATACGCTGCTGGCGGTTAATACGCTTAAGACCTATTCGCCACAACAGAAAATCGAAGACATAGAATCCAATCATAATCAATCCTGACAAAGCAGGAGAGAAAGTGCTTATAACCTCTGCCAACATCAGCAACAGGTCATAGCCCCCATGAGCCAACACCGCCAAGAAAAGGCTCAGGAACAGGAAATTCTTGCGATGTTCCGGATTAAATTTTGCCCAAGAAAGGTAATAACCCATAATGACTGCAAACAGGAAATGGGCAGGAACAGCCCAGAGAGCCCGCTGAATACCCGTAGAAAAAGCCGTTTCAGGCGTATAGACAAACAGATACAAGAGATTTTCCACTATAGCGAAACCCAATGAGACATATACCGAATAAACGATACCATCAAAACGCTCATCGAAAGCAGGATTGTGCCAAATCAACTTACGGAGAAGGTAGAATTTACACCCTTCTTCTATCAAGGCCGTCGACACAAAAGCCCGCAAAAAGACGTTGGACTGTACGTCTATACCTAACCACGCCAATAAAAAATGAACAGCAAATACCATGGGAACAGACAAGACCCCATATAACAAAGCCTTCAACAAAAGTGTCAACGGTTCCTTTTTCCTATCACGCAGATATATATAAACCAATAACAAGAGCGCCGGCACCACAGCCAGCAGCAATATGGTCAAATCGTAATTCATTTGCGTTTATTCTTGAAAAACTGCGTCATTAGATCTGCACAGTCCTCTTCCAGCAATCCACTTTGCACCTTGCACTTGGGATGCAACACTTTCGGAGCAAACACCGAGTAGCCCCTTTTAGCATCAGCTGCACCATATACCACCCTTCCTACTTGCGCCCAGCCTATAGCGCCCGCACACATGGCACAAGGCTCAACCGTCACATAAAGTGTACAGTCAGGCAGATATTTGCTGCCAAGCGTTTGCATGGCTGCGGTAATTGCCTGCATCTCAGCATGAGCTGTCACATCAGACAAAGTCTCTGTCAGATTATGCCCCCGTCCGACAATCTGTCCACGACAAGCCACAATGCAACCCACCGGCACTTCGTCGGCCTCATAGGCAAGTTGCGCTTCTTCCAGCGCCAAGCGCATGAAACGTATATCATCGTTCGTCTGCTGCATCTTCTTCCACTACCAAATTGTCAATGATAAAATTCTGTCGTTCCGGTGTATTTTTTCCCATATAAAACGCAAGCATATCCGATACAGCATCATCTTTTCTCAGCGTAACCCGGTCGAGCCTCATATTTTCACCTATCAATTCACGGAATTCGTCTGGCGAAATCTCTCCCAACCCTTTAAAACGGGTAATCTCCGGATTGGCACCCAATTTACTTATGGCATTCAGACGTTCTTCCTCCGAATAGCAATAAATGGTCTCTTTCTTGTTTCTCACACGGAAAAGAGGTGTTTGCAGAATATATACATGTCCTTTCTTAATCAGGTCAGGGAAGAATTGCAGGAAGAAAGTAATCATCAACAAACGGATATGCATGCCATCGACATCGGCATCGGTAGCCACAATCACTTTATTATAGCGCAATCCGTCCAAGCCCTCCTCAATATTGAGAGCCGCCTGCAAAAGATTGAACTCTTCGTTCTCATAAACAATCTTCTTGGTCAGTCCATAACTGTTAAGCGGCTTTCCCCTCAGACTGAATACAGCCTGTGTCTGCACATCACGGCTTTTGGTTATGGAACCACTGGCTGAGTCGCCCTCCGTAATAAAGATACATGTATTCTCTATCTGTGCATTCTTTTCCTGGTCTTTTGTCAGCGCGTCATTGAAATGAATACGACAGTCGCGCAATTTCCGGTTGTGCATATTCACTTTCTTTGCACGCTCGCGGGCAAGTTTCGTTACACCGGCAATCGCTTTGCGCTCTTTCTCTGATGCCTGTATTTTCTGGAGCATCACATCAGCCACTTCCGGATGTTTGTGCAAGTAATTGTCCAATTCACGTTTGACAAAATCGTTGATGAATTTATTGACCGACAATCCTTCCTTATTTACATCACGTGAGCCCAGTTTCGTCTTTGTCTGACTTTCAAATACAGGTTCCTCCACATTGATGGCCACAGCCGCCACCAAACCATTGCGGATATCCTCCAAATCCTGGTTTTTGTTGAAGAATTCCTTGATGGTTTTGCCCAATGCTTCACGATAAGCCGTTTGGTGCGTTCCTCCATGCGTTGTATGCTGTCCGTTGACAAAAGAATAATATTCGTCGTTATTCTGATTGGTATGTGTGAGTACAATTTCAATATCGTCTCCCTTAAAATGGATAGGAGGATAAAGCGGGTCGGAAGTCAGATTTTCTGTCAGCAAATCGAGCAGGCCGTTTTTGGAATGGAATTTCGTACCATTGAACACAATGGTCAGCCCCGTGTTAAGGTAACAGTAATTCCGTAACAATGGTTCTATAAAATCATCGTGAAACGCATAGTTTTCAAACTTCGTATTATCCGGTTCAAATTCAATGAGTGTACCCCGCGGTTCATTTGAATCTATAATACCCGTATCTGACTGTAATTTCCCTTGCTTAAACTCGGCACGCCGTGTTTTACCGTCACGAAAAGCCTGTACAACAAACTTCCACGAAAGCGCATTGACTGCCTTCGTACCCACACCATTCAATCCGACTGATTTTTTGAAAGCCTTTGAATCGTATTTTGAACCCGTATTGAGTCGGGAAACTGCCTCCACTATCGAGCCCAAAGGAATTCCACGTCCATAATCACGTACACGCACTTTCCCGTCTTTCACATCCACCTCAATGACTTTTCCCTCGCCCATGCGGAACTCGTCGATGGAATTGTCAATAGCTTCCTTAATCAACACATATATACCGTCATCCGCATGTGAACCGTCTCCCAATTTTCCGATATACATACCCGGACGCAGGCGGATGTGCTCCATATCCTCCAAATGAATCATATTGGATTCATCGTAGCTTGTGCCGGTGTAATTATTCACAGTATTCTGTTCTTCCATTATTTGATTTCGCTTTTCTGCAAAGATAAAAAAACTCGCTCAAATACGGAATAGTTCCCCAAAATAATAATCAGAACTATTTGAATTTCAATGGAACACGAAGAAGCTTTCCGTATTTTCAATTCATATCTTACTTTCGTATATCAATTACTCAAAAAAGACATCCATACATTATTCATTCTGTCCGTATCTTATTGATTAAATTGGAGCATATTGCATCTTTTGCATCAGAAGTTAACAACACGTTTATTTTAATGAGAGAATTCAATTATCTTTGCATTTTATAGTTGAGAACTTGCATGCAACGGTTTTGAACTTCTAAATGCTACAGAAAGCCGAAACAACATCCAAAAACTTCAAATAATATTACGATATTTTAATTACCAACATCCATAATATAACATACCACCATGAAGCAGTATGAAGCCGTAATCGAAACATTGGAAAAATTAGGAGGCGCTGCCACATTAGGCGATTTAAACACAGAAGTGTTCAAAATAAAGGAATGTGAATGGAAAACAAAAACCCCATTTGCAAGCATTCGAAGGATTGTTCAACAAACAAAAGGCATTTATAAAATTAAACCAGGGTTATATGGTCTTGAAAAATATAAAAAGCAAATAGAAGAAAGAGGCTACATTATAGAAACGGAAAAGAATAAGAATTCGGAAATCTTAGCAAAGTCTAACCATGCATACTATCAAGGGCTACTTCTTATTATTGGAAAAATCAGGAATATGGACACATACATTCCTAATCAAGACAAAAATAAAAAATTTTATGACGGGAGAGCATTACATGAACTATCCACCCTTGATGAGCAGCCGCATTATTCTTACGATAATCTTTTAAAACGCAGTGCAACTATTGATACCATATGGTTTAACAAACGCCGTATGCCATCTTCTTTTTTTGAAATAGAACATTCTACAGACATACAAAACTCATTACTGAAGTTTAATGACTTGCAAGATTTTCATGCGAGGATGATTATTGTAGCTGATGTAAAGCGTAAAGCAGAATACGAGACGAAGTTATCATTCCATGCGTTTGATGAGTTACGCCAAAACAAAAGGGTTTCCTTTTTGAACTACAATGAATTAGTAAAACAGTATGAAATGGAATTAGAGAAACAATCGTTTAACCCAAATCGGTCATTAGAACTTATTATTTTGTGGTCTCAGTCATAATCGCCTTATATTCAATAAGTTACGAATATAAATTTCTAATGGCGGTCATTAGAAAATCAATTTTATAAAAATCAGTGTATCAACAACTTACAGATTAGACCACGGAAATTCGATATTCTAATGACCGATTTGGGTTTAATTATATCATTTAATGAAAGCGTTTATATTTTACACAACGGAAGGATATACAGAAAGTCCAAATAATATTAC
>CALUKG010000101.1 GCA_944321155.1 uncultured Bacteroidales bacterium | reverse complement strand
GTTCTAAATGACAACGGAAAGAATAAGAAATGGGTGACCTCAAGGCTATCATGTTGACTTTTGGGTCACCCTCTTTTATAATACACAGAAACAAAGCAGAACCCTTCTGTATTTAGCTGTGACCAAAACAAAGGTGTGCCAGATTCACATCTGACACACCCACACAAACACTACACTAATTAGGAGAATAACGTCTTGATTATTCAAAGAAACAATGTCTCAAACTCATGAGAAAATGATAACACAATAGTAAAAAGAAAATCTTTATTCCTCTGATGCTATTCAACACGTCCTCCTCCCAATGCTTTATATAGAGTCACCACACTCTGCAATTCTGCAAAACGGTTGGCAACCTGAGATAATTGCGCATTCAACAATGACTGACGGGCTGTAAGCACTTCCAAATAAGTGCTGGTTCCATGTTCCATCAGCAATGAAGTACTCATCAGGGCTTTCTCCAAAGCACGCACCTGATTTTCATACAATTGGGTTTTATTCTTGCTCAACTGATAGGTAGCCATTGCACTGTTTACTTCATTTCCTGCATTGATAAGCGTCTGGTTGAAAGCCAATTTGGCTTCTTCCTGCTGTGCCTTGGCAATTTTCAATTGTGCCATATTCTTACCTCTGTTAAAGAGAGGCATAACCAATGAACCCAAAGCATTGGCCACAAACTGCGCTGGATTGGTAATAATACCGGTTGCATTCGCCCATCCTGCACTTCCCGTTAAGGTGATGGAAGGATAGAAAGCCGAACGTGCCAAATTGGTATTATAGAATGCAGCTTCCAATGTGCGTTCTGCCGAACGCACATCTGGTCTGTTTGCCAATATCTGCACAGGCACTCCCAATGCAAGTTCTTCTGGCATCACCTGTTCTTCAAGTGAACCTCTTTCATAAGTACCTGGTGTCTGAGCCAATATCATGGACAAGGCATTTTCTGTCTGCTTGATTTGGTCTTCCAGTTCCAACACTGTGGTTTGGACACTATAGTAAGTGGCTTCCATCTGTGCCACTCCAGCTTCATTATAACGGCCGGCATTCATCAAGGCACGTGCTGCACCTACTGTCTCTTCCCAAGCGGTCTCTGTCTCTTTTGCCAAAGCCAATTGTTCATCCAGCATCAACAAGGTATAATAGGTATTGGCCACATTGGCTATCAGCTCCGTGCGTACGGCCTGCTGATAGTCCAAACTTTGTGCATACAATGCCTGAGCCTGCTTTTTTGCGTTGTGCAATTTACCGAAGATATCCACTTCCCAACTGGCAGCCAAAGGAATCTGATAAGTATAGGAAGGCGTTTGTCCGCCCGTTGACGACAAGGAAATCTGTGGTTCCAAAGAGAATGAAGGTACATACGACAACTTTGCTGCCAAAAGTGTTGCCTCTGCTTCCTTAATTCTCCATTGGGCAGTCAGATAGTCTGTATTATGTGCAAGCGCAGAATCTATCAAAGCCTGCAAATGAGCATCCGTAAAGATTTCGCGCCAATGCATATCGGCAAAATTGGTCGAATCGGTTGAATTGTATTCTTCGCCATACAGGTTTTGCGGAACTTCCTCAACCGGCTGATATTTATTGTATATTCCACAACTTGCCATGGAAAGCAAGGTGAAAGCTATGATTAGTTTTTTCATATTCTCAAACATGTCTTAATTAGTTATTAAAGGCGCTTTTTTCCTGCATGTTTCTTTCGTTCTCGAGTTCCACCTGCAAATCAGCCTCTTTATGCATCGGTTTTCTTATTTTTTCCTGCAGATATTCAAAGACTATAAAGAATACTGGCACAACAAATAGAAGAGCCAATGTTCCGATAATCATACCACCAACAACACTCGTACCGAGCGAACTGTTACCATTGGCACCGGCACCCGTTGAAAACATAAGAGGTATCATACCGAAAATCATGGTAAGCACAGTCATAAGAATAGGACGCAAACGTGTTTGGGCTGCTGAATAGGCAGCAGCAACAATACCCATTCCTTTTCTTCTTCTTTCAAGCGCATACTCTGTAATAAGAATAGCTGTTTTTGCCAACAAACCTATCAACATAATCACACCCGTCTGCAAATAAATGTTGTTTTCCAAACCAAACAGTTTCGCAAATAGGAAGCTACCCATAATACCAAACGGCACGGAGAAAATAACAGCCAACGGCACAAGGAAACTTTCATACAGACAGGCAAGGATAAGGAAGATGAGCACCACGCAAATGGAATAGACGAAAATGGTCTTTGCACCACCACTCTGTGCCTCTTCACGTGCCATACCACCATATTCATAACCATATCCCATTGGAAGAACCTGAGCAGCCACTTCCTTAATGGCGTTCTGAACCTCACCAGTAGAATATCCTTCCTTACCGTTCACATTCACTGTAATGGCGCTATACAAGTTGAAACGTTTGGACACTTCTGCGCCAAGCACATTACGTAAAGTAACAAACTGGCTGAGAGGCGCCATTTCTGAACCGTTTCTGATAAACATATTATCAAGTGATGCCTGATTCAAACGATATTCTGGTGAAGCCTGCATCATCACACGATATACCTTACCATATTGGTTGAAATTGGATACGTAAGCACCACCGCAATAACTACCCAATACGCTCAATACTTCCGATGGTGAAATACCTGCCCTCTTACATTTGGCAGCATCTACATCCACTGCTACTTGGGGGAAGTTAATGGCATAGGAAGTATAGGCCATAGCAACTTCAGGACGCTGGTTCAAGGCATTGATAAACTGCATGGTTTGATTATAGAATACCTCATTATCACCACCGGTTTTATCTTGCACATACAATTCCACAGAGTTACCCATACCATAGCCCGGAATCATACCTGGTTGGAAGCAGAAGATTTGTGCTTCCTTGATTTGGGCAAACTGGGCATTGAGTCGAGCCATAACGGCATTCGCTGTATGTTCCTTACCTTTACGGTCATCCCATGGCTTCAATCGAACAATAAGGTTACCATACGACGTTCCTTGACCAGATATCATACCATAACCGGCAACAGTACTGTAATGCTCCACTTCAGGTACATCTTTCAAAATGTTCTTGACTTTATTCATCACCTCATTGGTCTCAACCAAAGTATTACCCGGCGATGTGCTGACATTGACCATCAAAGTTCCTTGGTCCTCCTGTGGCACCAATCCCGTCTTGGTCGTCTTCATAAAGAATACCAGCAATACCAACGAAATAACAAATGCTGTCCATACCATCCAACGATGATTGATGGCAAACATCACACCCTTTTTATATTTACCGAGCAATGCATTGTAAGACGCATTATAAGCAGCTCTGACACGCCCGTTAAAACTTTTTGCACTCTTAGTTCCATCGGATGGTTTCATCATCATGGCACAAAGTGCAGGACACAAAGTCAAAGCACATATCATGGACAAACCTACAGAAGTGGCCATGGTAATACCGAACTGGGTATAGAATATACCGGAAGTACCTCCCATAAAAGTCACAGGAATAAACACGGCCATAAACACGCACGTACATGAAATAATGGCCATGGTTACATCTGACATAGCGTCTTTTGTTGCCAAATAGGCTGATTTATATCCTGTATCAAATTTGGCTTGAACAGCTTCCACCACCACAATGGCATCGTCCACCACAGTACCGATAGCCAACACCAAAGCAAACAAGGTCAAAATATTGATACTGAAACCAGCAGCTACAAGGCAGGCAAATGTTCCGATAAGTGAAACGATAATGGCAATTGACGGAATCAATGTACTCTTGAAATCCTGCAAGAAGAAATACACCACCAAAATAACCAATATAATAGCAATGACCAAAGTCTCAATCACATTGTAAATGGAAGCGTAAAGGAAGTCATTGGAACTCATCAACTGTATGAATTCAACGCCTGCCGGCAAATTAGCTGACAATTCCTGCAAACGTTTCGTAATTCGTTCGTTTACTTCAGTTGCATTGGCACCTGCCACTTGGAAAGTCATAAATGTTACACCTGGCTTTCCATCAACCTCGCCATGAAAACTATAGGACAAACGGCCCAATTCCACTTTGGCTATATCTTTCAAACGCAATACAGAACCATCCGCATTGGAACGGATAACAATATTCTCAAACTCATCTACACTCTTCAATCTTCCTTTATACTTCATGGTATATTGGAATACATTGTCTGAGTTTTCACCCAATGCACCGGTAGGGGCTTCAATGTTCTGCTCACCCAAAACAGCCGTTACATCTGAAGGCTGTAAGCTATATTGTGCCATACGTTGTGGATTGAGCCAAATACGCATACTGTAGGTATCACCCAACAAGGTCACGTCACCCACACCTTCAATACGCTTTACTTCCGGCACAATGTTAATGTCCAAATAGTTGGCCAAGAAACTTTCATCATAACGGCCGTCGGTAGAAACCAAGGTATTGATTTGCAAGAAACTGGTCTGACGTTTGGAGGTACTCACACCAATTTTGGTTACCTCTGACGGCAAAAGTCCTTGAGCTTTTGATACACGGTTCTGCACATTGACAGCAGCCATATCCGGGTCTGTTCCCTGTTTGAAATAAATTTGAATGGTTGCAGTACCCGAGTTGGTCGCTGTAGATGTGATATACATCATGTTTTCTACACCATTGATACTTTCTTCCAAAGGCATAATCACACTGTTCATCACAGCGTCGGCACTCGCACCCGTATAAGTAGCATTCACCACAACGGTAGGAGGTGCAATGTCCGGATATTGCTCTACTGGCAACGACAATAATGATATAACCCCGACAATGACAATCAGGATAGCGATGGACATAGCCATCACCGGACGTTTAATAAAAACATTTCCTTTCATGAGAATTCCTCCCTTATTTTAGTTGGGTTCCTTCACGTACAAGACCAGCACCTTCTGCTACAATCTCGTCACCTACTTCCAACCCTTCCAATACGATATATTCACGTCCGTCATTCAGCTCAGCCACTTTAATCAGTGTAGAAACAGCCTTGCCGTCAACCACTTTATATACGATGTGCTTGTTTTGCAGTTGCACTGTAGCCGTTTGCGGTATCACAATGCAATCTTTATAAACACTTGGAATCTTCACCATACCTGAAGCACCGCTATACAGCAATTGATTAGGATTGGGGAATACGGCACGCACGCCTACAGTTCCTGTTTGCGTATCAATCACACCACTGATAGACTCTATTTTTCCAGCTTCCTGATAAAGGGAATTGTCGTTCAACTCAAGTTGAACAGCTGGCATGCTATCCAAAGCATTTTGGGTAGAACCATATTGCCTTACCATAGCAAGCAACTGGTTTTCGGTCATGGAAAAATAAACATACATCTGTGAATTATCTGATACAGTAGTCAATGGTTGTTGGATGGAAGGACTAACCAAAGCTCCTTCACGGAAAGGCAACATACCAACCACTCCATCACTCGGACTTTTTATCTCTGTATAGGAAAGGTTATTTCTGGCATTCACTTCCTGAGCTTCTGCTTGTGCAACAGTTGCCTGCGCTGTATAATAATTGTTTTGTGAAGTCAACAGAGTATATTCTGAAACCACTTTCTGCTCATAAAGCTTCTGGTCGCTCTCATAAGTCAGTTTTGCAGTCGCTTCAGCAGCCTTAGCAGATTTCACATTAGCCACAGCTGTATTCAAAGCAGCTTTATATGGAACCTGGTCTATTACAAACAATACCTGTCCTTTCTTCACATGTTCACCCTCACTCACACACAACTCTTGAATAGTACCGGAAATCTGCGGATAAATGTCAATATCCTGACGTCCGCGTATGGTTGCAGAATAATCGGAAGTATATTCTCTATCCGATTTTGTAACTTCCATCAATGCATAAGTACCAGTGTTTGTTTGCTTAACTTCTTTCTTACACCCTGTGGTGCCAACGATGCAAATCACAAGTGCCACTATTTGCATCCATTTTTTTCTATCGTTCATCATAATTACTATTGTATTTTTTACGGTGCAAAATTAGAAAGAATATGTTTTAAAGCAGATTTCTGAATGTAGGGAGGATTGTTCAAAAAAGGAACAAATACAATTTTTATCATATGCATTTTATTTGATTTGTTCACAATAAAACAACATATATATACGTATATATAATAGCGCTAGAATGCTATGGGAAAATAATTCCAACAAACATTCAATTGTTCAAAAATTACAATATGGGAACTATTAACCTCACACCCGATGAAAGCTTTGTTGCTCACCAGAATTCTCCTGTTCAATTTGAAAGAGGCAACATCATTCGAATGGATACAGTCTGTATATTTTTCTGTGAAGAAGGATCTGCTGATATAGAAGTGGATTTTACCCCATATAAAATAGAAAAAAACAGCCAACTTATTTTGCTGGATAAACGTATGTTCAAATGCATCAATCAAAGTACAAACCTCAATTGTTCATATATATGCTTTTCCGGCGATATTTACAAAGAGTTGACTTTAAGGTTACCACTTAGCTTTACTGACTTTCTTATCACATATCCTCACGTCAAAATAAGTAAAGAACAAGCTGATAATTGTCGTGGAATGGTCAGAACTTTAGAACGTTTTTACAACGACCACAATAATTGTTTCAGAGAGCAGATATTCAAAAACCTGATTCAAGCATTCCTCTTTGACGTATATGACAAAACCCGCATGCTATTCCATGCTCCTACAAAAAAAATGAGCCGTCAGGAAGAACTGTTCAAAGAATTTATTCATTTATTGCATCAACACTGCAGAAAGGAAAGAGAAGTAAATTTTTATGCAGATCAGCTGTGTATTACCTCCCGCTATCTGTCCGAATTGGTCAGGGACGTTTCACATATGACCGCCAAAACTATCATAGACCATCATGTTATACGAGAAATCAAGCAGGAACTCAATTCCAGCAATAACAGCATTCAGGAAATAGCCTTCAAGATGAATTTTCCCAATCAATCACTGTTGTCCCGATTTTTCAAAAAACACACAGGTATGACACCACAAGCATTTAGGAATAAAAAATAGGAGGTAGACTATTACATGCGTGTCTCTATATTGACCGGGCCAAAAAACGGAATCTGCAACCACTCACACATCAAAGGCGCAAGCTGGGTTGCATAAATCGGATGGGAATAAAAATTATTCTCCACTCCTTGCCCCCAAAGAAAAACAGGCACAGATGGGGATGGGTCAAAAATATAATCATAAGGTTGCCCGTTTTCATCAACAGGCCGCCAACCCGGCAATAAACCAAACGCGACATCACCACCTATGCGCTTATGATAGGAATGATTGATGGCGGACACATCGCCAAAACGAGTACTGGTAAGCAAAGGTATCTCACGGGAAGTATAAGCCGACTTGACTCCCTCAAACTCCAAAAGAAAATCTGCCACCTGACGCTGGATACGGTTGAGGTCGAACATACGCTGTTCAATCAGCAAACGGTTCAAATACAACTGATTGCCATAATAGCCATCTACCCAACGCTCCGTACCATACAATGCCATCAGATAGGCATTGGTAAG
>CALUKG010000100.1 GCA_944321155.1 uncultured Bacteroidales bacterium | reverse complement strand
GCAGCAATGAATTTGTTGTGTGGCCGGTAATGTTTCTTTTCCGTATCCGTACCCACATTTTCCAGATAGTAATTGGTGCTGTCGAGTACATTGCTGACCAGCCATCCGTGTATATAGTTCAGTTCAAACCATTTGACCGGTTTAATGTTTAGCGTTATCATGGGAAAAGATGGCGCTCTACCAGATAGGATATTCGAACAGTTGTATGAGTCACCCCAAATGATATTATCTTTGATAAGTCCTATACTACCCCATTTGCAATAGGCGACAATTCCACCTCTCATGTCACTATAGTCACCTCCGTAGGAAGCTTCCTTATATTCGCATCCCGATAGGTTGTTGAGATATAAAGGCTGTGACAAGCGTGCGCCATACATTTTGTCCGTAGCTGTTGGGAAGTATTTATCACTCAGAAACCATGAACCATTGAATGAATTGTCACGCAAGTTGGCATAGACCGACACATGGTTTACAATGTCCATCTGCAAATCAGCTCCATACCAACGTTTTACTACTGCACCTTTCTGATTGGCAATGATGTCCATGCCCAGCAATGGCACAATGCGGCATTTGAAATTTGAGTCGGTATAATGAAATGCGGGTTGAACGAGTGAAAGGTCAAAACTTTTTTTATCCGTCCAGTGTACATAGGTTTTGGGTAGTGTGTCGCGTTCAATCGCATAATCATTCAAATAGAAACGCAAATCTGCCTTTTGCCTTTTTGACATTTTGTCTGTATGTGCTTGTGCCTCCAGCAGTTTTTCTGCTATGAAATCACGAGTATATGGACGTACTACGGAGTTGACCTGAATAAAACCATCTGCCGCCAACTCATCTATGTAATCATAGATTTGTGTATAGCTTATGTGTTGTGGAATATGTTGAGCTCTTAATATAAAGAGGTTGACAATCAATAATATGAAAGTAAAAAAACGTTTTCTCATAGTGTGTTGTGTATACTTATTTTTATAAAAGACAAATGTAGAGATTTTATTGTAATACGGCAAGTTATGGATAGCAGTTTGACATATTGAGTATTTATAAAAGAAGAGGCGGGTCATTTGAAATTCCCGCCTCTCAATCAGATAGTTATATTTTTGCTATGCCATGGAAATAATGCTGGATAGAACAGGTTTCAGGCCGCTTATCATACATTCCACCGCTATTACCATTAAGATAAGTCCCATTAGCCTCATCATAACATTGCTGCCTGTTTCGCCTAATAATTTATATAGTTTGTTGGAGGCTCTCAGGATAAGAAATGTTATCAGATATACCAATGCTATGGAGACAATCATGGCTACCTTGTACCACGCCGTTTCAGCATCTTCCATTAGTACTATGCCGTTTGCAATAGAACCAGGTCCGCACAGCATGGGAATGGCCAAAGGTGTAATGGCGATATTGTCGGTATAATGTTGAATTTTTCTTTCTGTTTCATTTAGCTTAATGTGGGTGATGTGTGCTTGCAACATATCATATCCTATTTTAAAGATAATAATGCCGCCAGCAATTCTAAAGGCATCGGTTGATACACCGAAGATAAGAAAAATATATCGACCGAAAAAAGCAAAGATAACGAGTGTGAAAAATGCAACAATAGTAGATTTTTTTGCTATTGCTTTTCTTTCATCTTCCGTACAGCCTTCTGTCTGATTTAGGAAAACTGGCATTGTTCCCAATGGGTTAGCCAATGTAAAAAAAGAAGTAAAGCAAAGTATTGCAAATGTAAGGAGGCCTGAATCCATACGGTTTTGTTGTTTTAGATTTATTTTATAATCTATCTATTATCCATAAATGATATTACCATCCTTGTCTTTGATGCCATCAAAGCTTTTCAGGTATTGTTCCATAGCTCTAAAGCTCATTCCCATACTGGAGAAACCACCATCGTGGAAAAGGTTTTGCATAGTGACTTTTTTGGTCAAGTCACTAAACATCACCACGCAATAGTTGGCGCAATCGTCAGCTGTTGCATTGCCAAGTGGTGACATTCTTTCAGAGAAGTCTACCAGGCTGTCAAATCCTTTTACGCCGCTACCGGCAGTTGTCATGGTTGGTGACTGTGAGATGGTGTTTACTCGTACGTGGTGTTCACGTCCATAGATATATCCAAAACTTCTGGCAATAGATTCCAACATTGCTTTGGCATCTGCCATATCGTTGTATCCATACATGGTGCGTTGCGCAGCTATATATGTCAAGGCAACGATTGACCCCCATTCGTTGATAGCGTCCAATTTTTTTGCCACCTGCAACATTTTATGAAATGAGATGGCAGATATGTCCAAAGTTGTATTGAGCATACTATAGTCCAAATCGTCATACGTACGTTTTTTGCGTACATTCGGTGACATTCCAATTGAGTGGAGTACAAAGTCAACCTTTCCTCCAAGAATTTCCATTGATTGTTTAAATACATTTTCAAGGTCCTCGACACTGGTTGCGTCAGCTGGAATGATTTGGCAATTGAGTTTTTCTGCCAATGCATTGGTTGTTCCCATGCGGACAGCAATCGGCGTATTGGATAATGTGATGGTTGCACCTTCTTCTACTACTCTTTCCGCAACTTTCCATGCAATAGACATTTCATTGAGTGCACCAAATACAATACCTTTTTTACCTTTCAATAAGTTGTTACCCATAATTGTTTAAATTAGTATGTTGAAAACAAGGCAAAGGTAAGGAAAAAGTAGCATATTTCACGAAAACGCCTAAAATGTGCAGTAGAGAAATATACGAATGCATGTGTATGTGGCGAATGCATATTTGTTCGCAGCTCTACCACAATTAAATTACATAACTGATTATCAGTTATTTATAATTATATAAACAGGACTATTCAGAAACCTGTGAGGCAAGCCATGGATAGATGTGAAAAATCCTATTTCAATGTCCCTTACAGTAGCCATGCCAGCAGAAATTTTGATAGAACTTCACTGACGATGATGGCAATAATGGTTACAATGGAAAGTGTTTTTCCTGTCATATTACAAGAGACACGCATGGAGTTCACGTAGAGTACTACATGCCAAATTATTACCAATACGGTGCATATTCCTGTCAATATTATGCTTGTCTGTAACATGGATGCCGGATGTTCCACCATTGTATTTACATCAGGAAGCTTTACAAAAAATCCGCAACATGCCCCGATGATAAAAGGTATGCGTGACATCAGAATGGTTCCTACCAAATCAATTATCCGGAAATGAGTTTTGGCCATCACAGCAAGTATCATGCTAATCACAATGAGTACAGCAACAGAAATAAACGGATATAGGAATGCTTTGCCCCATGTGAGCTGCTGGGTAGTAATGTGTATATCCAATACGCCATCTAAAGCAATATTGGCATAATAGGCTATGACAGATGTAACTGCCATCATAACAAGTCCAATCACAAGTGATTGCAGGCCAGCAATCCGGACAAAGGGATTCAATAATAACTTCATGTTCTTCATAACAGTGTGGATTTAAAGGGTTATTGAAATGATTTTAATTCGGCAATAATGTCATCGAGCATATTGCGCACAGTGGGATAACTGAGTTTGCGTAAAGCAGCCATTTCTTTCAGACTTCCGCTGCACAGAATAAATTGTAGCAGGAAATGTTGTTTTTCGGGTGAGAGTCGCGCAATGGGAGGTAAAAGATAATTGCCAGATACTTCTGTACCACAATGCTCACACAACAGACTTTTGACATGCAGTGTATCACCACAACTGGGACATTGGATTGGTAAATTCATTTTGTATTTAATTTTATTGATTTAATATTGCAAATATATAAAGCCAAATTCAATAAAACAAAATTTTCAAGGGATTTTTTATCCAATCAGTCAAAATAAAAAAGGACAGCCATCGCTGCCCTTTTTACATATCATATATGGAATAAATTTATTATTCTGCCATATTGTGGAAAACGTTTTGTACGTCTTCGTCTTCTTCCAGTTTGTCAAGCAATTTTTGTACAGAAGCTTTTTGTTCTTCATTCAATTCCTTAACGTCATTAGGAATGCGTTCAAACTCAGCACTATAGATTTCAAATCCGTTTTCTTCCAAGTATTTCTGAATAGCAGAATAAGATTGGAAATCACCATACAAAACGATAGATGCTGTTGAATTTGGTTCTTCCTCATCAGCTTCTTCAAATAACACTTCATCCACACCATAATCAATCAATTCAAGTTCCAAATCGTCCAATTCAACACCTTCCTTCGGAGCAATTTTGAACACACATTTGTGATCAAACAAAAATTCCAAGCTTCCAGAAGTACCTAGAGATCCTCCGTGTTTGGTAAAATAGCTACGGATATTGGCTACAGTACGGGTTGTATTATCAGTAGCGGTTTCTACGAAAATGGCAATGCCACATGGACCATAGCCTTCGTAGTTCATTTCTTTATAGTCAGTAAAGTCTTTGGAAGTAGCTTTTTTAATGGCACGTTCAACGTTTTCTTTCGGCATATTTTCCTTTTTAGCCTGTTGCATGAGCACACGTAAACGTGGGTTGGTGTCGGGGTCGGGTCCTCCGGCTTTAGTGGCAATGGTAATTTCTTTTCCTAATTTAGTAAACACGCGGGCCATATTTCCCCAACGTTTGAGTTTTCTTGCTTTGCGGTATTCGAACGCTCGTCCCATATTGTTATTGTTTAATGATATTGTTAATGTGAATAATATGCCTTTTGTGGGAAAGGCGTGCAAAGGTAACAAAATATCGGGGAAATGACAAATGATAAGCCTTGCTTTATGGCACCATATTACACTTATTTGTGGCGTCACAATTTTTATTGTACTTTTGGAGGTTTAAAATTGTGTATTTCTATAAACCCCAAACAGACTATGTATAGCAGAAGGATTATGTTGTTTGTTGCCATAGGATTAGCATTTTTACAGTCCTATGCAGACATTCCTAACGGATATTATAATCAGGCCGATAACTGTTCCGGTCCGGTTTTGAAGACCAAATTACATGAGATTATTGAAGATGGTACCCGTTTGTCTTATGGCAGTGGAACTAACAAGACATGGTGGGGATTTTATATAACCGATCGACGGCCAGATGGTAGTGTGTGGGATATGTATTCTACCAATGTGCGTTATTTCGGTGACCGTGGCAGTTCTGTAGGCGGCATGAACATTGAACACAGTTTTGCCAAAAGTTGGTGGGGAGGCACTAAAAACGATGCCTATAAAGACTTGTTTCATTTGAATCCATCTGATGCAGATGCAAATAGTAGAAGAAGCAGTTATCCGATGGGTATAGTGGAAAGTCCTGCACATTGGGAAAACGGCAGTATAAAAGTGGGCGACAACACATTTGGCAATGATTATTCCAGTTGGTGCTTTGAGCCAGAAGACCAATATAAAGGTGATTTTGCACGAGCCTATTTCTATATGGCCACCTGCTATGAAGACATTACTTGGGATGTTTCCCATATATATGCGCAACACGCCTTAAGTGGCGACCATTACAAAGTGTTTAAGGATTGGTATATTGATTTACTGCTGGAGTGGCATCGGAATGACCCCGTGTCACAGAAAGAGATTGACCGACAAGAAGCCATTTACAGCTTGCAACACAACCGTAACCCTTTTATCGATTATCCATGTCTGGTAGAATACATCTGGGGCAACAAACAAGGTGAAACTGTTGATTTTGATGCACTGATGAGTACGGACGACGACAATTATTTAAGTTCAGACGACAAATCAGGTTGTACATGTGAAATAACTACCCCTACCCTCACCTCTCCACGCAGTGGAAGCATTGTAGAAGTTGGCTACGCCAATTTGAATGAAACGGTGAGCAAGTCAATAGAAGTTATAGGTGTATTGGTGAGTGAAAACGTACAAGTAAGTCTGAGCGGCAGCAATGCCAATTGTTTTACAATAAACAAAAGCACTTTCACGGCAGCAGAACTGCTTGATACCGCTTCTTTGACTATATCCTATCATCCAACAGCTTTAGGGGAACACACTGCCACCTTGACATTCAGTAGCAATGAACTCAGCCGTACAACGACTGTAGAGATAAAAGGCCAGTGTCTGGCTCAATTGAGCGAACCTATGGATGCCGATTATTATTTTGCTACAACTGACGCCACAGAGGCACAAACAAAATGCTTTACGGTCAAAGGCACGAACTTGGCAAACGATGTATCCCTCTCAGTAAGTGGCATCAGTGCTGCAAACTTCACGTTGTCAGAAACACAATTGACCAAAGACCGTGTGATGACCGGTGTTGAAGTTGTGCTGACCTATTTCCCGGCTATCGGTAATCAAGAGGCCACATTAAGTATCAGTTCAGCCGATTTTGAAACACGTATTATCGGTTTGCATGGCGTATGCAGCTTCAGCGTATTGGAAGCTACCGATATCACAGACAATGGCTTTACAGCCAACTGGACCAATGCCAATGTAGATAATTACGTTTTGGACGTCTATAGCAAGGCCGTAAGCGGTAATGAGCCCGTCCTGCTGTTTGAAGAAGAAACACTCTCTACTGGTATAGTTAACTCTAATGACTATTTGGGCACCTCCGGCACTGTATATAATGAAACCAGCAAAGGGGCTTTGCGTCTGGGAACTGGTAGTGGGGACGGTTCGCTGATACTAAAAAATGTGGATGCCCCTATGGGTGGTACGGTTTATGTTAAAGCACAAGCATATAATAATGATGCATCTGTCCTTTTAGTAAAACAAGGGTCGGAAACATTATTGGAACAGGATTTATCATCGAATATTGAAGAATATGCTATAGAATTTTCCGCTTTAACGGAGAGTGAAACCATTGTTTTAAGTCAGGGAGCCCGCGGAGAACGCGTGATCTTATATACTATCCGTGTAGAGATAGGTGGTGAAACGATTGTCAATGTCAGTGTTAACGGTTTCCCATGCAGTGTAGGAAATGTGCAGGAATATGCAGTGAGCGGACTGGCCAAAGGCACTTATTATTATACTGTAACACCACAAGGCTTGTCTGTTTCAGAAGAAATGACAGTTAAATTGGATAATGGAAGTATGCTTGTTCCTTCGGAGCAAACGGCATATCAGTATTATATTTACAATGGTACACTGGAAGTGCTTCATTTGGGCAATGATGCCACTGTACGTCTATTTGATATGTATGGACGTCTGTTGGCTGACCTGCATCATCAGACAGGCAGTTGCCGTATAGATATGGCTCAAAGAGGCGTATATCTGTTGCAAATAGAAGAAGACGACAAGAAAACGGTTATTAAATTGATCTACTAAAATCAGTTATTTACATACACATGAAAGAAACAAAAAAAGAGGTTGTAAAGAAGAGCAAAAACAAGAAAATATTCCTAGGCGTATTCTGGGGGCTTTTTCTTTTGGGCATTCTGACTGTAGTGCTTTTGTTTTGGATGATAACAAAAGGTTGGTTAGGCTATTTGCCTGACATCGACGAATTACAGAATCCCAAAAACAAATATGCGACAGAAGTTTATTCTGCCGATTTGCAACTGTTGGGCCGCTATTTCTATAGCAAGGACAACCGTGTAGGTGTCAATTACGCCGACAT
>CALUKG010000099.1 GCA_944321155.1 uncultured Bacteroidales bacterium | reverse complement strand
ATCAACCAAATCAAGAACAAACCCCAGAACTTCATCGAGAAGATGGCAAAGGGACGCTCGTTCTGGAAAGCTAATGACAACGACAATATGAAATTCAATGCGATAGTTGGCAATCCACCATATCAGGTTATGGATGGAGGGGCTGGTGCCAGTGCAAGACCAGTTTACAATATATTTGTGGATATTGCAAAAAAGCTAAAAGCTGAATACATAAGTATGATTATGCCTGCACGTTGGTATGCCGGAGGAAAAGGATTAGATGAATTTAGGGATGATATGTTGAATGATAAATCTATATCCTTGCTTGTTGACTATTTTGATGCAACAGATGTATTTCCGCGAATAGATATATCTGGGGGAATCTGCTATTTTTTATGGAATAGAGTTCATCAAGACAATTGTAGAGTCATTACAAGCAGACAAGGGAAACGTAACGAATTGATTCGTCCTCTTCTTGAAAAAGGTAACAACACTTTTATTCGTTTTAACGAAGCAATATCAATTTTACGCAAAATATCGGTTAGAGAGAATGAGAATTTTTCTAATTTAGTCAGTTCACGTAAACCGTTTGGCATAGCGACTGATGTCCAATTGTCACAGCAACAAATTGATAGCATTAAAATATATGCTTACCCTAAAGACGGTTTTGTTAGACGTAATGAAGTAAAATCAAATATAGAATGGGTTGACTGTTATAAGGTTTATATCTCTTATGCTTATGGGGAACGTGGTGATTTTCCCTATTTTGTTATGGGGAAACCATTTTTAGGCGAGCCTAATACTTGTTGCAGTGAAACCTATCTTGTAATTGCGCCTAATGAACAAATACAGTATTGTATGAATGTTATCAAATATCTTAAAACTAAGTTCCTACGCTTTCTTGTGCTGCTAAAAAAGAATACGCAACATGCAACAAGCAAAGTATATGCATTTGTTCCAATTCAAAATTTTACATCCAAAGGTGATATTGATTGGAGTAAATCAATTCCTGAAATCAACCAACAACTCTATGTGAAATACCATCTAACCGATGAAGAAATTGCATTCATTGAGAAGATGATAAAGCCAATGTAAAAAACAAAGTGCAAGTCAGTGGAAACTTTGTAATAGTCAAGATTCACACTTGACATTTCAAGTTCTAAACGATGCTTATTCAAGAGTTGTAGCCAAAGTGATTTCCATTCGCCTTTGTCACTCCACTTGTTATAATATTGAAATACAGTACAGTATATCAGATCTTGTCGCTGAATAACTTTTCATGGGAAGACATTTCCATTGGTATCCGGTCTTTAACTTATAGAGAATGACATTGATGATTTCAATCGAACTGTTTTTTGACACAAAACCGCATTTCGTTATAGAAAGATGAGGAAGTATTTCGTTTTTTATTGTATCTTTGTTCACATACAGCGTACATAGATTATTTATTAATAATTCTATTTATACGCTGTTTGACGACATTTTAATCGATATACATAAGTTTAAATCACTTCAATATGTGCAGCGAGGGGAAAATACCAGAAGGCGAAGTCGTGGATATGTATTATTTTAGCGATTCACGGCCAGATCCAGTTGAGTATGAAATAATACGTAAAGCAATACTTGAACTTATTGAGAATCGTTTGGATGACAACAACATACTTTGTCTGTACGGAGATGACGGTGTAGGAGTAACGACGGTTCTGTCGCAATTCGTTCAAAAGCACTCCACACATTGTGTCAGCTACTTCTATGACGGATTGAGCGTTATGTGGCTTAATCCGGATGTGATGGAACATAGCATTGTGGAGCAATTGTATTGGTTTGTGTTTGGAGGTGATGAGCATTTCAACAGGTATGACGCTCAAAATCATACTTTGGCTACATTGTGGACACGGGTATCACGAAAAATCAAAAATGAAGAGAAACCGCTCTATTTTGTGTTTGACGGGTTCGATGATTTGCCGGTAGAGAAAAAGGAGGGCGTAAAGCGCCTTTTGGCCAATATGGATTGGAGTAGAGGTAGGTTTATATTCACAGGGAAAAAAGAGAAAATCAAGGAGTTATTGCCAATGGACAATAATTTGTCTATTAGCGAACATGAAATAACACCTTTTGAGCAAGCAGACATCAAAGAGTTTTTCAGAAAAGCCCAAAACAACCTTTCTGACGAAGAACTAGGCTTTCTTTGTGAAATTACAAGAGGGAACGGTCATCGAATGGAGATAGTCCTTCACCGCTACATTGCTAAGAATAAATTGCAAGATTTGTTGCAATCAAATTTAACAGGTGAAAGTGATTTATACGATGAGGATTTCAATTCTTTATTTGAGGAAAGCGACTCGCTGACGAAAAATTTCTTCGCCTTGCTGACTTATGCGGACTTTTCCTTGCACAAGTCTATTGCAGCTGCAATCTTGAATGTCTCAACGGAAAATTTGGAAAATATGGCGAAACGCCATAGCGATTTTGTTTCTATTTCTGCCGATGGATATGGTAGGTTATCGCAACAGGGCTTTCACAAATACCTCAAAAGAAAGCTCAAGAGTCTCAAGCAAGAAACAGAATTGCGAATACTCCACGAGTTGCAAAAACATGAGAACGAGGTTGCTTATACTCGTGTGATACCAACACTGATGAAATCATTGGGACAGACGGAAAACCTTGTGTCTTATCTCAGTAATGAGAATATGCAGCAAATTCTTGTAACAGGACAATCACAGGCTGCACTAAATGAACAATGCGAATTTGGCTACAATGCTTGTAGTACAAAGATTGGTAGATATGCTTCAGCTATATTCCGTTTTGCCGTCAACAGGTCAATGTCGCGAGAGACAGAAAAAAATGAACTTTGGGATTATGAACTGGAAGCCTTGCTTGCAACAGGCCATATTGAACAAGCATTGGCATTAGCACAAAATGTCTACTTGTCAGAAGAACGGCTAAAATCATTCCTCATAATAGCAAGAAGGAAAAAACTACTCAGTTCCAATGACTATGATATAGTGAAAGATAATATAGACCAGTTGGTTTCTATCATAGAGTTTGAAAAGATTCCTGACAAAGCTATCGAATTAGCCAAACTATTACTCCCTATTGACTACAAGGCAGCCATCTGTATTGTTGACCGGGTAACAAGAGCCAACAAAGAAACGATAAATGCTGACAAGGTGTATTCGATGATGTCTTTACTGGCTAACAACAAGACCGACGATGAGATGGGTAATATTACCAACTTTGATGTGGTCAGTTCAAAAATAGAGAATAACGAACTGCGCTCATTTACCCATGCAGCCAAGAGTTTGTTTGCAAATGCCTCTGTCGACCAATTCCTGACAGAACTGAACAAGTTGCCGAACAATTCTCGAAAACTTCATCTACTGCAGTTCTGGTTGCCGGAACATAAAGAGAAAGAGGGTATTGGCAAAGCCATACTAGAAGCTATTCAATTAATTGTGGCAGTATCAGGTACAGATATGCCCAAAGCAAAAATACTCAATAGAGTATGTCAATCCATGTCGAAAATGAACGAAGATGAGATGACAAAGGCGATGGCATATATTGAATCAATGTCTGAAACCATCAAATATCCCACTTTCGACTATGTGGATGCTGAGTTGACAATCATTGAAGCGACAAAGGATGTCTTGCCTCAAAAGAGCAAGGAGCATTTAGAGAACATATATCTACATATCCTTGATTTGACGGATGATTCTGTGAAGGTGGCTTGTCTGTCTAAATTGTTAGGAAGATTTGATCATTTAGGTGAGAAGGCAGAAACAGAAAAGACTTTGGGGTGTTCAAGCGTTGATATAAGGAAAGAAATCACAGAATTTGTCAATAAGCTCCTGCAAGAAACAGCGTATCATCTTAAGGTCGTGGAAGAACCTATTAAGGCGTTGGTATGCGACTATTCGACTATGATAGATGAATTGGTAGTTGGTATCAACACCGATGAAAGAAAGAAGAGAGCCTATTCTTTGGCTGCCACACACTACTTGTTGAAGCAGGATGAAGAAAAAGTTTCTCCCAACTATTTCTTTGAACTAATCTCAAAAACAGACAACACATACGACAATAGAGAATATCCTTTAGAGTTGCTTTCCGGAATGCTCTTGTATGCCGAAAAGGTCAATCATGCTGCATTTTTGCCCGTTGTGAAGAAAGAGTTCCATTTCTTTGAAGAATTGGAGCGTGCATCCCAAAAGGTTATGATATTCATGCGCTTGTATTTATGGATAATAAAGAATTTCCCTACAGATAAATTTGCAGTGAAACTTAAGGATTCTGTTATGAAGAATTGGAACTTGATAGATACATTGAAAGCGCAAATAGAATGTGGATTCTTCTTGGCAAAGAATTTTGCCAAGACTTCAAAAGAAGATGCGGAAGCTATCTTGAACAAATGCCACGCACTCAAAGCAGAGTGTTTGTTGGGATCATCATCATGCGTGTCTGCTTATGAAGTTGCTATGAAACTTTATGTTCGTTCAATGTCGCTATTGATAAGATATGGCTTGAGTAGTGACGAATGTATGCTGTCGCAATTCAGAGACGACATAGATTCACAACTGTCATGTGTTGAGAAAGCGTCAATATGGGGGAATATCGCTTTGGAATACTATTTGGCTAATAATCATCAGCAATTCGACAAATTGTGCATGGAATATATACCCACTGACTTTGACGGGCTTTCTGTTATGAGCCAGAAATGTATCATCTATCGTATTGCTCCTGCGCTATTTATCCATAGTCGGGACACGTTTTATACGCTATTGGGTAAATACGATGAAACATTCAAAAATGATTGCCTACGTTGTATCGCCGAGTTTATTATTGGCAAACACTCCTTTCTGTCCGGCACGTCCATAGAGCTGAAAGCATACGACTTGGATTATAAAGACTATCAAGACTTGATAGCCGTCTTAGAACATTCTACCGCTGATGAAACATATTATCAATTAATCACTATAATTTCAAGGAGTTTACGAGATGGAAAGCCCAAGCATACACTAAGCGTGGAACAGAAGAAGACCATAATCAAAAGGTTAGAACTAGTCGTTAGTAACAATCTACCAACAGCCAAAGGCATACAGCACGATGGTTACAAGATAGCCTGTTTAGCTTCATTGAAATATGTGAATGGTGATTTTGGGAACGACAAAAAAACATATTGGGAAACTGAAATTGGGGAAATTGGGAATAAAGCAGATAGAGCATTTCTCTTCTTGCATATAGCCCCTTACTTTAAGAAAAAGCAAGACAAGACCGATTTTTTCCAAAAAGGAATCCATTTGGCAGATTCGATAGCTTCCACTTACGATAAGGTAAGCCGTTTGGACATGAGCATCAACGAGTGCATGGAAAACAAGCTCAGTGATATGGTCAAGCCTATTGCAGAGTCTGCTTTGACTAGTTTGCGCATAAATGGTACGCTTGAAGACCATCAAAGGCTAATTGACATGATATATCAGCATAAGCCAGAATTAGCGGAAGAAATGGTCGATAATATGGACAGAGACCCTGCGCGTGTGCAATACAAGCAACGATTGCTTAATCATATATCATCGGCTAAGAAATTGAAACAAGCACATGAAGATTTTGACAAAGATGATTTTAGTAGGATTTACCGCCTTTCGTTAGAAGAACAAATAAAATTCTTTGAAAAGCGATTGGATGACATTGTCAATGGTACCGGGCAGTTGTTGGATATAGAAACGATTTTCAATGTTTCCATTAAGCACATATTTGCAAATAACATTGAAAATACACAATGGGCTATCCTTTACATAATGGAGGACATCTTTAGAAAGTATAAATTATCCAAGGAAAATCGGGAATTGTTGCTTTGCATTCATAGTGCATTGCGTTTCAACCTAAAACTCGCACTGTCGTTGGGAGCTGGCACAAAAGAGCGCATCAACCGTGTGGACAGTTTAATTCATAATCACACCAATTCTGACGATGGTTATATTCAAGTTGGAGAGGAGGATAAAGCGATGGCGTATATCACCAATTGGTATCAGTCTGTACACTACAACACCTTGACAATCATCGACCCTTATTTTAAACCAAAAGATTTAGATATAATCAAGACGCTTTGTGATATTAACAATGAATTGGAAATAAGAATTCTCGCCCATCGAAAGGAATACTGCAACGAGGATTATTCCTCTCAATGGCGCACAATATCTTCGGGTGTAACCAACCGCATAAAGCTCAATTTTGTGTGGTACGCAGACAAACCAGATGATGGCCCTATGCACGACCGTTATTGGATTTGTTCAGATGAAGACAATAACATTCACGAAGCTATCATGCTCTGTTCGGTAGACTCTTTGGGTAAAAAAGAGTCTTCTATTACAAAAGCTGATGATAATATAGCATTGGTTGCACTCAATTCATATATGAGATACGCGTATGCACAAATAAAGACCGTCAAAGGCCGAAGTTTACAATATGATAGCATGAATTTGGATTAATTCCTTACGGATGAAGGGTTTTAAGGGGAGGGGATTACGCACAGATGAACTGGCGTATGATTATGACTAATAAGCGTCCAAAACTGACTATTGCTTAATCTGATAGATACTTTCACGCTGTAAACATTAAAGTCAAAGAAAATGTACAGCAGTGAAGATTTTGAACGGCTTTTCATCCGTTATAAGGGTGAGGTTCTACCTAAGGAACGAGAGTATCCAATCGTTCTATCACAGGAACAACGTCCCTTATAACCCGTTCGAGAAATGGTACAAGGATACAAGGCTAAAGGCAGTGGAAGTTTCCGGTCGTTCTTCACCGCAGGAAATGGAGAAGATAAAGGAAACTGTTCCGTAATAGAAGGAGGAGGCGGTTTAGGAGGTATGCGTATTGGTGAACTTGTGTTAAGCAACGGACTTCAGTTGTCCCAAGGCAATTTAAGCTATGCGGACCTGAAACATCGGCAGAGAAACTGGAGAGTCGATTAAACATCAGTGAACTCGGAAGCTTCTATTATTTGAGTAAATTCCATGTTATGGTCTACAAATATACAATGATTTTGTCCGTCAACTGATGGACAAGCTCCGGTCGGGTGAGTCTATCATGATGTAGATTGTTTTCAGCATCTGTGATATGGATTAGGATGAATTTCAAGCAGATAATCAGAATTGAACGTTTACTTTAATAAAAGTACACTTTATGAATTATTTTACAATAGAGTTTATATCGAATAAATGATTAAAGCGTTATTTGACTTATCTTTACGACGTAGAAAGTTCAATTGATGTATTACGACAAGATTTGCCACTGTCATACTCAAATACTTGCAGCGACAGGATTAACTCCTGTTAAGTTTGATGTCTTGCTAGTAACGAAGTTCTTTAAACTATTTTAATTCATATGTATAGAGCTTATATCAAGTTTATTTGTATTTTTGTACAGTTGATTGACACATTGAACATAAGCAAAATGGTGAATCTCTATGGTTTCTAAACCATTACCTATTTCCTTTTTTCAAGATGGTAACTTTCTGATTTGCAATCACATTCTGTTTAGTGCAACATTTGTAAAGGCAGCGAAAATAACAACATCACGGACTACGGTGATTCGCTCCAGAGAAAATTCCTTGTGGTAGATGCTCAGCAGTTCATCCATAGTAAGAA
>CALUKG010000098.1 GCA_944321155.1 uncultured Bacteroidales bacterium | reverse complement strand
TGAAACGATTTTCGTGCGGCATAAGGGACTCGAACCCCCACGGATCTCTCCACTAGATCCTAAGTCTAGCGCGGCTACCAATTACGCCAATGCCGCAATTGCGAATGCAAAGATACTACTTTTTATCGATTATACAAAAACGGAAGGAAACTTTTTCACATTTAAGTCCGTTTCCACAAGACATAAAGAAAGATTCTATCGGCCATGTTGAAAATCTGCAATGCCATTTTAAATACAACTCCCATAAAAGGAAGTAAGAGGTGACTCGGCATAATCAAATTTGAAAACTGCGTTTTCTATTTGTTTCTGCGCTCGCCTTGCACTACCTTTGCAAAAGAAAATAGAATCATGAGTAGAACAAGAAAAGATTTCTTAGACGAAAATATATCCTATTATGAGCTAAACAATGGACTACGAATAGTCCATAAACAGCATGCATCGGATATTGTATATTGCGGTTTCATTACGGATTGCGGAACACGCGACGAACTGCCCTCTGAACATGGTATGGCTCACTATGTGGAACATTTGCTTTTTAAAGGAACAACAAAACGCAGTTCACGACAAATTATCAACCGAATTGAATTTATTGGAGGCGAATTAAATGCCTACACGACAAAAGAAGAAACAGTCATTTACGCTGCCTGCTTGAAAGAATATTTCTCAAGAACACTCGAGTTATTGGCTGATATGACATTTCATTCTTCTTTTCCTACTGCAGAAATAAAGAAAGAATTGTCTGTTATATGTGATGAAATTGATTCGTATAAAGACAGCCCATCCGAACTGATATTTGACGATTTTGAGACATTGCTATATCCTGAGCATCCGCTGGGAAATGCCATCTTAGGGACTCCTGAAAGTATAGAGAAATTTGACAATGAGACTATTACTGCTTTCAGGGACAGGAATTATATACCCTCTCAGACCGTCTTTTTTTCACAAGGAGATATTCCATTCAGACATATTGTCAAGTTGGCAGAACAATATATGGGAAACATTGAACCGAAAATGGCCAAAACACGGATAAAAGCCCCTGCATCCATATCCTGTAACAAACAAGAAACCATTCATAAAGACACCCACCAAGTACATTACATTTGCGGAGGAAAAGGATATAATATTTATGACCCCAAACGTATTGGGTTTATCCTATTAAACAACATTTTAGGTGGCCCTGGAATGAACAGCAGACTTAATCTGTCGTTACGTGAACGCCGTGGACTGGTATATAATGTTGAGTCAAACTATAGTGCCCTAAGCGATTGCGGGTGGTGGAGCATTTATTTCGGCTGTGATCCTGAAAATGCCAAACGTTGCGAGGAATTGGTTTTTAAAGAGCTAAAAGAACTACGCAGTAAAGCCATCAACCCTATTATGCTCAACAGATACAAGCGGCAATTACGAGGACAAATGGCCATTGCTGCCCAAATACAGGAAAATGCAGTTCAAAACATGGGTAAAAGCGTTCTCCGCTTTGGGCATGTCATTCCATGGAGCGATTTCTTCAAACAAATAGACGAATGCAGCTCCGAGGCAATTCTTGAAATAGCCAATGAAATATTTTCGGAAAATAATATCAACACGCTAAAATATATATGATATTTGATACTCACATAGAAGATTATATAGAAGCCCATGGTGATGCGGAAGTGGACTATCTGGCACAGATTGACAGAAACACACATCTTTTCACCTTCAATCCACGCATGCTTTCAGGTCACCTGCAAGGACGCCTATTGAGCATGTTCAGCAAAATGATTTCTCCCAACAGGATTCTTGAACTGGGAACCTTTACCGGTTATTCTGCCTTGTGTCTGGCAGAAGGACTTACTAAAAACGGACGACTGCACACCGTGGAAAGCAACGATGAGATGGAGGATTTAATCAGAGGCAATCTAGCCTTGTCACCTTTCAACCACCAAATAGAACTTCATATTTGCGAAGCGCTTGACTATTGCAAGCAAACAGAGGAAATATTTGATTTGGTTTTCATTGATGCAGACAAACGCGAGTATTCCGATTACTACCATGCATTGTTTGATAAAATCAGACCTGGCGGATATATCATTGCCGACAACACTTTGTGGGATGGAAAAGTGCTGGAAACTCCCCACCCCAACGACAAACAGACAATTGCCATAAAGGAATTTAACGATATGATAGCCCAAGACCAACGTATAGAAAAAATTATATTACCTTTGCGCGACGGAATGACTATCATACGTAAAAAGGAGTGATTATGATGCACTATACATTTGAACTGGAAGACAAAGTACGCGATTACGAATGTGATTTGCAAGGCATTGTCAACAATGCCAATTATCAACATTATTTTGAGCATGCCCGCCATGAGTTTCTTTTGGCACATGGGGTCAGTTTTGCCCAACTGCATGATGAAGGATGTGACGCTGTGGTGGCACGTGTAGAAATTGCCTACAAAACATCCTTACGCCCAGGAGACGAGTATCTGAACAAATTATGCGTAAAGCAAGAAGGTATAAAATATGTGTTCCACCAGGCTATTTTCCGTAAATCGGATATGAAGCTTTGCGTCAAAGGAAAAGTGGAAAGTGTAGCCGTTGTGAACGGAAAACTGAGTACACACCCAGCTTTGGATGCATTAGCCGCACTAGAATAACCAACCTGCCATAAGCAAAAGAATAAATGAGTGATATAATTTCTACAGAAGAACGCATTGTCAAAATGCTCCGCACAGTATTTGACCCAGAAATTCCTGTCAACATATACGATTTGGGCCTCATCTACAAGATAGATCTGGAAGAAGATGGAAAACTGAATCTGGATATGACTCTGACTGCACCCAATTGCCCAGCTGCCGATTTCATTGTTGAGGACGTACGGATGAAGCTGGAAAGTGTGGAAGGAGTGAAAGAGGTCAATGTCAATCTGGTGTTTGAACCGGAATGGAACAAAGACATGATGAGTGAAGAAGCTAAACTGGAACTGGGATTTTTATAAGATGGGAAAAACATTTTTCATAGCAGATGCCCATCTTGGCTCTAAAATTGTGGAAAACGCACGCCTTCATGAAAAAAAGGTGGTACAATTGTTAGACCACCTGGAAAAGGAAGGTGCCACCGCCATCTATCTGATGGGCGATATGTTTGACTTCTGGTTTGAGTACAAACGTGTCATACCCAAGGGATTTACACGCTTTTTAGGTAAATTGGCAGAACTTTCCGACAAGGGAATTGACATTCATTTCTTCATTGGTAACCACGATATATGGACTTTCGGCTATCTTGCACAGGAAATCGGCATGAAAGTGCATTACAAGGAAGAGGTGGTTGACATCAACCATAAAAAGTGTTTCCTTGCTCATGGTGACGGAATATATACAACTGACAAGAAGTTCAAATTTATCCGCTCTATTTTTCACAGCCGTTTTTGCCAAAAGCTGTTTGCTGCCCTTCCCTCATCGTGGGGTATAGGTTTCGGACTGAAATGGTCGGCTTCCAACCGCAAGATGCAACTGCAACATACCAATGAGTACCTAGGCGAGAACAAAGAATGGTTGGTACAATTTGCCAAATTGCATGAAGAGAAAGAACATATTGATTATTATATTTTTGGACACCGACACATCCTGCTTGATTTAATGATAAAAAGCGGTAGCCGTGTATGTATTTTGGGTGACTGCATACACATGTTTTCCTATGCATGCATTGACGAAAACGGCGAATTGACTCTGCATACATTGGAAGATGAACTAAATATTGAATAACAACTACAACTTTTTTCAATCCATATTTAACTACTAATCAACATTTTAAAGTCGTTTCAGCGGTTTAATTCGTTTTTCCCGAAAATAATTTACAAAATAATTTGGTTTATAAAATAAACTTCTTTATATTTGCACCATAGTTCGAACTAAAAAATTATTCGCAAAACATTCAACTTAATTGCTTTATGAACACGAACGAATTATCACCCGAAAAAAGCATTCAAATCATCTCTGAAATGCTTGAAAAAAGTAGAAAAGACTTTGAAAAAGACTCAGGAACACCGATGATAATATGGGGAGCGGTTGTTACTATTGTTTCCATAATCATCTGGTATGTACTTAAGGCGACCTCCAATCCCTACTGGAATCTACTATGGTTTGCCATTCCTCTTGTTGGCTATCCGTTCAACTATTTCTTATATTATAAGAAACAGGAAAAAAGAGCTAAAAACTTTCTCAACAATGCTATCGCCACCATATGGGGCTGTTTTGGAATCATTGCCACCTTGCTGCCAATAATTGCCTGTACCCTATTCCATGAAGCCATGATGTTTCTTACATCCTGGATAACCATCATTTTAGGATTTGCATCTGCCCTTACCGGCCTACTAATGAAGAATCATTGGATTACCATGAGTGGATTTGTTGTAGCCATAGCAGGCGGCCTGGTTTCTGTCTTCATGGACTACAGCAATATACCTCTATTGATGGGGTGTGCTGCACTCATCACACTCCTGCTTCCCGGCATAATTCTAAACCTAAAAAAGAAATGAGCGCTGCATTCAAAAAACTGAACCCGCTATTGCATTCCGAACTTCGTCTTGCCATAATGGCCTTGCTTATGGAATTGGAAGAAGCTGATTTCTCTTATATCAAAGAGAAAACTGAAGCTACTTCAGGAAATTTAAGCATACAATTTGACAAACTGGCAGAAGCCGGATACATTCGAATTGAAAAAGGGTTTGCTGGCAAGAAGCCCAAAACAACTTACAGCATCACGCCAACAGGTATAGAAGCCATGCAGGAATATGTAGATGCATTGAAGAGTTATCTGATAATCCCGCACGAGCAATAGCGCCATCATTGAATACATTGTGAAAAGGCTACTGAAACGCAAAGGGCATTTACTCGCTAACGAATAAATGCCCTTTCACATTATTATATTACAGCAAAATTCTATGCATTACTCATACATACGGTTTCCGTTCTTGTGCGGATAATCCACTGTATAGTGCAATCCGCGGCTTTCGCGGCGGCGCAATGCGTGCTTGATAATCAGATAAGCAACACTGATAACATTACGCAATTCACAAATCTGACGGCTTACCACGGAACGTTCAAACAAATCTTCTGTCTCACGATAGAGAATTTCCAAACGGCTCATAGCACGGTGTAAACGCAAATTGCTTCTCACAATACCCACATACGTGCTCATAATCTGTTCCACCTCACGGAAACTTTGTGTTATCAATACCATTTCCTCCGGCAATTTTGTACCCTCATCATTCCAATCGGGCATATATTCCACATAAGACAACTCGTTCAGGCGGGAAGCGGCATGTTTGACGGCCGCATCGGCATATACGATAGCTTCAATCAATGAATTGGAAGCCAATCGGTTAGCGCCATGCAAGCCCGTACAAGAGCACTCACCGGCTGCATACAAACGGTGAATGGAAGTTTCGCCGTTCAAATCGACCTGAATGCCACCACACAGATAGTGTTGTGTAGGCGAAACAGGAATATAGTCCTTGGTGATATCAATACCCAATTCCAAACATTTCTTGTAAATATTCGGGAAGTGTTTTTTTGTCTCTTCCGGATCTTTATGTGTAACATCCAGATACACAAAGTCGTCACCTCTCTGTTTCATCTCGTTGTCGATGGCACGTGCCACAATGTCACGCGGAGCAAGCGAGCCTCTTTCATCATACCGATGCATAAACTCCTTACCATCTTTGGTGCGCAATACAGCTCCATAGCCCCTTATGGCCTCTGTAATAAGGAATGAAGGCTTGTCACCCGGATGATACAAAGCGGTTGGATGGAACTGTACAAACTCCATATCGTTGATTACACCACGTGCACGGTGTACCATGGCGATTCCGTCGCCTGTGGCAATTTCCGGATTGGTAGTGGCGCTATATACACTTCCGATTCCACCTGTTGCCAGCATGGTTACCTTGGCCAAAAAGGTGTCAATATGATTCGTATTCTGGTCCAACACATATGCACCGTAACACTCAATATTAGGAGTATGGTGTGTAACCACCTCACCCAAATGATGTTGCGTAAGGATTTCTATTGCGAAATGGTTTTCAAAAACAGTAATGTCTGGATGTTTTTTCAATTCACGGTTGAGACTCTGCTGGATTTCAAAACCAGTATTGTCCTTATGATGCAAAATTCTGAACTCACAGTGTCCTCCTTCCCGATGCAAATCAAACTTACCATCCTCCGTTTTATCAAAATCAACATTCCATCGAAGCAATTCCTTTATTTGTTCTGGAGCATTGTAAACAACCTTTTTTACTGCATCCAAATTACAATGGCCATCACCGGCAATAAGCGTATCGCTGATATGCTTGTCGAAATTGTCCGGTTCGTAAGTAACAGAAGCTATACCACCTTGAGCAAAAGATGTATTGGATTCATCCAACGTAGTCTTACATAACAAAGCAACTTTTCCGTATTGTGCTGCTTTCAATGCAAAACTGATTCCGGCAACACCTCCACCAATTACTAAAAAATCAAATTTGTATGTCATAATGGATTCTACTATAAAATTCTCTGCAAAAGTACATAAATATCTTTAGATGGCAGATAAATTGTCATATTATATACAAGGCGAAATGTGTACTTTTGCAAACGCAAAACAATAAATACATGATTAAGTTCCTTAAAGACTGGACGCTTCCTTTAGCTATGCTTTTAGGAGGTATTGCTTATCCCATCTTTTCCCAATTGAGCATACTCACTCCCTGGCTCATTATGGCCATGCTGTTTCTCACATTCAGCAAGCTATCAATTAGCGAGTTAAAGCCGGAAAGGTTGCATGTATATCTGCTTTTCATTCAAATATTCGGCAGCCTTTTGGCTTATCTGCTACTCAAATCCATTCACCCAGTCATTGCACAAGGCGCCATGCTCTGCATATTGGCTCCGACAGCTACTGCCGCACCTGTTATCACAGGAAAATTGGGAGGAAGTATTGCCAGTCTGACAACCTATACACTTTTATCAAATCTTGCTGTAGCTATTGTTGCACCTCTTTGCTTTCCACTCATGGAAATTGGCGACCATCCGAACTTTCTCGCCGGGTTCACACTGATTCTGACCAAAGTATTTCCATTATTGCTTGGACCATTCATTGCAGCGCAACTTGTACGCGTTTTTTTGCCCAAAATTCATCATCAAATCTCCCGACTATATGGAGCCGGGTTTTATATATGGGCTTTCTCCTTGACAATTGTAACGGGTCAGATGGTAAAAGAAGTATTGGGACAAAGCCAGAATTCATATATTGCCATCTATACCGCCCTTGTAGCATTGGCAACCTGCATTTTTCAGTTCTTCATTGGCAAAACTATCGGAACAAGATATAACAACCGCATTACAGGAGGTCAGGCATTAGGTCAGAAAAACACCATATTAGCCATTTGGATGGCACAGACTTATTTAAACCCCTTGTCTGCCATCGGACCTGGAGCATATGTGTTATGGCAAAATCTGTTCAACAGTTGGCAGCTTTGGCGTAAAAGTAGAGGAAAAAGTATATAAAGACAAGCTTTCTCCCGCTGCATTACCCATCAGATTTCTTTTCCAATCCAATAAAAAACGAGCCTGTAAAAACGAGGGCACTGAAAAAGTCCTTTCATAGGACAACCGACTGATATAATCGGCATATACCCAATAAATATTTTGGATAT
>CALUKG010000097.1 GCA_944321155.1 uncultured Bacteroidales bacterium | reverse complement strand
GGCGCCACGTTCCACACATAACTGTCGATGTAATGGGAATAACCGTCGCCATACAAGGTTTCGCTCAATGTTTGCGACGGATTTACTTTCACACCCAGCATCAAACTGTATTTTTCATCCTGCAAACGATAGTTCATTTCCATTGTCTCACTCATGAAATTGCTCTGATAGTTATTGCTATACACAGAATCAAATAAAGTGTAATTGCCCGCATCGTCCAAACTATATTGCCGTTTCTCGGAGAAGCGGAGATTGTTCTTGAACGAAGCCGCAAACTCCAGAAAATGACGGTTACGATATAATGGTTCAACATAAGAGAGACGCACATCATAGTTTAAGGTATTTGAGGTATTCAGGGTCTGCTGATTGATGAGCGTATGCACTTGCGTGCTCAATGCATTGTTTTCCGATTGGTTAATACCATCCGCATCATTATTGTCAAAGTCAATATTGAGGCGCATTGTTAATGTACGCCCTGGTTTGGAAAATTTGTGGTTGAACGTTGTGTGTAGTTTCGCACCTATCTCTTCTGAGGTATTGAAGTTGTTTGTCTGTCCATAGCTGGTTGTATCAGTACCCGTCAAATAGGTATATTCGTTCGTTTTATTGTATTGCTGGTAGGCATAAGATATTTCCGGTCTAATGATTAGCTTGTTGGCTTCATCTATCTGCCATTCCATCTCAAAACGTCCTCTTGTTTCATAATTATTGGAAAGAGACGTCTTCTTGTCATGATTGACAAAACTCCCATCCGTAAGATAGCTTTCCTTCCGCACCTCATTCAATGCATTATTGTTGGAATGGTTAAATGAAACATCACCTCCCAGCAACATATCATTTTTCAGGGTCGCATTGGAATTTACTCCAAAGTTTTCCGTTCGTGTCACTCCACTTCCCGCGTTGATATTGCCCCGACCACGTCCACTACGAAACTCATTGGTATTATTGGCACCACCGATAATAGTCGTTTGTGTCTCATCCAACATAAGGTTCATAAAGGCATTGGCATTGTAGCGGCTGTCAAGATTGATATCCAATCCATAAGCGCCGGTAAAATTGCCGAAATATCCTTTCTTGCGATTTGGTTTTAATGTAAGATTGATGACACGCTCTGTCTCATCATCCTCAAAACCGGTCAGTTTGGCCATCTCTGATTTGTCATCCACCACTTGTACCTTGTCAATCATTTCCGCTGGAATATTTTTAGTGGCCATTTGTACATCATCGTCAAAAAACTTTTTGCCATCCACCAATATTCTTTTCACTTCCTCACCATTTACGGTGATAGTTCCTTCCGAACTGACCTCTACACCCGGCATCTTTTTCAGCAAATCTTCGGCTACAGCATTTTCCGCAGTCTTAAATGCGGTGGCATTATATTCCAGAGTATCACCCTTGACCAACATCTGTGCGGCTGTTCCACTCACCTCCACATCACCAAGTTTGATGGACAATTCTTTCAACTGTATGGTTTTCAGAATAATGTTCTTTCCGTCTATCCTGATATTCTTGAAATAAGGCTCATAACCTACAGAACTGATAGCCAGAATATACTCGCCATTTTTCAGATGGCCCAACTGTACAAAGCCTTTCTGGTCAGTCTGTGCACCACTCACCAACGAAGAGTCATTCCGAAGTAAACGGACTGTTACCATTTCAAGCATCTCGCCATTATTGGCATCACACACACGAGTCTGCACACTGAATTGCGCCTTTACAATTACTGCTGAAAAACAGATGCAGCATATAATAAGTAGTATTTTTTTCATGCCTTTATTGACCTGAATTATTCACAAAGGTTTAACCGCTAAAAAATATTTTCCTGACCATACTAACAAATCCATTGCCAAACTTTTTACTTCCGGCTAAACATTTATACCTACACGGGCACATCATGCCTTAAGTGGAATGCTATTTTATGGCTCAAAATGAAAATTACCATATTTTTTTCCCGCGTAGTTTGCCTTATTTTTGAAAATGAACGTCGGTATTGTCACATCACAAAACTTGTTTTAGATTTGCCACTCAGCCTTGCTTTAGCTATCTCTTCATAAGATATAAGGCAATCCGGCATAGTCAAACTATAAAACTTTGTTTTCCATTTGCCTCTGCACTCACCTTTTCTTATCTTTGTAACGTAAAATAATAAATCAAGAACATATGGCAGAACAAGAAATCAAGAAACCTTCTGCAGAAAAACTCAAGGCTTTGCAGTTGGCCATGGAAAAAATAGAAAAAGATCATGGAAAGGGAACTATCATGAAACTGGGCGACAACCATGTAGAAGAGATTCCTGTCATTTCCACCGGTTCCATCGGATTGAATCTCGCCCTCGGCGTTGGCGGATATCCGAGAGGACGTATTGTTGAAATATATGGCCCTGAATCTTCCGGTAAAACCACATTGGCTATTCATGCCATCGCAGAAGCTCAAAAGAATGGCGGTATTGCAGCAATTATCGATGCCGAGCATGCATTTGACCGTTTTTACGCCGAAAAATTAGGCGTAAATACCGATGAAATGATTATTTCACAGCCTGACAGCGGCGAACAGGCCCTGGAAATAGCTGATCAGCTTATCCGCTCTTCTGCTGTTGACATTGTTGTAGTTGACTCAGTTGCCGCTCTCACACCAAGAGCCGAGCTGGAGGGTGATATGGGTGACAACAAAGTGGGATTACAAGCCAGACTGATGTCTCAGGCATTGCGTAAACTTACAGCTACTATCAATAAAACAAATACGACTTGCATATTCATCAATCAGTTACGTGAAAAAATCGGTATAACTTTCGGCAATCCGGAAACCACTACTGGCGGTAATGCATTGAAATTTTATGCTTCTGTCCGTTTGGACATCCGACGCATTGGTGCTATAAAGGACGGTGAAGAAGTGATTGGAAACCAGACACGTGTGAAAATCGTAAAAAACAAAGTCGCACCTCCATTCCGCAAAGCCGAATTTGACATCATGTTTGGTGAAGGCATATCACGTACAGGTGAAATCATCGACCTGGGTGTAGAATGTGGAATCATCAAAAAGAGCGGTTCTTGGTTCAGCTATGGAGATACGAAATTGGGGCAAGGACGTGATGCCGCCAAACGCTTGTTAAAGGAAAATCCAGAGCTTGCCGATGAACTGGAGGCAAAAATAATGGAAAGCAAAAAGAACATACAACAGTAAAATGCAAACGGATTACGGCCGGAAACAAAATACCCATCAAGAAGATGAAACAACCCGAAGAAATCGAGCTGGATTTAATATTGACACCTAAAGATGCAAGCGATGAGAATACCATCAGAAAAATTGCATCTACACGTTTAGGTATAAATCTTAACGATATTGTCGAACTGCGGACAATACGTAAATCCATCGATGCGCGGTCGGCCAAACCGAAAATCAACCTGAAAATAAAAGTATACACTCATCAGGCTCCGGCGTTCAGTTACACTCCCCCGCAATATAAAAATGCAATAAAAGGCAAAGAAGTCATCATTGTCGGATTCGGACCGACAGGACTCTTTGCCGCATTAGAGCTTCTTCAGCACGGTTTCAGGCCAATTATTCTGGAACGTGGAAAAGATGTCAGCGAACGAAAGAAAGACATTGCCCTTATTAACCGGAACAATGCAATGAACATCAACTCCAACTATTGCTTCGGAGAAGGTGGCGCAGGCACTTTTTCCGACGGCAAACTTTATTCCCGCTCCAAGAAAAGAGGTAACCTACAGCGCATATTTGAGTTGTTCCACTATCATGGTGCTGCCGACAATATTTTGTATGAAGCCCACCCGCATATAGGTTCAGACAAACTTCCGGCTATCATACGCAACATGAGAGAAACCATTTGCCGCTATGGAGGAGAGGTTCATTTCAACTGCTTGGTCGACAAGTTGCTTATTGAAAACGGCCAAATCAAAGGATGCCATACTTCATGCGGAAAAGTCTTCTATGCCAGCAATGTGATATTGGCCATCGGCCATTCCGCTCATGACACATACAGAATGCTTCACGACCAAGGCATTAGGCTGGAAACCAAAGGATTTGCTATGGGAGTAAGAGCTGAGCATCCCCAAGCCTTGATTGACAGCATACAATATCACAGCAAGACAAGAGACCCCTACTTGCCAGCAGCCAGCTATTCACTGGTTACGCAAGTGAAAGAACGCGGTGTCTATTCATTCTGCATGTGCCCGGGAGGACATATTGTTCCTGCAGGAAGCAACAACAAAGGACTTGTTGTCAATGGCATGTCGGCCTCCCATCGGAATTCTCCCTTTGCCAATTCCGGTATTGTTGTAGAAATTCATCCGGAAGATATTCCTGCCCCTTTCAATGAATATGGAGAACTGAGTGGCCTTTATTTTCAAGAATATCTTGAAGAATTGTGCAAACAGCAGAACCATGACCAATCATTGAAAGCCCCTGCACAACGCCTGAAAGACTTTGTGAACGGAATTTCCTCCAAGGATTTGCCACCTTGTTCCTATCTCCCAGGCATTGTACCATCTGATTTGCATAAATGGCTGCCACCCATTATCCGTTACAGACTCCAGGAAGGATTTAAGGATTTTGACAAAAAAATGAAAGGATACGTTTGCAACGAAGCGGTCATTGTAGGTGTCGAGTCGCGTTCTTCCTCCCCTATACGCATTCCCCGCGACGCAGAAACCTATGAACACATAGAAATCAAAGGTCTGTATCCGTGTGGAGAAGGTGCAGGATATGCAGGAGGCATCACATCATCTGCCATGGACGGCATCAATGCCGCTGAAAAGATTGTAGCAAACGCATAAAATGAGAACAAACAATGAACAAACCAGCTTTTCGTAAACCCAAGACGACAAGACTTAGAGTCACTGAACCCCAAGAGCTTATGGAGTTTTTAAGCAATAAAATGGGCGGCATGACACGCACTTCGGTCAAATCCCTTCTTAGCCACAGGCAGGTGCAAGTCAACAACAGAATAGAAACCAAATACAACTTTCTGCTAAACACAGGAGACATTGTGACCATTAATAGTGGAATTGCTAACGAGGAGCTAAAGCATCCCAAGCTCAAAATCATTTATGAAGACGATGCTATTGTGGTAGTAGAGAAAAAGGAAGGACTGCTTACCATGGCAACCGTACGTGAATCAAATGAAATGACGGCCTATTCCATCTTAAAAAGCTACTTGAAAAAAGGTAATCCACGCGCAGAACTTTACACCGTTCATAGACTTGACAGGGAAACATCAGGTATTCTTCTGTTTGCTAAAACCAAAGACGTACAATTCAGCATGCAAAGCCACTGGCACGAAATCGTGACCAAACGATGCTACGTAGCATTAGTGGAGGGAGAGCCGGAAAAAAACGACGATACAATAATAAGCTGGCTAACGGAAAACAAAAAATCATATAAAATCCATTCATCATGGACCAATAACGGTGGGCAAAAAGCCATCACACATTATACACTTCTGCAGAGCAATGGTGCATACAGCTTACTGTCTATTGAATTGGAAACAGGCAGAAAGAACCAAATCAGAGTACAATTGGCCGCTATCGGTCACCCTGTCGTGGGCGATAAGAAATACGGCTCGGGAAATTCACCCATCAAACGCCTGGCTCTACACGCACAAATACTGGAGTTTATCCACCCTATGACACACAAGGTAATGCATTTTGAAACACCAATACCCAAAGAGTTCAAGGGGCTTCTCAAAGAAAAAGCGCAATAAGTTGACGTCGAGGTAAACAAATGCATAGCTCCATTTGTTTTTATATAAAAAGGAACTTGATTTATTCACCATTAAAATTTAAACGATTATGAAACTATCACACATTCTCGCTTTTGCCGGTGGCATTGTAGCCGGTGTAGCAGCAGGTATCTTACTTGCACCTGATTCAGGGGCTAATACACGTCAAAAAATTGCAGACAAACTAAAGGAAAAGGGACTATACATCAACAAGGAATCATTTGATGCCTTTGTTGCGAAGGTAAAAGGAAAATTGAAGGGAGCATTCAGCGATGAAGAACTGGACCAAGCAGTAGATGAAGTTTTGGCTGAAGAGAAAAAATAGACTAATGCCACATGGAAGAAGGAAACAAATACAAACAACTAATAGAAGACGGGCAACAGTATATACGCACGCGTTATGATTTGCTTCGCCTGGAACTGTTAGAGAAGATGAGCCGTATCTTTGCCCTTATCCTTATGCTGCTTGTCAGCATTATTCTGGCACTTACAGCTTTTATCTACTTTTCCTTCGCTTTTGTGCGCTGGTTGGGGCAATTCTTCAACAATGATGCCTGGGCCTTCTGTATAGTGGGGGCCATCTTCCTGCTATTGTTGGGAATCTTTTTCTTTTTTAGAAAACAGATTTTCCTGAATCCTTTGATCCGACAGTTAAGCGAAATATTATTCCGTAAACCCGAAGAAGAACAAGATGAAAGCACAAAGGCATGACTTCTCCAATATCCGTTCTATAACAGACATTGCACATTATCGTGCTTTGCTGCAAAAAGATTTGAGCAATTCGGAGCAAATACTACGCAAGGATTGGAATAACGTACGCAACAGTTGGAATAATATTTCATTGTTCAAGATTGGATTCAGTAAGGCATTTTCATTCTTCACTCCCTCACGAGGACGGCTTTTCCAGATTGGTCTTAGTCTTGCTCCATTGATTTTCAAGCTATTCAGGCGAAAAAGATAGAAAAAAGAAACGGACTGGTTTCTCAAAACTATTATGGCATAAATCCAGCATGATACTGGATTTATGCCATAATAGTTTTTCGCTTTTCAAGCTCTATCTATAGCTTGTTCCTTCTCCACAAACAATACCCCAACAACAGCAACAACAATATGGGTATCTCATCATCAAGGGGTACCAATTCTCCTGTTCCATGTCCACCTCCGGGTGGAGGAGAGGCTTTAAACATCATCTCGCCCATGGAAAATTCTTCCAAATCCAAGGTACCCATCTCTGGTCTCTGTGCCAAATATACACTCTCATTTACTCTACCCGAGCTTGCCATAATCTGCCCACCTGTCGACATTCCTGCACCTATTGACTTATAAGCATATTTCTCTTTTTTACCGGCAACAGTAGCTCTATTTGTTTGAACAGACCATTTGAGTTGTGATGATGGTCTCCTCGCCTGATTCTTAACCGATACGCGAGGCCCAAACAACTCATCTGCCATAGAGAAATTCAATTGTTCCATCTCTAGCTCATGAGAGTATGCAGCATACACTGATTCCGCGCACACCACCATCAGAAACAACAAGATAATATATAAAAAATTCCTCTTCATGTTTATCTCACAATAATCGGTTTCGTATAAACAACATCTCCTAAAGAACCATAAATCAGATAGACACCCGATTGCAAGTTGATTTGAAGCATATCATCCATTCCTTTCTTCTCCAGAATAACCCTACCCGCCATATCCGTCAAAAACAGACGGTCTAAGCCTTTAGGCGCAGATAGAAGTAACTGTCCGTTTTCATTCCATACCTGGAAAAGTTCGGTCGTTGGGGAAGAACCACCCTCTTGCGACTTGCGCTTCAATAGATAACGTATGCCTCCATTTACTGGCATTTCGGCTTGCAGACTACAGCCATCATACAAATCAACCGAAAAATCTGTTGCCACATCGTACAATTGCCACTGACTAAGAAAATCCGCACTACCATTGAACGTTAGCTCTACATAATCCACCA
>CALUKG010000096.1 GCA_944321155.1 uncultured Bacteroidales bacterium | reverse complement strand
TATTATAGGACTAATAGCAGGAGATTCCTATTTCAAAGTTTCAATCTATTCCATTCTATTCTATATAAGATTTGTATTTTAGCAATTTTATTTTGAACTGCTTCTTTTTGATTGGATATGATATGGGACTTCTTTTTTTTGTTGTGCGTCTAAATTTTCAGGTTGGCCATTTTTATGGCAGTTATTGCTCCTTCAACACCTTTGTTCCCCAAACTTCCTCCTGCGCGCTCCAATGCTTGTTGTTTGTTGAGTGTAGTCAATACGCTGAAAATAACAGGACCTTTTCTTGGTGAAATAATACCGGCATTATCCATAAAAGATGCATTTATTTGGCTTATTCCGTATGACACACCTTGACAAATGTAGTCGAAGTGCGGGGTATCACCTTGTATGACACAGCCAATAGCAATGATGGCTGAGTACTCTCCTGTTAATTGCAATTTATTGGAAGCGTATGTCAATTCAAATGTACCTGGCACATGTACGACCTTGATGTTTTTTTCTTCTACACCATGTTTAACTAATGTGTCGTATGCACCATCCAATAAGGCATAGGTAATATCGCTGTTCCAGTCGGCAACGGCTATCGCATAGCGCTGACGTTTGAGTATGTCAGCGCTCGGAAGCTCTTCTGCGTTGTATGCGGACAGGTTATGGTATTTTGTAGCCATATTTTTTATTTGCTTTGCTCAAGGCGGGCAATATATTTGTCAATATCTATTGCTTCCTGACTCTGAGGATAGCTTTGCTTGATTTCTTTGTAAGCGGCAAGAGCGTTGGCTTTGTCACCCAATGTTTCGTAAGCGGCACCTGCTTTCTTTAAGCTCATTGGACTGATGATGTTGTTGCCTTTCTTGCCAACGTTCATGAAGCATTTAACTGCAGCGTCCAAATTGTCTGTAGCTACGTAGGCGTCACCAAGCAACTGTTCGGCTGCTAAACTTACATTCTGGTCCTTGCTCTTGAAGCTTTTCAGATAATCAATGGCTGCTTCATAGTTGCCAAGTTTATAGTTGCATACACCAGCGTAATATTTGGCCAGTTTACCAGCTTTGGTTATGCCATATTGGTCGGCAATGGCTTCAAAACCGATGCAATCCATCTTGTCACCTTCCAGCGCTAAGCGGAAAGAATCTGCTTGGAAATAATATTGTGCCGGATAAATGGCGTTGTTGGCTTCTGTGTTTTTCGGCTCAATATAAAAATTACGGAAAGCCAAAACGCCCAATACAACAAGTACAATGACCAGTACGGTGTAAAGTATAGGTTTTTGGTTCTTTTCAATAAACTTTTCTGATGTGGTTAATGCTTGCTCTACATTTGCCATTTCATCCACTTCTGCTTGTTTTTTACCTTTTGCCATGATGTGTCTTGTATAAGTTCTTAATTTAATGATTAATTCTAGTGTAGGTAATTTAAAATCACCCATTGTAAAAATGTCTGCAAATGTAATGCTTTTATCTGTATTTTGGAAATATGAAAGGAAAAACCTACATATTTTTGTGTGTAAGGATGAATATATGCCAGCCATGAATTATAAGAAGTATTGAAAATAAATGTGTAACTACAAAATAATAGGTTGCGATAGTTGTTTATTTGAAAAAAGATTTCTACCTTTGCACCCACTTTTCGAATAAGGTCAAAAAGAAGCTCCGTTATGCAAGATAACGTCTCACCTTACCGATGTAATTCTTAATTATTTGTTTAAATGTACGCAATTGTAGAAATTCTTGGACAACAATTCAAGGCAGAAGCCGGAAGACGTTTGTTCATCCACCGTATGGAAGAGGCCGAAAGAGGTTCTCAGGTGGAATTTGAAAAAGTATTGTTGCTTGATAAAGACGGCGAAGTGAAAGTAGGTGCGCCTGTCGTTGAAGGAGCAAAAGTAGTGGCTGAAGTATTGTCACATGTTCGTGGTGAAAAGGTAATCGTTTTCCACAAAAAACGTCGTAAAGGTTACCGCAAACGCAACGGACACCGTCAGAACTTCACTGAAATATTAGTTAAAGAAATTGTAGCGTAAAACCCCTAAAATTAAAAGAAAATGGCACATAAGAAAGGTGTTGGTAGCTCCAAGAACGGTCGTGAATCAGAAAGTAAGCGACTCGGAGTAAAGATTTTTGGTGGACAATATGCCAAAGCTGGAAATATTATCGTTCGCCAACGTGGAACAGTGCATCATGTGGGTGAAAACATTGGTATCGGTAAAGACCATACTTTGTTTGCGCTTGTTGATGGCATTGTGGAATTCAGAAAAAGAAAAGACAACAAGTCATTTGTTTCTGTAAGACCTATTGCTGAAGCTTAATCTTATCACGAAAGTAGGCCTAAGCTAAACTTCATAAATCTCCTGTTGTTTTACATTCTTGTAAATGGCAGGAGATTTTCCTTTTAAACCATAATTTTACAAAGATGCTTACTCTAAAGTATATAACCGAAAATACAGAAGATGCTATTGCACGTTTGGCTAAAAAGCATTTTGACGGGCGTGAACTTCTGACTAAAGTAATTGAACTGGACACTGCACGGAAAGCGGCCCAGCGTGGACAGGATGAGCTGGCGGCTGAAATGAATAAACTCTCCAAGGAAATCGGATTGCTCTTTAAGGAAGGCAAACAGCAGGAGGCAGCGGCGGCAAAGGAGCGCACTGTAAAACTGAAGGAAAAAATCAAGGAATTGAATGAAACAATGTCCAATGCAGAGCAGGAAATTACAAATATCCTGCTGCAGGTTCCTAACGTTCCCCATCCTTCTGTACCCGAAGGAAAAACAGCAGAAGACAATGTGGTGGAAAAGATTGTGGATAATATTCCTCAACTCCCTGCCGATGCTCTCCCTCATTGGGAATTGGCAAAAAAGTATGATTTGATTGATTTCGACCTGGGTGTGAAAATCACGGGTGCAGGATTCCCTGTTTACAAAGGTAAGGGTGCACGATTGCAACGCGCTTTAATCAACTTCTTCCTGGACGAAGCAAGAAAGGCGGGATATATGGAAATCATGCCACCTACGGTGGTAAATCCGGCTTCAGGATATGGCACGGGCCAATTGCCAGACAAAGAGGGACAGATGTATCACTGCAACGAAGATGACCTCTATCTCATTCCTACAGCAGAAGTACCGGTTACGAATATTTATCGTGATGTGATTCTGGATGAAAAGGATTTGCCAATCAAGAATTGTGCATATACACAATGTTTCCGCCGCGAGGCTGGTTCTTATGGAAAGGATGTACGCGGTTTGAACCGTTTGCACGAGTTTTCTAAGGTAGAGATTGTGCGTATTGACAAACCGGAACACTCGGAAGAGTCGCATAAGGAAATGTTGGCACACGTGGAAGGTTTGCTCCAAAAATTGGAATTGCCTTACCGTATATTGCGCCTCTGTGGTGGTGATATAAGCTTTACGGCCTCTCTCTGTTTTGATTTTGAGGTCTATTCAGAAGCACAAAAACGTTGGCTGGAAGTAAGTTCTGTTTCTAATTTTGAAAGCTACCAGGCAAACCGCTTGAAATGTAGATATAGAAATGCGGATAAGAAAATTCAATTGTGCCACACTTTAAATGGTAGTGCTTTAGCTTTGCCAAGAATCGTTGCGGCATTGCTGGAAAACAATCAGACACCGGAAGGTATCCGTATTCCTAAGGTCTTGGTACCATATACGGGCTTTGAGATGATTGATTAGGCTGATCCTCCATAAAAATATTGAAAGGAACTGCTTGGAATTGAAGCGGTTCCTTTTTGTTTTCTGATGGACAGACTTTTCAAAACTGTTTTTATATTCTTGTGGTTCTGCCGGTTATGTCTTATCTTTGTCCCATAATTGTTAGGACGCTCAAATGGCTGAAGATAAGGTAATTCATATCAAAGGTGCACGTGTGCACAACCTCAAGAATATAGAAGTTTCTATACCAAGAAATCAATTTGTTGTTATTACGGGGCTCTCTGGAAGCGGTAAATCCAGTTTGGCATTTGATACACTTTATGCGGAAGGACAAAGACGTTATGTGGAGAGTCTCTCTGCCTATGCCCGCCAGTTTTTGGGAAGAATACAAAAACCGGAGGTGGACTTTATCAAGGGTATTCCTCCCGCAATTGCGATAGAACAGAAGGTATCTACCCGCAATCCACGTTCTACAGTGGGGACTTCCACGGAAATCTACGATTATCTGAAATTACTTTTTGCAAGAATAGGGCACACCTTTTCTCCAGTCTCCGGTGTGGAGGTGAAACACCATCAACCTCAAGATGTGGTGGATTATGCAATGTCATTGCCGGTTGGTACGAGGATGATGCTGTTGTTTCCGCTGTTGCCGGAAGAAGGTAAATCGCAATTGGAAAGATTGAAACTGTTGTATGCACAAAGTTTCAGCCGATTGTCTTGCAATGGCGAATTGTTGCGCATGGAGGATTTTCTGGATGGAAAACGCACGTTGACAGCTGATGACAAATTGGAGATATTGGTTGACCGTGTAGTGGCTGATGGAGAGGAATCAACCGCCAACCGTCTGACGGACTCGGTGGAGACGGCCCTCTACGAAGGCAATGGTGTCTGCATTATAAGAGTGTTTAATGAAGACGGTACAACATCTGACAAGACTTTTTCTACCCGATTTGAAGCGGATGGGATAAAATTTGAAGTACCTTCTGAACACATGTTCAATTTCAATAACCCTATTGGAGCGTGTCCTGTGTGTGAGGGCTTTGGCAGCGTGATAGGCATTGATCCCGATTTGGTAGTTCCCAACAAGAATCTTTCGATTTATGAAGAGGCTATTGCATGTTGGAGAGGGGAGAAAATGAGTTTGTGGAATAAGGAGCTGATGGCGAATGCGGATAAATTCAATTTTCCCATTCATAAACCTTTCTTTGAGTTGACGCAAGAGCAGAAAAACCTTATTTGGACAGGTAATGCTTATTTCCATGGTTTGAATGAATTTTTCCGTATGCTCGAAGAGAAGCAATACGCAAAAATTCAGTACCGTGTAATGTTGGCACGCTACCGTGGTAAAACGCTTTGTCCTGAGTGTAAGGGTACGCGGTTGAAAAAGGAAGCTTCTTATGTGAAAATACAAGGACGTACTATAACAGAATTGGTGCAGATGCCTGTTGACCAGTTGTATCAATGGTTCATGTCGCTCGAATTACCGGAAAATGAAGCAACAGTGGCCAAACGCCTTCTGGCGGAAATTACCAACCGTTTGGGCTTCCTGATGGATGTAGGATTAAGTTACCTTACCTTGAACCGCTTGTCCAATACATTGTCGGGTGGCGAAAGCCAACGTATCAATTTGGCCACTTCATTGGGTAGCAGTTTGGTAGGGTCGCTTTATATTTTGGATGAACCGAGCATTGGACTACATCCACGCGATACGGAACGTTTGATAAAAGTGCTGTACCAATTACGTGATTTGGGCAATACGGTGGTAGTAGTTGAACACGATGAACAGATTATGCGTGCGGCTGACTATATTATTGATATTGGTCCTGATGCGGGACGTTTGGGGGGTGAATTGGTATTGGCTATGGCATTCAAGGATTTGCCGAAGGTGACCGAAGAGCAGATTACACGCTCACATACATTGGCTTATTTGACGGGTAAGGAGAAGATAGAGGTGCCTCTTCACCATCGCAAGTGGAATAATTATATTGAAATTATCGGAGCGGCTGAGAACAATTTGAAAGGTATCAATGTCAAGTTTCCTTTGAATGTAATGACGGTGGTTACAGGTGTATCTGGTTCGGGAAAATCCAGCCTAGTGCGAAAAGTATTGTATCCAGCATTGAAAAAATATTATGGTGGAGTGGCTGAGCGTACAGGCGATTTTGCTGATTTGAAAGGCAGCCTACATCTGATTACTGATGTGGAGATGGTGGACCAGAATCCGATTGGTCGTTCTTCGCGCTCTAATCCTGTTACTTATATCAAGGCTTACGATGAAATAAGAAAACTGTTTGCTGAACAGCAGTTGGCCAAGCAAATGGGGTATACTGCCGCACATTTCTCATTTAATACACCTGGTGGCCGTTGTGAAGAATGCCAGGGAGAAGGTACAGTTACGGTGGAAATGCAGTTTATGGCCGACTTGGAATTGGAATGTGAACATTGCCATGGCAAGCGTTTCAAGTCAGATACTTTGGAGGTGCTTTATCGGGGCAAGAATATCTATGATGTGCTGGAAATGACAGTCAATCAAGCCATAGAATTCTTTTCTGAAACAAACGGAACGATAGAGAAACGTATAGTCAAACGTCTTTTGCCTTTGCAGGAGGTCGGAATTGGCTATGTCAAGTTAGGTCAGTCGAGCAGTACGCTTTCTGGTGGTGAGAGTCAGCGAGTGAAGCTTGCATCTTTTTTAGCGGCCGAAAAATCGTCGCCTACTATCTTTATTTTTGACGAACCGACCACAGGCTTGCATTTTCATGATATCAAAACGCTTTTGAAAGCTCTCAATGCATTGATATCCAGAGGACACACGGTTATTATCATTGAACACAACATGGATGTTATCAGACAGGCTGACCATGTCATTGACCTTGGGCCCGAAGGTGGTGAGAAGGGTGGACGAGTGCTCTACGAGGGCGTACCTGAAAAGATGGCCAATGTGGCTGAATCCTATACGGGTAGATTTATACATGAATAGAATCGCTTTCCTTGTTAAAGTAACAACACAAATATTACAGAACTAAAATGGAAGAGCTGATTAAGCTACACTCTGTAACAAAGGATTATGGAGGAAATAAAGGAGTATTTGATATCTCATTCTCTATTGCACGTGGTGAGGCTTTTGGTTTTTTAGGGCCAAATGGTGCAGGTAAAACCACTACCATCCGTATGATTTTGGGATTTATTTCTCCTGATGCAGGAACGGTCTCGGTGGCAGGATATGATGCCTTTTCGGAGCGGCATCACATAATGAAAAACGTAGGTTATCTGCCGGCTGAGATTAATTTCTTCCCTTCCATGTCGGGTAATGATTTTCTCAATTTTATGGCAAATTTGCGGGGGCTATCAGACTTGTCCTATCGTAATCAGCTTCTTGCTTTGTTTGATATGGATGCTTCGGTCAAGCTAAAACGGATGTCCAAAGGTATGAAGCAGAAAATTGCGATAGTGGCGGCCTTTATGCATAGACCGGATTTGTTTGTGTTGGATGAACCAACTTCGGGATTGGACCCGTTGATGCAGCATCGCTTCAACGAACTTATTTTGCAGGAAAAGCAGCGTGGAGCAACCTTCCTGCTGTCTTCCCATAATTTTGACGAAGTGGAACGTACATGCGACCGGATTGCCATTATCAAAAGCGGTAAAATTATGGCAGTTGATAATATTGATGTGCTGAAAAGAAATAAATTGCATCAATTTACTCTGACATTCTCTGACGCATTGGCTGCTACTGATTTTATTTCTCATACAAACTATCGCATTGTCTCACAGTCTGATGCGCAATTAACACTGGCACTCGATGGCGACATCAATGATTTCCTGAAGGATTTACCAGATAAAAAAATCATCAATCTCCAGTCCGATAAACTTTCTCTGGAGGAACTTTTCATGCAGTACTACCAATAAAATAACCTCACCATGAATAAATATCTGTTTGCATATAACATTCGGCAGAATGCGTTATTGTTTTTGATTATATTGTCTGTCTTGTTGCTTTATTTTTCCATCATTATACCGATGTATGACCCTGCAGGCAATGAGGACCTGATTGCTATGGCATCGATGAAAATGTCGCCCGAGATGCTGAAAGCATTCGGATTTACAATTACACC
>CALUKG010000095.1 GCA_944321155.1 uncultured Bacteroidales bacterium | reverse complement strand
GCATATGTCAAGTCAACACGTGCCAACAAGGTCAATGCTGCGGCTTTGCTGGGACGGCCGGTATAGTTACGCATAAGTCCTGGGCACTCAGCTGACCATGGCAAGTATTCTGCTGCACGCTTCAAATCAATGCGCAATTGGTCAAAAATCTTGTTACGGTCGTCCTTTGCTATATCCATACCCGCATCATTCTTTGCCAATGATTCAAAGCGAGGAGGAACATCACCCCATATCTTTACCATTTCCAAATAAACATATGAACGCAAGAACAAAGCTTCTCCCAGATAATAACGGAACAAAGCATAATCGGCATCTTCCGGATCGTCCCATGCTCCATATTCCTCTATTCCTTCTATTATCAAGTTGGCTCTCTCAACCATCGTATTCAAGTATCCCCACGGATCTTTACCATTAGCAGTGGAGACGTCTGAACTCGTAGTTGTCATATTATAAGCAGCATAATCAGCCAATCCATCATTCTTGGTATTATGCTCAATATCAGTATTCATTCCTTGAAAACCGCACGCTAAACGATTTCGATAACTCTTATCTGCGCCAAATTGGTCATAAATGCCTTCAATGGCTTGTCCTGTTTTGGTTGCACTGGAAAATATTACAGAAGAATCAACAGCAGAAGGAGATTCTGTTTTAAAAAAATCCTCACAAGCTGCCAAGGACAATGCTGCAACACCGAGTGCTATATATTTTAATGATTTCATTTTCTGGTTATATTTAAAGTTTACTATTTACAATTAGAATGACAGATTTAGACCAACATTAAATCCTCTTGCTTTTGGATAAGCAGAAAAGTCAACACCCAAGGCCAAAGGATTCTTGGAAGAACGTGTATCAACTTCCGGATCAGATCCGGAATATTTAGTTGTACAGAAGAGGTTTGTTCCTTGAACGAAAATACGTACGTTGGAAATTTTTGCTTTTTCCAGCCATGCTTGCGGTAAAGAATAACCTATTGTAAGATTAGACAAACGAAGGTAAGAACCGTCTTCCACAAATTGATCAGTCAAGGCAATATTTGTCATTACTGGATTATAGATAGAAGCATTTGCATTGGCTTCATTCAACGCAGCTGCCAAAGCTGTATAATTATCTCCACTAACTACTCCACTTGCATCAGCAACAACTGAAGCTGGGATATAAGTTCCGTCGCTAGTAAACATCGAATAGCGCTTACCATGAGCAACCGCAATTGTATTGTTACGCAATTTTGATTTATCAAAAATAGTGGTATAATCCAAAGCACTTAAGTTAAGTACATCATTGCCATAAGAGTAAGTAAAGTTAGCATTCAAATCAACACGTCCCCAAGCATTGCCGCCGACATGAGCAGAGATATTGAATCCACCGGTAAACAATGGGAGTGTACATCCAATTTCCTTTCTATCATCAGCTGTTACTCCATCTTTACCATCCAAATCTTTCAATTTCATCATACCTGGTCGAGCATTTCCCAACAACGTAGTGATTTCTTTTCCATCTTCGCCCAACCATTGGTCTGTAGTTTGGTTATATGAAGCAAAATCTTCTGCAGTATACCAGCCATCGCTGACGAAACCATAAATACGTCCCATAGACTGTTCAGGCTCTACCAAGAATTCCTGATCTGCGTTTTTATAATTAGCGCTAAAACAATCCGTAGCTACTGGATAAGTCAGCATTCCGCCTAAATCTGTAATCACATTTTCATTGAAACTGATATTAGCATCCACACTCAAACCATAAGACAAAGATTTGGAGTTATGATCCAGAATAATGCCACGTACAGAAAATTCCAATCCACGGTTACGGGTAGAACCTATATTACGATATTGGTAATTGTAACCACCAACAGATGTCTTATATTTGATTATCAGATCATTGGTCGTATTCCAATATAAATCAACTGCACCACTCAATCGTTCATTGAAGAAACCATAATCAATACCAAAGTCACGTGTTACAGTTGTTTCCCATTTCAAGTTATTGTTCGCTGCGATTTTGTCTGCACCACCTGTGGTCATCTGTATGCCACTAAACGAGGTATCGTCCATATAATTAGCTGATGAAGAAGAGAACACAGGGAACAGATAACCAGTATCAACATTATTGTTTCCTGCTGTACCATAAGAGAAACGTAATTTTAAGTTTGACAACCAATCACTGGCATTAACCATCCATGATTCATCTGACATACGCCATGCAACGGCAACAGACGGGAAGTATCCCCATTGGTTACCTTGTGTGAAACGGGTTGAAGCGTCGGCACGCATTGTAGCAGTCAAATAATAACGACCCAAATAATCATAGTTAGCACGTCCAAAGAAAGAAAGCATATTATCGGTTGAGGCAATTGTATTCTTGAAATCCTTATTCAAACATTGGTTCAAGAAGTTAAACACATCTTCGCCTGTATAATTGGTTTCATAACCATATCCATAGAAAATCTGTTCTTCACCACGATTCCAAGTCTGTTCTTCACCTAATAACAAGCTAAAGTTATGACCATCACCAAATTCATCCTTATATTCAAAAGTATTGGTATTTCTCAATCTGGCAGTACGTTCATCCGTTACGACCACGTGTCCCAAACCTGGTGTATTATTGGCATTCGTCTTACCATCGCCGTCACGGGAATAATAAGTGGTAGGTCCATAATAACGATTATCATCTCTATAACGTCCTTCATATCCTACCTCTGTTCTCAAAGTAAATTTCTTGGCAAATTTATAAGAAGCATAACCATTAATAGTCCACTTATCATCTTTTTTCTTACGATAGTTGTGATCAATTGTGGTAATAGGATCATAGAGCGAGCCAAAGCTATCATAATCTTCCAAAATGGAATTATCTTTTGCAATCAACTCAATAGGAGTATAAGCGATTGCATTTCTTACACGTGATTCAGTTTTTGAACCGGCATCATCTGCCGTATTGGCACCTGCTCCCCAAATATTGGTATTAGAATAACGAGCATTGAAAGATAAAGTTAAATTCTTTATTGGTTTAAACTTGCCTTTGAAAGATATATTGTTACGGTCATAATCAGAACCATACATAATACCTTTATCATCAATACGGTTATAAGACAAATTAAATGAGGCATTTTTGTTACCACCAGAAACAGAGAAACTATGGTTTGAGTTGAAACCTTGGCTTTCACCATCTTCCAATGCTTCTCCCCATGTAGGTCCAAAAGTTTTTCGCTGCCAATCCGTATTCGGTTGTGATTCCCAATAGCTCAACACATCTGCGATTGGAGTCAAAGTTGCATCACTTTCCACCTTACCATTCTCATCGCGAGCCACATTCGGGTCAAAATATTGTGCATAATTACTTGCCAAATTCTTCTGGCCTTTCTCCAAATATGCATATTCATATTGTAACAAGGCAAATTCCCTATTATCAAGCATATCATATTTCTTGGCCATACGTTTCCAACCCACATAGCCTGTGTAATCAACATGGAAAGTCATCTTATCAGAATTGGTATCAGCATCTTTGGTTGTAATAATGATTACACCATTAGCACCCTGAGCACCATAAATAGCAGTAGCTGCAGCATCCTTCAAGACATCCATGCTTTCAATATCTGAAGGTGGAATATCATTGATGCTACTTACAGGGAAACCATCTACAATATAAAGCGGGTCATTACTTTGGGTTAAAGAAGTACCACCACGTACACGGATTTTAATTTCCGCATCAGGCGAACCTTCGGTTGTGGTAACAGACACACCTGATAGTTTACCTTGCAGCGCTTCTGCTGCATTTGTTACGGGAATATCTTTCAGTTGCTCTGCACTGACAGATGCTACTGACGTAACAAGGTCACGTTTTTTGGTCGTTCCATAACCCGTTACAACGACCTCTTCAATTACTTGTGCGTCCTCTTTGAGTGTCACATTAATAATATCGCTCGTAATAGGTTTTTCCACCGTGGTCATACCAATATAGGAAAAAACAAGCGTTTTTGCATCTGCAGGTACTTGAAGACTATAAGCACCGTCAAAATCGGTAACTGTACCAATAGTAGTTCCCTTCACTACAACAGAAGCTGAAATAATGGTTTCACCATTAGCGTCCTTTACCACACCAGAAACCTTTCTTGTCTGTGCATATGCACCGAAAACAAAGAACAGGAAAAGGGCTGAAAGGAATGTGCTCTTCATGGCAAAACTGCCTTTTTTGTCTCTTCTCATTTTTGTTTTGATAGATTTAAATGTTAGATATAGATTGGTTGTTAACTTGTTAATTCCTAATATTTTAACTAATATCAATATAAAATTGAAATAACAAAGCAAAGGTAGAGAATGACATTAGCATGCATGTGTAATTAATGACAACTGTTGTGTATTTTTTGTCATAACCTACTATATAGACAAACTATTAACAAGGCTTATTTCATGAAGAAAAAAGAGGTGTTCCGACAAGTAAAAAATGGGAGAATATGAAAGATTCTTCACATTCTCCCATCATATTAATATCATGTTTATCAATCTTCGTTTGAAGCAAAATATTTCAAGAATTGTGTACGCAACCAGAAATCAGGATTATCAATGGCAGCTGCATTCATTTTTCCCTTAAACTCACATATATTCTGGTAATGTTGTTTTTTCTGCCACTCCGTAAGCACTTCCAATGCCTGTTGAATCCATCCGTTTCCATTTTTATAGATGGCACTGGTAACCTCTACCACTGCTGCACCAGACAAAATAGCCTTTACAACATCTTCTCCGCTATGTACTCCACCAGAGATAGCATAATCCATTCCATCCACCAATGCAGATGCAATTCCTGTCCAACGCAAAGAATTCGACAAGTCAGAAGAGTCACTCAACAAGCTACCTGCCTTAAATTCCATTGTATCAATATTGATATCCGGTTGATAGGAACGATTGAAAAGCACTACTGCATTGGCACCATAAATTTTAAGCTGTTCTATCAATGCAACTGGATTGGTAATATTGCTACCCAACTTAACAATGAGAGGAATATTCACCACTTTGCGTACTTGTGACACTATATCCAAATGCAATTGTTCATAATCCCCAACCTTATATGATTTAAAATCAGGCAATCCCATAATGTTCAGTTCCAAAGCATCAGCGCCAGCTTCCTGTATGGATTTAGCAAAATCAATCCACTCGCCTTTTGAATGGCAATTGATGCTGGCAATAACAGGTATAGTACACAACTTCTTGCTGTCTTTAATCAACTGAATATAGTCAGCCAAGGCATGAGAACGGATATATGACTGCATGTAATCAGCTGCTTCTGCATGGTCTGTACTATGTGACAAATGTTCGGTTTCTCTCGTTATATTTTCTTCAAACAATGATTTTAGCACTACAGCTGCTGCACCTGCTTCTTCAAAAGCTTTGTTGTTTTCTGCTTTAGCTGTGCGTCCGCAGCTACTGATTATTATTGGGTTTTTCAATTCCAACCCAGCAAATGTTGTCTTATTCATCTCTTTCAATTTTAAATTCTATTTCTTTCTACTAATTATATGTTTATTGATGTTCCGGTCTCAACAAGTCATTGACAGTTTTTACCGGATTAAATGTTTGCGCCGGCACTTCAAGGAAAATCGTATTCCAATCACTCATTGCTCCATTCCACAAACCAGGTAATTCCAATGCCTTTAATTCCTTACCATTTTTAGACTTATTGGATATGAAACCTGTTTCCGGATCGACATAGCGGGTCAAATCAAATTTATTGCCCTGATAATCCTTAACCGCACACACCAGATCTACCGGATTAAAGTGCGTTGCCTTGCCCATCAAACTTTTATCCTTAATCTGAGAGCTTTCCAATATTTGTGGCGAATAACTACCGTCTTTATTCACTGTCAAGAATGGTCCTCCGCCTGGTTCGCCCTCATTTTTCACCATTCCGCAAACTCTAATAGGACGATTCAATTTGTTTCTCAAATAAGAAATCTTCTCCTCTCTTGTCATTTGAGGGAAAGAATCCATGTGATTGTTCAAGCGTGTCTCAGAGAATTGCTGAATAACCTGTAATTTAGCATCTGAAATAGCCTCATTTTCCAACTCCTGCAAATAAGAGAAAATCTGTTTCTGAATATGCACCAAGAAACCAGCAATTGTCTTTTTATAGTGTACTGTTGGTGCTTTCAACTTGTCTGGCACAACATTGTCAATGTTTTTAATAAATATAATGTCAGCATCAATATCGTTGAGATTTTCAATCAATGCACCATGACCTCCCGGACGGAACAAGATAGAACCATCTTCATTTCTAAAAGGATTATTGTCAGCATCAGCTGCAACAGTGTCTGTAGACGCTTTCTGCTCAGAAAAGCTTACATTATAAGAAACTCCAAACTTGTCTTCAAACTCTTTCTGCTTCTCTGCCAAATGGTATTTAAAGAGCGTAAGATGATCATGTGAAACTGTATAATGGATATTCACTCTATTATGCAAATTGTTTGCATACAGAGCACCTTCTACTAAATGTTCCACAAAAGGAGTTCTTTGTTCCGATGGATATGTGTGAAATTTCAGTAAGCCCTTGGGCAATGAGCCATAATTAAGTCCCTCTTTCTTAAGGAGGCAGCTTACAATTGGCTTATAAGATTTCTCTGCCAATAGCTGTTCTATTGATTTTCCTAAATTTTTCTCACAAGCTTTATTCAAGTCGCCATAAAATGCAAACCGGTGAATGTTTTCAAAAAAACTTTTGACACTTTCCGCCTGCACTTCAGAGTCACTATCCAAATACTCAAACAAATCTTTAAACATACGGCTGGCAGCTCCTGAAGCCGGCACAAACTTCACTACATTGCAATCATTCTGCAAATACTTTTCCCATTCATCTACATATTGACAGGCCTCATTCTCCTTTAAAGCAATGATTCCATGGTCAATTGACGCAACGGATTTTATTTCCAAATAAGGGAAGCCGGTCTTAAAAGCATTCAGCTGATGATAAAGTTGTTGTTCACTAATCCCTTTTTCATTCAATAAACGCAAATCATTTTCTGTTAACATAATCGCAGCTCGTTTTTGTTGGTTGATTGCTACAAAAGTAGGCATTTTTCTGCAATATCAAACAAGTTTGATTTAAAAATTTTCATGACATAATAAATGCTTTCTTTGGTTATTTGTTTTCTAAATTTATGTGTTTCCGCAAACATCCATTTCTGTGCAACTGAAGCAAGAAAACTTTTTCTCATTTTGCCTTGCACTCAGCTTTGGCTATATTTAGATAATATTAGGGCGCATCGGCAAGGCAACATCACGAAACTGCGTTTCTCATTTTGCCTTGCACTCGGCTTTAGCTATATTTAGATAATATTAGGGCGCCTCGGCAAGGCGACATCACGAAACTGCGTTTCTCATTTTGCCTTGCACTCGGCTTTAGCTATATTTGCAGATAAAAAATAAGCATGGATATCATTTCTCAACATATTGCCACAACATTAGGCATCAAAGAACATCAAGTAGAACAAACCCTTCATTTACTCCGCAATGGTGCAACCATCCCATTTATCAGCCGATACAGAAAAGAGGCTACAGGAGGCCTTGATGAAGTTGCCATCAACGACATCAAAGAAAATGCGGAAAAATTGGAAGAGCTTATCAAACGCAAGGAAACAATAACCACTGCGATTGACAAACAAGGCAAATTAACTCCTGAACTTCGCCAAAAGATAGAAAGTTGCTGGGATTCAGATATATTGGAAGATTTGTATCTACCATACAAACAAAAGCGGAATTCCCGTGCTGAAGTTGCCCGCCAAAAGGGACTGGAACCGCTGGCAAAAATAATCATGAAGCAAGTGGAACGTAACTTGGAAAGACATCTGCACTCATTTACAAATAAAGAAGTCCAAACAAACGAAGAAGCTCTAAAAGGGGCACGCGACATTATTGCCGAATGGGTAAATGAAAATGAATATGCCCGACAATCCATCAGAAGAATCTTT
>CALUKG010000094.1 GCA_944321155.1 uncultured Bacteroidales bacterium | reverse complement strand
AATCCAGACAAGACATTTAATTACAAGCAACTATCCTCTCTATTCGGCATCAAAGGCGATTCTCAAAGAATTATCGTGAACGACATACTATACGAACTTCGTGATGAAGACGTCCTCACAGAAATTGCACGTGGAAAATTCAAGCTCAACTCAAGAGATGGTTATATTACCGGAACCATTGAACGACGTGGTGTAAAAACTTACCTCTTGCCAGAAGATGGTGGCGAAGAGGTGTTTATTCCAGAACGTAAAACGAACCACGCCATGAATGGTGATATTGTCAACGTGTACTTATATGCAAGAAGACGCGGGCAACCACTGGAAGGAGAAGTTGTGGATGTTATCCAAAGAGCAAAAGACACATTTGTCGGTATCCTTGAGAAAAGTAGCATAGGAATGTTTTTAGTGCTGGACAACAAAATCACTACAAGCGATATTTTCATTGCTCCACAAAATTTACACGGCGCCAAAGAAGGGCAAAAAGCTGTGGTAAAACTTCTTACATGGACACCCGATGCACGTTATCCTGAAGGTGAGATTATCGACATTTTAGGAGATGTAGGTGACAACAACACTGAAATGCATGCTATTCTAGCTGAATTCGGATTGCCTTACAAATACCCGAAAGAGGTGGAGGAAGCAGCCAACAAAATCAGCGATGACATACCACAAGAGGAAATTGCCAAACGGCGTGACATGCGTAATGTTTGCACGTTCACCATAGACCCGCGTGATGCAAAAGACTTTGACGACGCCCTATCCATTCGCAAGGCAGACAACGGCATGTGGGAAATCGGTGTACACATTGCTGATGTATCGCATTACGTAAAACCTGGTAGCATCATTGACAAAGAGGCCTACAAAAGGGCTACATCAGTCTATCTGGTGGACAGAACCATTCCTATGTTGCCTGAGCATCTGTGCAATGGAGTATGTTCGCTCCGCCCCAACGAAGACAAGCTCTGTCATTCCGTTATCTTCATCATGGACAATGAGGCCAATGTACACCATTATGATATATGCCATACTGTCATACGCAGCAACAGAAGATTTACGTATGAAGAAGCACAAGCTGTGATAGAAACCGGCCAAGGAGATTGTGCCGAAGAAATCAACACTCTGAATCGTTTGGCACAAATTCTCCGCAAACAGCGGTTTGAACATGGGGCCATCGCATTTGAACGGGTAGAAGTGAAATTTGAAATCGACGAAAAAGGCAAGCCACTCGGCGTATATTTCAAGGAAGCCAAAGAGGCCAATAAACTGATAGAAGAATTTATGCTGCTGGCCAACAAGACAACAGCCGCCCATATAGGCAGACCTGGCAAAGGTAAAAAAGCCAAGACCTTTGTCTATCGTATTCACGACCAACCCAATCCCGACAAGCTGGCATCATTCTCCAGCTTTATCAAACGCTTTGGCTACAGTGTGAAAACAACCGGAAAGAAAGAACAGGTGTCCAGTTCCATCAACCAATTGCTTGACGAGGTCCAAGGCAAGAAAGAGCAAAACCTGATAGAAACGCTGGCAGTCCGTTCTATGGCCAAAGCCGTCTATTCTACATGCAACATAGGTCATTACGGATTGGCATTCGATTATTACACCCACTTTACCTCCCCTATCAGACGCTATCCTGACGTGATGGTACACCGTCTGCTTGACCATTATGCAGAAGGAGGTAAGAGTGTAAGTGCAGAAACTTACGAAGACTATTGCCAACACAGTTCTGACATGGAGCAACTTGCAGCCAATGCAGAACGCGCCTCCATAAAATACAAGCAAGTTGAATTTATGGCCGACCGCCTGGGACAACTCTTCGATGGAGTTATATCAGGTGTAACAGAATGGGGTGTTTATGTTGAACTGAACGACAACAAATGTGAAGGCATGATACCTATCCGCGATTTGGGCGAAAACGATTACTTTTTCTTCGATGAACAAAACTACTGCGTAGTTGGCAGAAGAAGTAACCGCAAATTCCAATTAGGCGACCCAATTACCGTAAGAGTTGTAAAAGCCGACCTCATCAAAAAGCAATTGGATTTTGCCTTGCCCGAAACAAAAGTAAGCACTCCTCCCAAAACCATTAAGAAAGAAACAAGTAAAAAGATCAATACACGTAAAAAGAGAAGAAGATGAAAACAATCAACGAAGCACAAGATGAAATCATAGACGAATTTTCCGTATTTGACGATTGGATGGACAAATACAGCCTTATCATTGACATGGGCAAGAATCTGGCCCCATTAGACCCGGCCTTGAAAACTCCGCAAAACCGCATTGAAGGATGTCAGAGCAATGTATGGCTGGATGCACAATATAATGACGGCATCATAACCTTCACTGCCGACAGTGATGCTATATTGGTGAAAGGAATTGTATCCTTATTGGTCAATCTTTTATCAGGACGTACCCCCGATGAGATATTGAATGCCGACCTATATTTCATACAGCAAATCGGACTGAACGAACATTTGTCCCCCACCAGAAGCAACGGCTTATTAGCCATGGTAAAACAGATGAAAATGTATGCACTGGCGTTTAAAGCCAAGGCACAATAAACACACTAACCAAAATCATACTAACCCAAAAATCACACAACAATGAAAATTAGAAAAATTGTAACCATTATGGCTGGAACATCACTCCTTGTAACCGGATGTGCCCAACAAGAGAAAATCCATTATCCGCAAGCCAAAACGGATAATGTCACGGATGTCTATTTCGGTACAGAAGTAGCCGACCCTTACAGATGGCTAGAAAATGACACGACAGCGGAAGTGGCTGCATGGGTAAAGGCAGAAAACGAGATTACGCAGAACTATCTGAGCAAGATACCTTTTCGCAACCAGCTCAAACAAAGGCTGACCGACTTGGTCAACTACGAAAAGATAAGTGCTCCAGTAAAAAGACACGGCAAATATTACTTCTCTAAAAACGACGGCCTGCAAAACCAAAGTGTCCTTTACGTAAAGGAAACCCTTGACGCAGAACCAACTGTTGTTCTTGACCCCAACAAACTGTCGGAAGACGGAACCGTGGCACTTAACGGCACCTCCATTTCCAATGACGGAAAATATATGGCCTACATGATTTCACGCAGCGGAAGCGACTGGGTAGAAATTTTTGTCATTAACCTGGGAACCATGGAAACGTTGAAAGACCATATCCAATGGGCTAAATTCACCGGAGCTGAATGGCGTGGAGACGGTTTCTATTATAGCGCCTACGATGCACCGGAAGAAGGAAAAGAATATTCCAATGTCAACGAATATCACAAAATCTATTACCACAAAATCGGTACAGAACAAAAGGACGATATTCTTGTATATGAAAACAAGCAATATCCGAAACGTTTCTACTCAGCAGAGACAAGCGACGATGAAAATTTCCTCTTTGTATATGAATCCGGTGCAGGAAACGGCAACCGTCTTTTCTTCAAGGATTTGAGAAAGCCCAATGCTTCATTCATTGAAATTGCCTCGAACGATGCCTATGCTTACGGCTTCCTTGAATCATTTGGCGACGAGCTGTATTTCTCAACCAACGATGGTGCCCCTAAGTACCGCGTTATGAAAACAACTGCCGACAAACCACAATTCGCCAACTGGACAGACGTAATTCCTGAGAGCGAGAATGTATTGGAAGGCGTCCGCTTTATTGATGACAAGATGGTGTTGACCTATCTGAAAGATGCCGCTGACCATGCCTATGTTTACACACGCGACGGTCAATTGGTGCATGAAGTCAAATTACCTACTTTAGGAACTGTTGGCTTTACCGGTCAAAAAGGAGAAAAAGAGGCATTCTATACCTTTACCTCTTTCACCTATCCTCCAACCATATACAAATATGACATTGACAACAATACTTCAGAGAAATATCTGGAACCAAGTGTAAAATTCAATCCAGATGAATTTGTTACCGAACAATTATTCTTCAACAGCAAAGACGGCACACGCATACCTATGTTTATCGTGTATAAGAAAGGCATGGAGAAAAACGGACAGAATCTGGTGCAAATCTATGGTTACGGAGGATTCAACATCAGCCTTACCCCGACGTTTGGTATATCACGCATTCCATTTATTGAAAACGGCGGTATCTTTGCCATGGTTAACTTGCGCGGTGGTGGAGAATATGGTGAAGAATGGCACATTGCCGGCACCAAGATGCAAAAGCAGAATGTATTTGACGACTTCATCGGCGCCGCTGAATATCTGATTAGCGAGAACTATACTTCCAAAGGCCATATCGGTATTATGGGCGGTTCCAATGGTGGACTTTTGGTGGGTGCTGTCGTAAACCAACGTCCTGACCTGTACACTGTGGCCGTACCCGCAGTTGGTGTAATGGATATGTTGCGTTACCACAAATTTACCATTGGTTGGAACTGGGCAAGCGACTATGGCACCAGCGAAGACAGCAAAGAAATGTTTGAATATCTGAAAGCCTACTCACCGCTGCACAACATCAAGAATGACGGCACTCCTTATCCTGCCATTCTGATTACCACTGCCGACCATGACGACCGTGTTGTTCCTGCTCACTCTTTCAAATATGCCGCCACTTTGCAAGCCAGCAATACGGGTGATGCGCCGAAGCTCATCCGCATTGACAGCAAAGCCGGACACGGAGCAGGCAAACCTATCAGCAAGCAAATTGATGAATGGACAGACTATTATGCCTTTACCATGTATAACTTGGGCATGAGCATGAAATAGAAGCCATATATACCATAAAATATCCTCCAAATGCTGCACTTGCACTTTTGGAGGATATTTTGTTTACATTAAATCCATATGAAATAAGAGCAAAAACGCACCCATCCATTCTGATTACAGAGAAAAATCCGTACATTCGCAGAAAAATCCTACGTTCTATGAAATATCTGATTAGTTCCCTATGCCTATTATTGGCATTGACCACATGTGTAAAACAACCCGTAAAATATCAGGCAAACCTTGACAAGATAGCCGTAGCTTCATGGGCAGACAGCTTGCCCGACACTGGATATGAACAAGTGCTAGCCCCCTATAAGCAATCGCTTGACGAACAAATGGGCAGCACCATCGGCGAAGCCGCACAAACACTGAGTGCCTATACGCCAGAAAGTCCATTGTCCAATTGGGCTGCCGATGCACTGCGTGATGCTGCTACATCTTTTATCGGTCAACCGGCAGACATTGGTGTAGTCAATATGGGCGGATTGCGTTGCGACATTCCTCAAGGCACCATCACCTTACGTCGCATGTTTGAGTTGATGCCATTTGACAACCAATTGACCATTGTGTGGCTGAAAGGCAAAGACATCGTGGATTTGTGCCAGGGCTTTGCCCGTTTTGGCGGTCAAGGCGTATCCGGCCTTTCCTTTACCTTGTCAGGCGAACAAGCTACCAACATTAGAATTCACGGACAGGAAGTTCATCCAGAGCAGGAATACAGCATCAGCTCAAACGACTACCTAATAGCCGGCAATGATGACATGATGCCATTAACCCGCTACACCAAGCGCGTTGATACAGGTATGACCGTGCGCGATGCCTTTATCAACGCCGTGAAAAAAGCCACTCAAGAAGGGAAAGCAATAGACGCAAAAATCGAAGGAAGAATCATTGTAAAATAACAATAAACAGATAACAACATGAAAAGAAAACTCACCATTGCACTTGTTGCACATGACCAAAGAAAAGTAGATATGGTTGAATGGGCCGTATATAACGCAGAAATGCTCTCACAACATCACCTTGTTTGCACGGGTACTACCGGCAGCCTTATCCAAGAAGCATTCGACAAGCAAGGAATCAATGTAACCGTTCAATGCATGCACTCCGGCCCACTTGGAGGCGATGCTGAAATTGCCGCTATGGTTGTCCGTCACGAAATAGACCTTGCCGTTTTCCTCATTGACGACCTGAACCCACAGCCCCACGAAGCCGACATACAAATGTTGTTGCGTCAATGCCGTGTGCACAATGTACCCATTGCCTGCAATCGATACAGTGCCGACTTAATGATTACCAGCACCCTATGGGACAAAGAAGATTATGTTCCATCCGAACCGAAATATGTACCATTTGACCGCAGCAAACTACATTTCTAATGACAATCAAGCTTTTTTTCACCGCATGTACATGTGCCCTGCTTACCATCGGTTGCACGCAGCCAAAGGCAGACGGGGTTGTCATATTGCACACCAACGACACGCACAGTCAGGTTGAACCGATTGCCGAAGGAGCCAAGAATGGAGGTATGGGTGGCTATGCCCGCCGCATGGCCATCGTCGCACAGGAGAGAGCAAAAGAAAAAATGCCTACCCTACTGGTAGATGCGGGCGATTTTGTTCAAGGCACACCCTATTTCAACCTCTACCACGGACGAATTGAGGTGGACGCCATGAACAGACTCGGCTATGACGCCGCCACTCTGGGCAACCATGAATTCGACTATGGGGTTGACACACTTGCCTGCATTTTGCGTCAAGCCAACTTTCCTATTGTATGCTGCAATTATGATGTCAATGGCACCGCATTGGAAGGCATTGTCAAGCCTTATTCCATTGTAGAAAAAGAAGGCCTGCGCATAGGCATTCTGGGTGTAGGAGTCCAACCGAAAGGATTGATTGCCGACAACAATTTCAGAGGCATTACCTACAAAGACCCCATTGTATCTGCCAATGCTATCGCCCAACAATTGAAATGCGACGAAAAGTGCGACATGGTCATTTGTCTGTCACACATCGGTGACTCATACGACGACGAGCGTCCGTCAGATGTTCGTCTGGCAGCACAATCCCAATACATTGATGCCATCATTGGCGGCCACACCCATGAAATGGTGCAAAAAAAAGTCGCCAATCTGCTTGGCGACTCCATACCAGTTGTACAGATGGGCAAGAGCGGCGCTTACCTTGGCAAACTGACCCTTACCCAAAAGTGATTATTCGTTGACTAACTGTTCAGCACGTACAAGGGCGAGGTTAATGTGGCGACACACATTGGCTTCGCCCAACATTTCAATAATACCCGCCTTTGCCAACGTTTCATGCACACGCTCGTTCACACCTGACAGCACCACCTGAATACCTTCACGTCTGGACTGGTGGCACAACAATTCCAAATTGTGAATACCGGTTGAATCGATAAACGAAACCTTACGCATACGGATAATACGCACCTTGCTATGACGTCCTGTGTGCATCATGATTTCATCAAACTTATTGGCAATGCCGAAGAAATACGGTCCGTCTATTTCATATACCTCCACCTTTTCCGGGATATGCAAGCGTTCTTCGTGTGTATCAAAGTCCGTATCTGATGAAGGGTCTATCTCATCATGGAAAGCACGGATAACCGTCGCCTCATTGGTACGTTTCAAGAACAGCACAATGGCCAACAGCAAACCGATTTCAATAGCCACCGTCAAATCAAAAATAACCGTCAACAAGAACGTTGTCATCAAAACCGCAAAATCCGATTTAGGGTTCTTAGCCAATCCCACAAAAGAACGCCAGCCGCTCATGTTATAGGAAACCACAATAAGCACGCCCGCCAAACATGACATAGGAATATAGCCCACCAGTCGTCCCAAAACCAGCAGAATCAACAGCAAGGTAAATGCATGCACCAGACCGGCAACCGGAGTTTTTCCACCATTGTTGATATTGGTCATCGTACGTGCAATGGCTCCCGTTGCTGGTATTCCTCCAAAGAAAGGCGTAAAGATATTGGCCACACCCTGCCCTATCAGTTCTGTATTTGAATCATGATGGTCGCCAATCACACCATCAGCCACCATGGCCGAAAGCAACGATTCAATAGCTCCCAACAAGGCAATGGTGAGAGCAGCCGGAAACAAGGTCTTTACCAATGTAAAGATAGTTTCTCCTTCTGCCAACTCCAAAGCCGGCACATGTGGTGCAGGAATACCCGTAGGCAATTCATACAAATCGCCAATGGTGGTCAATGAAGTTACCCCTGCATAGGTTTTCAACAACCATCCCACCAATGTCATTACAATGATAGCCACCAACGAGC
>CALUKG010000093.1 GCA_944321155.1 uncultured Bacteroidales bacterium | reverse complement strand
ATCCGTAAAATGCGTGAAAAATATCCCGAAAGCAGTTTGCGATTATGGAAATCGGTTTACCGCACTGTAATGCGCGAGGCAGAACGATGTCACGAATAAAAACCCCGTAAAATCGAACAGAAATAGTTTCATCGAGCCGTAGGCCATTTCGAATAAAACAAACGGCTACAAAGGCAAATAAAAAAATTACCCACCGGATGTTGTGGCAAGGTTTCGCATAGAACCGCCGCATCCAGTGGGTATTTATATGCTTATTTTAAGTCTGTATTTTCAGAGTCCATGCATACGCAGACATACCAGTAATATCCGTCATACATCACGCCGACCGCCATGTAGTTATATTTGGAGCTGCCGACATATGACCAGTGCCCCTTGCTGTTTCTGAATCCGTTTGCTATGGAGTAGGCTATCTCATCAGCCATGCCGCCCCAATTGCCTTTTCCGATGGCTTCGCGCACATTGGCGGTATAATAATTTTCTTCGCCTTCGATACCGTATAGTGACCAGTCAACATATTCGCCGTACTGTAGAGCTTCGGCGGTTGCTCGTTGGTCGGCAGTATCATGAGCAAAATTTGTTTTAAGCTGAGTGCATCGGTATTTGCAATATTCGGTTAGTCCGGGGATGACCGTTGCGGTGACATCACCCTGCTCAGTGCGGAACTGATTTATGTATTCTGCGACCTTCTGTGCCACTGTATCCGCGCTCGGTTTGGGTGGGATTATAATTTCTTCCGTAGGCGGATCGTCCGTTTCCAATATAGTGATGCATTCGTTTTCCGTCGGAGTTTTCGCCACCGAAGACTCGGTCGGTTTTGTTATAACCGTAGGTTTGGGTTCTTCCGTTGGCTTTGCCGTTGTTGTCGGCTCTGTGGCGGTCACAGTCGGCTCGGTTGGCTGATCCTTGCTCTCAGTCGGGGTAGGCTCGTTTTCTTTCTCTGTCGGCTCTACCGCCGTCGCAGGCGGTGTTGTTTCGGTTGGTGTTTCTGTTATTATCGTTTCTGATACCGTTGTCGGCGGACTCTCGGTAGGCGGCGGTGCGGTGTTGCCACCGCATCCCACCATGCCGATGAGCACCCCACAGCAGAGAAGAAGGATTATGATTTTCTTCATATATCCTCGACCTCCTCCAAGCCTTGCATCACTTCCACCATAATACGTGTTGCGAGGATAAATCCCGAACTGAATGCCTCACGCTCGGTGATGCAGGACAGTTCGCTTGTGCAGTCCTTGAACTTTTCAAAGGTTTCTTTTTGCTTTTCTGTAAGCCCTGCATTCAGTTCTTCCTCATTTTTGCATATCAGTTTGACGAGCTTATCGACTCTCGTCCCTCGCTTGATATACCTTTCGTGCGGACTGATGTTTCCGTAGTATAAATCTTCAAGTGTTGTCATGTGCGTTGCACCTCCTTTTGCAACACAAATACATACCACAACACTTTTCACAAGTCCAGCGTTTTCGATATAAAATGCAAAAAGCGCCGCCGAAGCGACGCTTTCATATCAATCTTCTTTTTGAAATTCTAAAATATCTCCGGCTTCGCAATCAAGCACCTCGCAAATTGCCGCAAGGGTGGAAAAGCGGATAGCCGTTACTTTGTTGTTTTTGATTTTGGATAAGTTGACGTTAGAAATCCCCACACGCTCTGCAAGCTCGTTTAAGGACATTTTTCTATCTACCATCATTCTATCCAAGCGGAGTACTATTTTTCCCATAGCGCCCTCCTTACAGCAGACCGTCTACATCTTTTTCAAGCTCAGCACCGTGAACAAAGAACTGTGTCAGACAGAGGACGACAATTCCCATAAAAACGCCATTCATATCCATGCTGTTTTCCACGGCATCCACACCGATGATCAAACGGACAATAAAACTCATAAAAAGTCCGATTACAGGGACTGCAATAGAGAAAATACCAATCTCACGCATCATACGAATATTATCCTTTTGGAATGGAGTGGTGTTTTCAGAGTTCTTGAAGATAAGATACAGATTACGGAACACCATAGCCATCACAACAAGAATGATAACTGCGCCAATACCAAAAATAAGAAATGCAGTCATATCGACATTACCATTAGCAACTGGGAGATTAACCTCAAATCCATATACATCCAGGTTCACACCGCAGCATTCCTTTGCATCGAAGCCGACAAAATATTTTACCCAATCGGGTGCTACGGCAGAACAAACAGTGGCCGCCGTCATTAAAGCTGCACCAACCCAATGGAATACCTCTAAAATCTTTGTAATAACCTTTCCGAGTTTATTAAGACCTTTCATTACTCATACCTCCAAAGTGATTTGTTGGCATAAGTATAACACAGCCCTTAATGTTTGTCAATATGTTTTTAATGGTATACATTAAATTATATATATTTTACATTAACTTTTGTTGACATTTAAAATTTGATTTGATAAAATATATTTGTTTTTAGGAGGCGAATGCAGTATGGAAAAAGAACTTTACTCTATGATTTTCAAAAGAAAATCCTTTCATATATTTCGTGATATTGGCAATATAAACCCTGATGAACTACAAAGCATCGAAGAAAAATACAACAATCTTACGCCGTTGATAAACAGCATACAGACCGCTATCCGTATTGTACCTGCCGATCAAACCACCTGCAAGCGTGGGCAAGAATATTGCATCTTATTATATAGCGAGAAAAAGGATAATTATCTGCAAAATATCGGTTATATCGGTGAACAGCTTGACCTATATCTTGCTTCTCTTGGAATTGGTGCATTGTGGTTCGGTATCGGTAAACCTGATGAGCCAACCTATAACGGTCTTGATTTTGTCATAATGATTGCCATTGCAAAGGTCGCAGACGATAAGTTCCGCAAAGATATGTTTAAAAGTAAACGCAAACCGATTGATGAGATATGGAACGGTGAGCATCATCGTGAAATAGGTAAAATTGTTCGCTTTACGCCAAGTGCCTGCAACACACAGCCGTGGAAAGTAACTGCAGAAGAAAAATCTTTGACGGTTTACCGTTATAAAAAGTCGGGTAAGCGAGGTATTATGCCCGCCGACAAGGTGGCACACTATAACCGCATTGACATTGGTATCTTTCTTTGTTTCCTCGACCTCTGCCTGATGAAAAACGATATTTCCTTTGAGCGTGAGCTGTTTACCGATAACGCCAAGGATGATTGCGAAGAAGTGCTAACCGCTAAATACACATTATTACAATAACGATAAAGGCGCCGCTGCAAAGCGACGCCTTTGACTATATTATGCCTTCCAAACGGCTTTAATAATATTGCCGATCTTGGGAGATGTTCCGTACATAAGAACACCTACACGGTAGATCTTTGCGGAGAGAATTCCGATTCCAAAGGTAGACGCAACCAAAATGCCGATGGAAATCGCAATCTCATACCAAGGCACAGTGCTCATAGCAATTCTTGTGAACATTGCCATCGGTGAGGTGAACGGAATGTAAGAGCAAATCTGCATCAGTATATTGTCCACACTTCCGCTGCTCATTGAGAACATAACCACCATAAAACCAATAATGAACAAGAATGTTACCGGCTGAACAGCAGTATTGATATCCTCCAGTTTTGAAACGGTAGAGGAAATTGCACCATAGAGGAACGCATAAATCAAGAAGCCAAGTAGGAAGAACACAAGCATATAGACAAACAGCTCGGGCGGAATATTAAAGATGGAATCAATGATTCCGTTATCTCCCCAATAGGACTTATTCACATTGTAGAACACGAGCGCCGAGCCAAAGATGGCAACAAGCTGAACAAGACCTGCCATACAAGCCGCTAAAACTTTACCAAACATCATGTTGATGGGTTTGGCACTGGTAATAAGCAATTCCATGGCACGAGAGCTTTTTTCGGTTGCAACACTCATTGCTACCATCTGACCGTAAAGCAGGATAACCATATACAGCGCAAAAATCATAATGTAGGTGTAGAAGAAGTTTTGCATCTGATCTTTGCCAAGGCTTTCTACCTCGGCATCAATCTGAATACTCATAACACCTGCGGCATCTTCTTGAGACATACCGCCGCCTATCATAGCATTCATTTGATAGATCTGTTGCAACACACTGGTCGCAATATCGGGGTTCATATCGTACATCGAAAGATTATTAACGTAATATGTAAATGAGGTTGCTCCGTTCATCACAAAAGCACACTCCACATCACCGGAAGTAATTTTGTTCTTGATTACGCTGATTTCCTCATCTGTAATCTGCACATCATAGTCAGTAAAGGATGCGGCAAATGTTTCTTTCACCATATCCGCCTGCGTAGGATCATCTGCCTTTACGAGCATAACGGAAAGGTCTGCGGTGGTATTAGAAGTATCGTCTGATTCGAACAAGGCTGTAATCCGAGGGAAGAACATAACAATAGCGATAACCACCATCAAAAAGATGGTTACACCGACAAACGCCTTATTCTTTGCATAATTTTTAAGTTCAAATTTAAGTATTTTTCCAAACTGTTTCATTGCTTAGTCCTCCTGTGCTACGTCGCCTGCATATTCTACGAAAATATCGTTAAGGGAAGGTTCAAAGACCTTTACTTCGTCGATATCGTAATTTTCTACAAGGCGAGTCATAGTAGTTTTCTTTTCGGAGGGTGAGCCTAAGCGAATCATCAAGTCGCCGTTTTCCATGACCGTACAGGAAGATCCAAAGTCAGCTTTGATTGCATCGGGTGTTTCTGTGCGGACAACTAAGCGGTCACGGGGATAGTCACGCTTAATGTCGTGCAAATCACCGTGAAGAGCAACAACACCGTTATTGAGGATAGCAATGCTGTCGCAGAATTCTTCTATGTAGCTCATCTGATGGCTGGAGAACAGAACGATTTTACCTTTTGCAATCTGTTCTTTAACCACGTCCTTTAAGAGCATTGCATTTACAGGGTCAAGACCTGAAAAAGGCTCGTCCAGAATAACAATATCGGGATCGTGAGCGAGAGCAGTAATCAACTGAATCTTCTGCTGATTACCCTTGGAAAGTGTATCAAGTCGCTTGTTGCGGTACTCGGTCATACCGAGCCGACCAAGCCAATAGTCGATTGATTGCACAGCTGCCTTATGGCTCATTCCTTTCAGCTCTGCAAAATAGGTAAGCTGATCAATGATAATCTTCTTCGGATACAAGCCTCTTTCTTCGGGAAGATAGCCGATGCCAATTTTGTTGTAATTAATAGGTTGACCATCGATCAGCACTTCACCGCTGTTTGCAGGGAACACATCCATCAGAATACGTATAGATGTGGTCTTGCCGGCACCGTTTCTGCCAAGCAGTCCGAAGGCTTTGCCACCCTCAGCTTTGAATGAAACTCCGGTGAGGACTTTCTTCTCACCAAAGGATTTTTCTATATTTTTAAGTTCTAAAATCATTTTGCTTCAGACTCCTTAAATTCCAAGTTAATGGCACCGATACCGCCACTAATCTCGATGCTGTTATTACCGTTACCTTGTCCCTTGATATTAGAAACGCTTGTGCCATCTACTGTGATATTACCAAGACCTTTTTCTATATCAAGTTTATAATCATCCTTATTACCAATTATGGTTATGTTGGACTCTCCAACACCTAAATCGAAATCACTTTCACCTGTAAGAGCAGAAGTCAGATTCAACTGACCTACACCCATATCTAAATCAAGGTTATGAAGTGCACCGCCTGATATTGTGATTTTTCCTGCACCACCGTCAATGTCAATATCTGAGGCGGCAACAAGAGTATCAATGGTAACTTCACCGGCACCAAGTTCAAAGTTAATTGTAGCGGCAGACAAGCTATCTACAGTCAGTCTTCCTGCACCTGTTATAATATTTGCTCTTTCAAACACCGCGTCTGCAGGAATGTAAAGAGTCAATATAGCACCTGTATAGGTGTGAGCAAACTTCCTTGTTTCCTCGATCGTAAGAACACCATTCTTATCTTCAACCGTAAGATGTTTTAGATTGCTTTCAACAGAAAAACTCTCACCTTGCTTAATGGTAAAATCAGCGGCATTGATCTTTACTTCAAGGCTTTGTATCTCTGATGATACTGAATAAGTTTTTATATCTTCGGTCACAGCATCGCCGCCGAAAAATCCTCCGAACAAACCAAACATACTTAAAATTCCTCCGATAATACTGACTGTGAGAAAGATGGCAAACGCCATCGCTATGTATTTTACTGTTTTTTGAAAATTGGTCATTTAATTTCAACGCCTCCAAACATACAAGTGCCGCTTATGTAGATAGTGGGAGCATCCTTGTGTACGGAAGTCTTGTTAGAGATGCCACCAAAGATACAGTTGGAGCTTACCTTTACATTGATGTTGTCGGGAACAAAAATATCAATACCGCCAAAGATAGCCGACACCTGAATGGCACAATCCTTTTCAATAATAGCGTTACGGAGATCGCACTTCACACCGCCAAAGGTTGCGGTAAGCTCTGCGCCCTCAAATACTTCGCCGTCATAATTCAGATCACAACCGGAGAATGTGGCACAGCCAACCTTTGTTTCGCCGCCGTTTTGCTTGATTTTAGCAATGATTTCATTTGCTTTGTTGCCAAAAAGTCCGGTAAAAACCATCTTCAAGCCGATAATTACAATAATGGCCGGAACAAGAAGTTTCCACAACATCGAGAAACTCAAAATATCTTGACAGCACAATAACAGGAATACACCAACTGCTATACCAATAATGTTGCCTGTCTTTTCGCGCTCTGTAAATAATCCAATGGCACACGGCACGATAATAAACAGTGTCCACCAACCGTCAAAGAAGATATTAATATCCATAATGTTAAATACATTCAGAGCCAAAACCACGCCTGCGGCAATCAATACAATTCCCCACAAAATACTGCTAACTTTTTTCATTGTTTTTCCTCTTTTCCTATTAATAAAAAAGTGCGTGACCGAAGCCACGCACCGAAAAACGCAACCCCGATTGTCGCCAAACAAATCTTAAACACAAAAGGACAAACCTTATTGTCATTCAAGTGGAATTGCGTTTTTACCGAATTCATTTTGAATGACAAAGGCAAAAGGGTATAATATCCCCTCAGTTAAGGTCATCCTTTGTTATTATTAGATTTGTTTGGCAAATTATATTATAACACAATCGGAAATAAAAATAAAGTGGTTTTGAAAAAGTTGCGAAATTTGTTGTTTTAAGCATAAAAAATACAGCATAGCTATCTTAACTATGCTGTATTTTCTGTTATCCCACTCGGTTTGCGTAAAACTTCGCTAACGACATTACGCTTTACACCAAGGATTTTTTGTTCAGCTATACTTTTTATAAAGAACAGCTATTAAATTTTAAATATTCGAGAATTTCTCTATAGCCTGAGTACACGGCACAAACTTCAGGATATTCACTGTAACAATCTCCGACTGAATGTCTTCAGAAACTCCGTCGTTCACTGAAGCTACACAGTAGAAGTAGCAAACTCCCTCGTCGCAGTCGCCGTAAATAAGCCTGTTAGCCTCATCTGCGTTGCCCTGAATTTCTCTCGGATTTGTTCCCGAAGCGTCGTCGCAGATATACCATGTATAGGTAATGTTATCAGCACCTGTTGCCTCAACTTCAAGCTCAAGCTGTGTTCCGGCAAAAATTGTTTTTGTCTTTGTAAGATTCTTTGACCAAGTGAGGTTTACAACATTGCCTATTTTTATGTTATTACCCTCAGAATAGGATGTATATCCTGATACTGTCAAAGTTTCAGCCGCAGCCTTAACAAAGTCAGTATTTGCAACGTTTGCAATAACTCTTCCGGCTGTCATGTTGACACCTGTAACAGAAATCTTATCTGCACCTGTAAGGTTTGACTGTACGGAAATATTCTTTCCGCTAGCAAGATAAATTGTATTGTCAGACAATGACGGTCTGCCGGTAATTTTTACTGTACCATTGTTATTATGAACAGCTGTTCCGCCGTTTGCTATATTTCCGGACATTGTAACATTACCGATATTAACTGTACCTGAACCATTCATATACACGTTTCCGGTTTCGTTTGTCTTATTATTCTTTACAACACCATTATTAAATGTTGCACTTCCGTTTGACAGCCAAACAACACCACCGTTGCTCTGTCCGTTATTATTGTTTATTGAGCCGCCGTTCATAACAAATACTGAGCTATTATCAACACAGATTGCTCCACCAACAT
>CALUKG010000092.1 GCA_944321155.1 uncultured Bacteroidales bacterium | reverse complement strand
TTATATAAGATAGGCTGCGGTTCGGCATAGTCAAATTGTAAAACTTCGTTTTCCATTTGCCTCTGCACTCACCTTGCTGTATCTTTATATAAGATAGGCTGCGGTTCGGCATAGTCAAATTGTAAAACTTCGTTTTCCATTTGCCTCTGCACTCACCTTGCACTATCTTTGCCGGGTGGAAAGGAAAGAACAACATATAAGAGGACGATTTGCCCCTTCACCAACGGGGCGGATGCACTTGGGAAATGTGTATTGTGCACTTCTTTCATGGCTGGCAGCCAAAAGTGAGGGTGGGGAATGGGTTCTTCGGATTGAGGATTTGGACCCGCAACGAAGCCGTGTGGAATATGCCGAACAGATAGAGAAAGATTTGGACTGGCTGGGATTGAAATGGGACGAGGGTGGAAGCAAAGGCGGAATATATACTCCTTATTATCAAAGCCAAAGGCAGGAAGTATATGATTATTATTTCCGTTTGCTTCAACAACAGCAGACTGTTTATCCATGTTTTTGCACACGTGCCGATATATTGGCGGCTACACAAGCACCTCATTTGGGTGAGCCTTCCTTTGCCTATCCAGGTACGTGCCGGAACCTTACGGAAGAAGAGCGCAGTCGGAAGTCGCTCCTTAAAAAGCCTTCCTACAGATTGAAAGTGCCGGATGAAACGGTTACTTTTAAAGATGGGCACTATGGACCGTGTCAAGCCAATTTGGCGCAAACCTGCGGTGATTTTATTGTGCGTAGGGCAGATGGGGTGTTTGCCTATCAATTGGCTGTGGTGGTCGATGATATGCTGATGCACATCAATCAGGTGGTCAGAGGACGGGATTTGTTGGAATCCACTCCACAGCAGATATATCTCTATGAACTCTTTAATGCTTCTGTGCCAGAGTTTTATCATGTTCCGTTGCTGATGTCGCCCGAAGGCTCCCGATTGTGCAAGCGCGACAAGAGTATGCATATGGGAGAATTGAAAAAGATATATACCCAACCAGAGCAGTTGTTGGGATTGATAGGGGCAATGTGTGGACTTATCGACAAGCAGGAAGAGGTGACGGTAGCAGAATTATTGCACGAATTTTCGTGGTCAAAGCTAGTAAAACACGATATAAATGCCTATTCCTTTGCAAAGTTTTAGAAAAATATTATCTTTGCACTCGGAAGGTGTCGGTAAAGAAGGAAAACACTTCTGTCGGATACTTCCTTTTTTTGTTTTTTAACTCTTAAAAATAGTGTGCCGTGGGAAAACTTAATGCAGTGTTACTCATTTTCACCGGCGGGACAATCAGCATGGCTGAAGACCCGGCAACGGGTGCGTTGCGGCCAATAGATTTTCAGCGCCTCCAGGAATATATGCCAGAAATAAGATCAACAGGTGTAAGAGTAGATTGCTATCCTTTCGATCCGTTTATTGATTCTTCGGATGTTCACCCACCGTTTTGGTGTAAATTGGCACAAACAATATACGATAACTACGACAATTATGACGGGTTTGTAGTTTTGCACGGCACTGATACCATGTCGTTTTCCGCCTCTGCATTGAGTTTCATGTTGGACAATCTGAGCAAACCGGTAATCTTTACAGGTTCACAGTTGCCGGTCGGCATGATGCGTTCAGATGCGAAGGAAAATTTATTAACGGCCATTGAGATAGCCGCAGCGGAGTACAATGGAAAGCCCCGTGTACCAGAGGTTTGTGTGTTTTTTGAAGATACACTTTTCCGGGGCAACCGTACAACCAAGAAGAATACGGAGCATTTCAGTGCTTTTGCTTCCTATAATTATCCTCCTTTGGCCAAGGCTGGAGTACATATCAAGTTTTTCCCTTCGTCCATTCATTATCCTGAGGACGACAAGCCATTGAAACTGCATACGATGGTGGATCAGAATGTGGCAATCTTGAAACTCTTTCCCGGCATTACGGAGCATACCGTCAATTCAATCTTGAATATACCGAATTTGCGGGCGGTGGTGCTTGAAACTTTCGGTTCGGGAAATGCACCCCGTAGGATATGGTTCTATAAAGCGTTGAAGAGTGCTACTGAACGTGGAATCATTATTGTCAATAAGACACAGTGTAGTAGTGGCGCTGTTGAAATGGGTCGTTATGAAACCAGTCTGAACTTGTTGAATGCAGGAGTTATCAGTGGTTATGACATTACCACAGAGGCCATTGTCACCAAACTGATGTATCTGTTGGGTGAATATGGCGACAATGTGGATAAAGTGAAAGAACTGCTGAATACGAATATTTGTGGAGAGATGACTATCGAATAATTTTCTTGAAAATAAAAATGATGAAGCTGTGTAAACGATGTTTATGCAGCTTTTTTTATGCCATAAAGTTTACCCCAAATCGGTCATTAGAGCGTAAGGGATTATATTCATCCCAGCTCGAAAATATTCCGATAACATCTCCCAAATCCAATGACCGAATTGGGTTTATGCTTTTATGTGAGAGGTGTTTTGCGGCTGGTGCAGTTGTGCCAAGTATTCCTGTTCCGTTTGTCCGGGTGTGGCGATAAATGTGGCCTTGTGCAGTTGGTGGATAGCAGCCAGGTCCATGATGCTGGAATAGCCGGAACGGCAGATGATTTTCTTGCAACCCAATAAATAAGGCAACAGCTGCTTGTCATCCAAGTGACAGACTATATGGATATTGTCAGGGGAGTTGGATGTCGGTTGTTCGCCAATACGTCCTTCCAAAATAAGCACTTTTTCCGTTGTGTGGGCATAGGTTTGCAGGACTTGTTGCTCCAGCATGGTTCTATGAGGTTCTAGTCCAGAAATGATGGCCACAACATCATAGGTGCAGTTAGGCTGAATGGAGGGCATGTGCATGAACCGTGAGAGCGGTCCGATAAAGCGGGCATTGTGCGGGAGCGGGTATTTATGTGACAGGTCGCCGCTCAGATTGGGACTATTGGGATAGTCTGGAATCAGGCAATAGTTGTATTGGTCGATGAAGATGCGGTGAAAGCGGTAAGCCCATTTTTCAGCAAAGGTCAGACCTTGGGGCATTTTGACCATGACTTGATGAGTAATGTAGACCGTTCGTGTCAAAGACGTGTAAAGTCCAAAACGGTTATCGGAGATAACAAGGTCAAAATGGTGGCGCGTTACCACCTCCTTTATCCATTTATGGTCCTTGCGTATAAAGCACAATAGAGTAGGGAGCTGCCGAAGCATGCTGCCGATTTGTGAATTGCCTTTGCTGTAATGCAAGTGCAGAGAGGGCGCTTCCATGAAAGGAAGTTCAGGGAAGTACATACGTAAATAGCGGAGAGACATACCATCTCCCGCTATTGTTACCTTCTGTTTGCGTGCGACCAACAGCCGGATGATGGGAACGCAACGGCTGGCATGTCCCAATCCCCAATTGAGTGGTGCAACAAGTATCTTCATACAACTATCCGGCAACCGATACCGTAAAGCCGGCATTTCTGGCCTTGTCGGCAATTTGTTCCAGTTCTTCCTTGCTTACCTTTTCCAGTGTCTTGACTGGGGTTGCCCTGTCGATGGCGTAAATCATCACCTGTTTGGGCTGGATGGTTTTCAATGCATTGACCCAGGCATCCACTTCTTGTGCGGTGGTATTGTCAATGGTCTTGCCATCGTGTTCGCCACGCAGGAAGATGGTCTGTACAATCAAATCACCCTTGAAAGAGCACAGACGTTCAGTAAGCCATTCCACTGAATAGTTTTCGTTGACCGGTTGGTCAATCAGTTTCATTGTCTCATTGAAAGCAGAGTCGAATTTAAGGATGCGGTTATCGGTTTTCATCAGTCCTCTGACTACCGATTCCTTGCCCAATTGTGTAGAGTTGCTCAGCACGCTGATTTTGGCATTGGGGAAATATTGGTCGCGCAGTTGACAAGTATCTTCAATGATTCCTTCAAACTCAGGGTGCATGGTCGGTTCTCCGTTGCCGGAAAAGGTGAACACATCGGGTGTGATGCCTTGTGCGCGCAATTCTTCCAGTTTGATTTGGAGTGCCTTTGCCACCTCTTCCCGTTTGGGCAGTGTGTATTTACCTTGCGTGTTGAAACCGCATTCACAATAAACACAGTTGAACGAGCAGATTTTGCCGTTGAGCGGCATCAGATTCATTCCTAGCGAGCAGCCAAGTCGGCGACTGTGTATAGGGCCGTAAACAATTTCCGTGAAAAGCATGATGATTCTATTTAATGACAATGCAAATATAAGCGATAGTGGCAGAATGCCCAAATGTTTCAGAATAACAAAGGGCGGCTTTTGACCACCCTTTGTTCTATATTGTCTGGTTACATTACCAAGCAAAAAGCGGATATTGCGTCATCATCTTGTTGACTTCAGCACGAACGGCAGCAATTACCTGGTCGTTGTCAGGAGAAGTCAATACGCGGTCGATTAATTCTACGATGAATGGCATAGAATCCTCTTTCAAACCACGGGTAGTGATGGCAGGTGTACCGAAACGCAAACCGGAAGTCTGGAACGGTGAACGAGAGTCGAACGGTACCATGTTCTTGTTGGTCGTGATGTCAGCAGCCACCAAAGCCTTTTCAGCAGCTTTACCTGTCAAATCAGGGAATTTGGTGCGGAGGTCAACCAACATACAGTGGTTGTCAGTACCGCCGGAAATGATTTTGTATCCTTTGTCCACAAAAGCCTGAGCCATAACGGCAGCATTGGCTTTTACCTGTTGTTGGTAGAGTTTGTATTCCGGTTGGAGGGCTTCACCGAATGCAACTGCTTTGGCTGCAATGACATGTTCAAGCGGTCCGCCTTGTACACCTGGGAATACGGCAGAGTCGAGGATGGCAGACATCATCTTGATTTCACCCTTAGGAGTCGTTTTGCCCCATGGGTTAGGGAAGTCTTCGCCCATCATGATGATACCGCCACGTGGTCCTCTTAATGTTTTGTGAGTTGTAGAAGTAACGATGTGAGCATATTTCACAGGGTTGTCGAGCAAACCGGCAGCGATAAGACCTGCAGGGTGAGCCATGTCGACCATGAAGATAGCACCGATTTTGTCGGCAACGGCACGGATGCGGGCATAATCCCATTCGCGGCTATAAGCAGAAGCACCGGCGATAATCAACTTCGGACGTTCGCGCAAAGCCACTTCTTCCAATTGTTCATAGTCCACTCTTCCTGTCTCTTCCTTTACATTGTATTCCAATGCATGGAACATAAGACCAGAGAAGTTGACAGGTGAACCATGTGACAGGTGTCCACCGTGTGACAGGTTAAGACCCAAGAATTTGTCGCCAGCCTGCAAGCATGCCATGAACACAGCCATGTTGGCTTGAGCGCCAGAGTGTGGTTGAACATTGGCCCATGCAGCACCATATATTTCTTTCAAACGTGCGATAGCCAGGTTTTCTGATTCGTCCACCACTTCGCAGCCACCATAGTAACGTTTTCCTGGGTAGCCTTCAGCGTATTTATTGGTAAGAACTGAGCCCATAGCTTCCATAACCTGTTCGCTCACAAAGTTTTCAGAGGCGATTAACTCGATACCTTTCATCTGACGTTCCTTTTCGCGTCTGATGATTTCAAAGATCTGATTGTCTCTTGTCATAATTGTACTAATAAAAAGTTTTTGTATGGTTAATTAGATTAAGTTATTTCTTTTTTCTTACACTCCAGCCGAATTTGCCAATCTGTTCGCCCAGTTTGTAATAATGTCCGTGTGCGTAAGCCATCAAGCGAGCCTTGTCCAGTTCAAATGCTCCCGTTTCCGGGTTGATGTATTGCTCATCGGCTTGTACATTGACCACTTCGGCAATGAACATGTCGTGTGTGCCTAGTGGTATGATTTGCTTTACCTTACATTCAATATTGACCGGCGATTCATTGATAATGGGCGCATTGATGACGCTTGATTTTCCTGCGGTCAGTCCCATTTCAGCAAATTTGTTGTAATCTTTGCCGCTCTTTACCCCGCACCAGTCAGTGGCTTTGGCCAACGCTTCAGTGGTGAGGTTGATAACGAACTCTCCCGTGCGTTTGATGATGGGGTAAGAGTGCCGTTCAGGGCGTACGGAGGTATAGCACATGGCCGGGTCACTACAGATAGTTCCCACCCATGCTACGGTGAGAATATTGTATTCGCTTTCCGTTTCGCCGCATGAAACCATCACGGCAGGAAGCGGATAAATCATGGTGCCCGGTCTCCAGTTTTGCTTCATAATCAGTTGATTTTAATGTTGTTTTGTTCCACTTCCTTTTCACAGTAATGGCAGCGTAGGCGTATGCCGTCCTTGTATGTTATGACATGGAAGCGTGTGGTCACTGGTTGGTTGTTGGTGATACACTTGGGGTTGGGGCAATGTACAATTCCGTTGATTTCTTCCGGCAGAGTGATATTGCGTTTTTCCACGACCTCATAGTTGCGGATGATATTGATTTTAGCATGTGGGGCAATCAATGCGATTTTGTTGGCTTCGCTTTCGTCGAGGAAGCGGTCGGAAATCTTGATGATGCCCTTGCTGCCCATTTTCTGGCTGTCCAGATTGTTGCCGATGGTGATTTGTCCGCTGCAATGTTTCAGGTCGAGAATCTCCACTACTGTAAATAACTGTTCTGCGGGTATATGGTCAATTACTGTGCCGTTGCACAATGCCGCTACTTTCATTTCTTTTTCCATAATAACGCTTCTTATAAATTCAAACCTAATACTTTGGTTAAGATGGCCTGGCGCACATAGAGGCCGTTTTGTGCCTGTTGGAAATAGTAAGCCTTTTCGTTGCTGTCCACATCCATGTCGATTTCGTTGACACGTGGGAGCGGGTGCAATATGCGCAAATTCGGTTTGGTATTGTCGAGCATGGAATTGCGCAGGCAATAGACATCCTTTACGCGTTCATATTCCATCAAATCCTGGAAGCGTTCCCTTTGTACACGGGTCATATACAGGATGTCCGCATCATCGAAATGTCCTTCCAGTTCAGTACTTTCCGTATATTTGATGTTATGTTGACGGCAGAACTGTTTGTATTCTTCCGGCATTTTCAGTTCGTCGGGCGCGATGAAGTGGAACGTCGGGTTGAAGTGGTACATGGCGTGGATGAGAGAGTGTACCGTGCGTCCGTATTTCAAGTCGCCCACCATGTAGATGTTCAGGTTGTCCAGTCTTCCTTGTGTCTTGCGAATGGAATACAGGTCGAGCAAGGTTTGCGAGGGGTGTTGGTTGGCACCGTCTCCCGCATTGACAATCGGTGTCTGGGTGATTTCAGATGCATATCTGGCAGCCCCCTCAATGAAGTGCCTCATAACGATGACGTCGGCATAATTGCTTACGATTTTGATTGTATCGTTGAGGGTTTCCCCTTTAGATGAACTGCTGGTAGCCGCATCGGAAAAACCGATGATGCGTGCCCCTAATCGGTTGGCAGCCGTTTCAAAACTGAGGCGCGTGCGGGTTGACGGCTCGAAAAACAGCGTTGCAACTATTTTACCATCCAAAATTTTCTGATTCGGGTTGGCTTCAAATTTTGCGGCCAGGTCCAGAATCTCCAGAATCTCTTCTTTTCCGTAATCGGAAATTGACACCAAACTGTTACTTTTCATATACCTATTATTTATAAAAAAGCCAATGCACACTCAATCAGCACTGGCTCAAACTCAACTTTTTCTGTTCCCTTGAAAATGTGGATATTATATGTTCGTGACATCATCTTCATACGTAGTGGCAAAGGTAACCCTTTTTTTGGTATGTACAATAGACTTTTGTGAGAATAATGTGGATTTGAGGAAAAATTTGAATAAGGTGAGGGGGAAGGGGGCTTTCACTGTCTTTGGAGAAGATAGGAGGCGGTTCGGATGTACTGCATTTGGAAGAAACCCTAGCTGCGCTATGGGATGTTTCTTGAAACATCTTTGTTGTAAAATAAATTTTGCTTACAAGCGAGCTTGACGCAACTTTCATTTTACAACAATAGTTTTCTTCCAAATTTGTTACATCTCTCACCTTTCACTATCTTTGTCCCAAAGAAATTATAGATTATGAAACAGCTGATTCAATATAAGGATGTGGAGATACGTCAGCAGGAATTGACTATTTTGCGCGACGTGAATCTGGAGGTCAATTCAGGCGAATTTATCTATTTGTTGGGGAAAGTGGGTAGCGGCAAGAGCTCGTTGCTCAAGTCTTTTTATGCGGAGGTGCCGGTGAAGACAGGTGACGCAACAATTCTTGATTATGACCTTCGGAAAATCAAGAGGAATGAAGTGCCTTTCCTGCGTAGAAAGATAGG
>CALUKG010000091.1 GCA_944321155.1 uncultured Bacteroidales bacterium | reverse complement strand
TGATGGCAAGGCACCAGAAAATTGCAAAACTCTTTGATGAAAATTTTTGGGTGACACGATGACGAAGTCAGGAAAAAGAAAATGGTTGCAAATGAAAAATACAACTGAATATCTTTGAGAATTAAAAAAAAAGGAAGCCGACCTCAAATTTTACTTTTGGGTCGGCCTCTTTTATGTAAATGTTATATGGATTCTATTCTTTGATTGTTAAGCTTCTCCGCCGCCAAATCCCATTGGAGCTACAGGACCTTTGTCGTGGATATTGATTTTTCCGTTCATCTGCTCGTATTTGGCAATGTTGTCCTGAAGCGTTAGCATCAGACGTTTGGCATGCTCCGGTGTCATGATGATACGTGATTTTACCGTTCCTTTCGGTTTGCCGGGCATGATTCTAATGAAATCAAGAATATATTCCGATGTAGAGTGAGATATCAGAACTAGATTTGAATAGATGCCTTCAGATACGTCTGCCGGCAATTCAATGTTGAATTGGTTTTCTTTCTTCTCTTCCATGATCGTAAATTTTTAGGTTCATATTTATTTTCTTAATGCTTGTAATATGTCATCTTTTATATCGTCCAAATGTTCCAATCCGACAGACAGACGCAGCATATCAGGATATACGCCAGCTGCAATCTGGGCTTCTTCGCTCATCTGGCGGTGTGTGGTGCTTGCCGGGTGTGTAATCAGCGTGCGTACATCACCTATGTTGGTCAAGTGGCTAATCAGCTCCAGTCCTTCCACAAAGTGTATTGTTTCTTCCAAACCACCTTTCATGCGGAAGGTCAACACTGCGCCATACCCATTGTGCAGGTACTTGGTTGCCAAGTCGTGGTAAGGATGGTCAGGCAGGCCGAGATAGCTTACAGACTGTATTTCCGGCAAGGTTCGGAGCCATTCTGCCAAAAGCATGGCATTGTCGCACATTTTCTGTACTCTGATAGAGAGTGTTTCCAAACCTTGCAGCATTTGCCAGGCATTGAACGGGCTCAGGCATGGACCGAAATCGCGGAGGCTTTCCGCAACACAGCGCATGGCAAAGGCTGATTTACCGAATTTTTCGGCGAACACCAATCCGTGATAGCCTTCCGATGGTTCAGAGAACAATGGGAACTTGCCGTTTTTCCAGTTATAGCTTCCGCCGTCAATGATGATACCTCCCATTACTGCTCCATGACCACCAATCCATTTGGTAGCTGATTCGATAACAATGTCAGCACCCAGTTTGATAGGTTGGCACAAATATCCGCCACAGCCGAATGTGTTGTCCACAATCAGAGGAATGTCATAGCGGTGAGCCAGTTCTACCAATTGGTCGAAATCCGGAATGTTGAAATAGGGATTGCCTATGTTTTCAACATATATAGCTTTCGTTTTCTCATCAATCAGTTTTTCCAAATCTTCTGCTTTGTCACTGGCCGCTTTTCTCATTTCAATTCCCAGACGTTGGAAAGAAACGAAGAATTGGTTATAGGTGCCACCGTAGAGATAAGGAGAAACAACAGCGTTGTCGCCTGCTTGCAGGAGGCTCAGCATGGTGATGAATTCAGCCGATTGTCCTGAGGAAACGGCTACCGCAGCAACACCACCTTCCAAGGCCGCCATACGTTGTTCAAATATGCTGACCGTAGGGTTGTTTAACCGTGAATAGATGTACGGGGCATGGTCTTCCTTGAAATCCAAGTTGAACAAATCGGCTCCGTGTTCGGCACTGTCAAAAACAAATGCCGTTGTCGGGTAGATGGGTGCCACCCGTGAATTGGTCTTGTCGGGAGTATAGCCGGCATGTACCTGTAATGTTTCAAAGTGCAAATCTTTTTTCATACCTTATTGATCAAGAGGTGTTTTCTGTCCTTGCCTATACCGGCCCTGTTGTTGGTTTCGGTGAGTGGTTTCAGACTGTTTTCACCTTACGCAAGTGCCGAAAACGCCTTTCCGGCACTTGCTTTATTGTTTGCTTAATACCTTAAATTATTTCAATACTTCAATGGCACGTTTCAAGCGTGCAATTGTTTCCTCCTTGCCAATCACAGTGGTAATGTCAAACATGTGAGGGCCTTTGGAAATTCCCACAATGGCAAGGCGGAATGCATTCATGACAGCACCCATACCCAGGTTGTTGTCCTGAATCCATTGAAGGACAATCTTTTCTGTGTTCTCCAAAGAGAAGTCATCAATGCCTTCCAATACACCGATAAGCATTTCCATGTGTTGGGCAGAGTCAGCTTTCCAGCGTTTCTGTACCGTTTTTTCATCGTATGCCGTAGGAGCAACGAAGAAGAAGGAACATTGGTCCCACAACTCGGTAACAAAGTTGACACGTTCTTTGGTATGTCCCATGACAATAGCCACTTTTTCAGCATCGGCAGTAATGCCATGTTCCTTTAAAATAGGTTGGAACATTTCAGCCAGTTCCTCGTTGGATTTGGCGCACAGATATTGGCGGTTGAACCATTTGCCTTTTTCGTAGTCGAACTTAGCACCGCTTTTGCTCACGCGTTCCAGTGAGAAATCCTTGATGAGTTCTTCCATGGAATATATCTCCTTGTCAGAACCTGCATGCCAACCCAGCAAAGCCAGGAAGTTGACAACTGCTTCCGGGAAGTAACCTGCTTCACGGTATCCGCTGGATATAGCTCCGCTTTTAGGGTCGTGCCATTCGAGTGGGAAAACAGGGAAACCGAGGCGGTCGCCATCACGTTTGCTCAGCTTGCCGTTACCATCGGGTTTGAGGAGTAGGGGAAGGTGTGCAAAACGTGGCATCTTGTCTTCCCAGCCGAGCGCACGGTAAAGCAGTACGTGTAAAGGTGCAGAAGGCAACCATTCCTCACCACGAATTACATGGCTGATTTCCATCAGGTAATCGTCTACCACATTGGCCAAGTGATAGGTAGGGAGTTCATCGGCTGATTTATAGAGCACCTTGTCGTCCAGAATACTGGAGTTGATGACAACTTCACCACGGATGAGGTCGTTGACCTTAACGTCCTCGTTGGACTCGATTTTGATACGTACCACGTATTGGTGGCCGCTATCCATCAGCTGTTTCACTTCTTCTGCCGGCATGCAGAGCGAGTTGCGCATTTGCATACGTGTAGAAGCATCATATTGGAAATTCTTGATTTCCGTACGCTTCTGTTCGAGTTCTTCTGGTGTGTCAAATGCAATGTATGCTTTGCCTGCATCAAGAAGCTGCTTTACATATTGTTTGTAGATTTCTTTTCTCTCACTTTGTCTGTAGGGAGCATGACTTCCACCAATGCCAACACCTTCATCAGCCTTGATACCTAACCAATTGAGCGCTTCGATAATGTAATCTTCCGCTCCGGGTACAAAACGGTTACTGTCGGTATCTTCAATTCTCAACAGGAAATCCCCTCCATGTTGTTTGGCAAACAAGTAATTGTATAATGCTGTTCTTACCCCACCGATATGCAAAGGACCGGTTGGGCTGGGTGCGAATCGCACGCGTACTTTTCTTTCCATATTCTTTTTTATAATCTTCTCAATGCAAAGGTACAATTATCAAGTCAATATGACAATATTATACCAAATAAAAAGAGACGGTGTGTCAGAATATGCAATCTGCATCGTTGCTATCAGGATTCAGGTTCGGTCATTTACGCCAGTAAACCCCCTGCGCCCTCACCTTCAGCGCCTTGCATCTTACATATTCTGACATACCTTAAAGGGGTTGTGCCAAAATGATTCAATTTGACACAACCCCTCTATCGTTATGGAATATAATTTCTTATTCCTGATTCAGTGTTACACGTTTAAATCCGGTAGCAGTGATGCCTTTTGCTTTCAGCAGGTCTTTGATAGGAGTTTTGTTATCCATGATGTATGCTTGTTCCAACAGGGTAGATTCCTGGAAGAATTTGTTCAAGCGACCTTGAGCAATTTTGTCAAGCATATTTTCAGGTTTTCCTTCCTGACGAGCTTTGTCGCGTCCGATTTCCAATTCAGTTTCAATTACTTTAGCAGGAACTGAATCGCGGTCCAATGAAATTGGGTTCATTGCTGCAACTTGCATAGCAACACCGTGGATAGTTTCATAGTCAGCACCTTCTTCCTTGAAAGAAACGATAGTAGCCAACTTGTTACCCGGGTGGATGTAAGCAGTAGTTGTGCCTCCTTCTACAAATTCGTAGTAGTCCAACTCCATTTTTTCGCCAGTGATACCAGAACGGTCAGTAACCAAGTCGCTTACTGTTCTGCCATCGATGGTCAAAGCCTTCAATTCATCAAGTGATTTAGGCTTGTTGGCCATAGCTGCGTCAAGGATGCTTTGTGTCAATGCAATGAAGTCTTGGTTTTTAGCTACGAAGTCAGTTTCGCATTTCAAAGCCAAAACAGCAGCAAATCCGTTTTCAGCTTTTGCAAGCACACAGCCTTCAGCAGCTTCACGGTCGCTACGTTTAGCAGCAACTGCCTGTCCTTTTTTACGTATAATTTCTATTGCTTTTTCAAAATCGCCGTTTGCTTCGGTGAGGGCATTTTTGCAATCCATCATGCCTGCACCGGTCATACTGCGCAATTTTGAGATTTCAGCCATTGTAACTGCCATAATCTTATTCTTTTTTGAGGGATTATAATTGATTATTCTTCAGCATCTTTAGAAGCGTATTTCTCAGCAACGCGTGCGTTCATAGCTTCGTCATCTTCTTTTTGAGTGCGTGATTTGCGAACACGCGTTTTGCGTTCCTTTACTTCTGCATTTTGTTCAGCAGCAGCTTCAGCATCAGCTTTTTCAATTTTGCGTTCTTCCAAACCTTCTTTCATTGCTTCAACCATAGCGCTGAGGATAACGTCAACAGATTTGGTTGCGTCATCGTTAGCTGGGATTACATAGTCAATCAAAGTAGGGTCAGAGTTGGTGTCAACGATACCGAATACAGGGATACCCAAGCGTTGTGCTTCGCGTACAGCAATATGTTCCTTCATTACGTCAACAACGAACAATGCAGCTGGAAGACGAACCATGTCAGAGATAGAACCCAAGTTCTTTTCCAGTTTTTCACGTTGACGAGAGATTTGAAGTTTTTCGCGTTTTGAAATATTATCGAAAGTGCCGTCTTCGGTCATTTTGTCGATGTTGGCCATTTTCTTAACTGCCTTACGGATAGTAGGGAAGTTGGTCAACATACCACCAGCCCAACGTTCAGTGATATAAGGCATTCCTACTTCTTTAGCTCTTTCAGCCACTACGTCTTTAGCTTGTTTTTTGGTAGCTACGAAAAGAACCTTACGGCCAGATTTTACGATGTTTTTCAACGCAGCAGCAGCTTCGTCGATTTTTACTACTGTTTTGTTGAGGTCGATGATGTGAATACCATTACGTTCCATAAAGATATATGGAGCCATAGCTGGATTCCATTTACGTCTGAGGTGTCCGAAGTGGCAACCTGCTTCCAATAATTGTTCAAAATTTGTTCTTGGCATTTTTTCTTATTTTAAGTGTTTACATTCTGTTAATTCAGCCACACAGTAGTTCATGATGAAGTCTGCATGGTTTAGATACTAAACTTATTCTCTTTGATAAAGCAACAAAACTTCCGCCAAACCAGAAGGAGTAGCGGAAGCCGTCTATTATCATTAACGTTTTGAGAATTGGAAACGTTTGCGTGCTTTTGGGCGACCTGGTTTCTTACGTTCAACCTCACGTGGGTCACGTGTCATGAAGCCTTCAGCTTTCAATGCAGGTTTGTCTTCAGCATTGATTTTTACCAAGGCACGTGCGATAGCCAAACGCAATGCTTCAGCTTGTCCTTTGAAACCACCACCGCGAAGATTTACTTTGATGTCGTATTTTTCAACAACGTTCAATGTGTTCAGTGGTTGTTTAACGATATATTGAAGAATTGAAGATGGGAAATAAACTTCCAAATCACGTTTGTTGATAGTGATTTTACCACTTCCTTCGTTAACGAAAACACGGGCTACAGCCGCTTTTCTTCTTCCTAAGGCATGTATTTGTTCCATGTGCTTTCTATTAATTTAATGCGTTGATATCAATTGCTTTTGGTTGTTGTGCTTGTTTGTCGTGTTCTGCACCAGCAAACACATATAAGTTGTCGATCAAACGGTCGCTCAAACGGTTTTTAGGCAACATACCTTTTACTACTTTCTTGATAAGGCGTTCTGGAGATTTAGCCATCAAGTCAGCTGGGGTATATTCACGTTGTCCGCCAGGATAACCAGTGTGGCGCAGATAGATGTGTTCTGTCCATTTCTTTCCTGTCAAGCGAACTTTGTCAGCGTTGATGATGATTACGTTGTCACCGCAGTCCACATGTGGAGTGAAGCTCGGTTTGTATTTGCCGCGAAGTAATTTAGCTACGCGTGTGCAGAGACGACCAACAACCATATCGGTAGCGTCTACTACAACCCATTCTTTTTGTGCCGTCGCTTTGTTAACTGAGACGGTTTTGTAACTTAAAGTGTCCACTTTATTAAATCGTTTTATTGTTAGATAATAAACTTCGGTAGCAAACTCAGCTTGATTTGAATGAGGCTAATCGGAACAAATTCAAGCATTTATGTTTGAAACTTCAGTGTTAATAAACTTGGATAATAACGGACTGCAAAGATAGACTTTTTCTTTCTATTCTACAAATAGTTGAGGCTCTTTTTTTGCTGAACATCAGAAAAATATCTCTGTTTCGGAATGAGGGTGTGCTTCATGTGCTTTTGGAGTGATTGGTGGAAAGTGAGGATTTGTTTTGCTTGCCGAGCAAGTTGTGAAATGCATTGATTTTGTGCGCAAAGTTGTTTTTTTGAAAAAAATAGTGGATTATTTTTTGCTGGTATCAAGTTTTCTTGTACCTTTGCAGCCGCAATTCAATCATTGCCCTATTGTGTAATGGTAGCACTACAGATTCTGGTTCTGTCTGTCTGGGTTCGAATCCTAGTGGGGCAACAAAAAAGGGATGTTTACCGTTTGGTGGACATCCCTTTTTTGTTTCTGTTTTTCAATGTTTTGTTATTGTTGTGTGCAAATGAGTGCCGTGACAGGGAAATGGTCGGATGGGAAGCGTAGGTCATAACCTGTTTGGAGTGAGTCGGCTTCGTTGGCTGACCAATAGCATTCTGTCAGAGTGCCATAGCGTTTTACGCTAAAATCATTGGACACAAATATATGGTCAATCCGGTCTTTGGTGAACCGTTGTGTGTCAAACGCGTTGAACGTTCCGTTGTTGATGTATTTGATTTCTGCCAAATTGTAGGCGTCTCTCAATACTCCGCTTTCTGAAATGGTTCTGTAAGACAGATGATGTTGGTTGACATTGAAATCACCGGTCAACATGTAGGGACTAGCATTGCTGAGCTCTTTGATTTTTTCCATAATCAGATAAGCCCCTTCAATCCGTGCTTCCACTCCCACATGGTCCATGTGTGTATTGAATACCATGAATTCCTGTCCAGAGCTTTTTTCCTTGAAGCGCCCCCAAGTGCATATACGGATGCAAGCGGCGTCCCAGCCAAGACTGGGTGTGTCGGGTGTTTGTGAAAGCCAGAAATTGCCGCTTTCGAGCACTTCAATGCGTTGGGTATTGTATAAGATGGCGCTGTATTCGCCTTTTTGATTACCGTCGTCACGTCCGACACCGATATAATCGTATACTCCCAAGCCTGATTTCAGGTCTTCCAACTGATGATGGAGGCATTCTTGTGTGCCGATAATATCCCAGCCGTTGTATAAAATCTGTTGGGTGACGTAAGGACAGCGTTTGCTCCAGCCATTTCCCATAAGAGAATCGTAGGAGTTGGCATTGCGGATATTGTAAGTGGCTACATGTAATATCAGCGGTTCGTTGTTGCATGAAAACATGAACAAAGTCAGGCACGTGATTAGAATGTAATAGATACTGTATCTTTTCATAATATATTATATTGGTGTGACAAAGATACTATAATGAGGCTAAACTCCAAAATTCCATTTTGCTTTGCGTTCGCTCTGCGTTATCTTATAATAAGATAGGCTGCGGTTCGGGATTGTCAAATTGTAAAACTTTGTTTTGCATTTGTCACTCCTCTCACCTTGCTGTATCTTTATATAAGATAGGCTGCGGTTCGGGATTGTCAAATTACAAAACTTTGTTTTGCATTTAGTAACTGAATTTGGGCGGCGCCTCACCAAAACTCAAGCAAGCTTGGTGTTGGATTCGGCTTGCACCAAATTTGCCTCTGCACTCACCTTGCTGTATCTTTATATAAGATAGGCTGCGGTTCGGCATAGTCAAATTGTAAAACTTC
>CALUKG010000090.1 GCA_944321155.1 uncultured Bacteroidales bacterium | reverse complement strand
GGCAATGCCTAAATGTTCAATGTGAGTTGGTTTCATAATGGTATACTAAATATAAGATGTTTATAACTTAGTGATTAGATAAATTCCGAATAACGTTGGCAAATGTAGGAAAATATATCTGATTTTCAAACACAAAGAACAAATATTTTTTTTCGCAGACTCTACCACTTAACAGCACTTTGTTTTAGACATATGACAAATTTCCAGTAGTTCACATATTAACAATACACTTGCTTCCTAATAGTTTTTTTCATGCGACATTTTGCAAAGCTATTAAAGGGCTTTAGTGCATTTCTGCCATAGAATCAGTTATACACCAGAACAGCTTACAGCACTGATTTGCAACAATTGTCCTCATTCACTATCTTTGTCAAATCAACAAACATCATAGGTTACATGATCAAAACAGCTGAATTTGTCGTTTCGAATACCGACTATAAAAAATGCCCTCAAGGGCAGTTACCCGAATATGCTTTCATCGGACGCTCTAATGTTGGCAAATCCTCTCTTATCAATATGCTGTGCGCAAAAAAGGACTTGGCAAAGGCATCTTCCACACCAGGCAAAACATTACTCATAAACCATTTTATCATCAATAAAGAATGGTACTTGGTTGACTTGCCCGGATATGGATACGCAGCACAAAGTAAAACGATGAGAAATAAACTCAAACAAATTATCGAGAACTACATTTTATTCCGTCCGCAATTAATCAACTTGTTTGTACTTGTCGATTCCAGACATGCGCCACAAAAAATCGACATGGAATTTATGCAATGGCTCGGAGAAAACGAGATTCCATTTTCCATTGTCTTTACAAAAGGGGACAAAATGAGTGCTACAAGACTTCAAAACAATATTGAAGAATACAAAAAAGTGCTTTTGGAAACTTGGGAAGAACTTCCTCCTATTTTCAAGACATCAAGTGAAAACGGATTGGGCAAGGAAGAGCTCATTGCCTATATTGAACAAATTAACTCAGACCTTGCCAACAACTCTAACGAACAGTAAAAAGGAATGAAATCAGCAAAAATAATGATCAGTTTGTGCTTGGTATTTATACTAGCAGCATGTCATCACAAAACTGACACCACACAGCACATCACTCAATCCCTAAAATATGCCCAAGGATTTACAATCCTACAACATGACCAATACAAAGAGGTCATAGTCAAAAATCCATGGGTGCCGGGAGAGATTCTCAACAGATATTATTTGGTAAAAAACGATACCACCAGCATTCCTACAGACGGATATCGGATTAAGGTCCCAATAAAAACAATTGGAATCACATCCGCCACACACGTACCATTCCTGCAAATGCTCAATGAGGAATCATCAATAGTTGGCATCTGTTCACCCAAACTCATATACAGCCAAAGCATACGAGAGAAATGTGATAAGCAAGAAATCACTGACATGGGTGATGCATTAGACATCAACACGGAGCAAGTCATTAAACTCCGACCGGATATACTCATGGCTATCGCCTACAACAACTCTGATTCCCATATTGAGCAGCTCAAAAGGGTCGGTATATCTGTAGTCTATAACATAGAATGGATGGAAACATCATTGCTGGCAAGAGCCGAATGGATTAAGTTTGTGGCTGCCTTTTATGATAAAGACACTATGGCCGATTCCATTTTTCAAGATATCGAAGAAAAATATATTTCTCTGAAACAACTGGCCGCTACAGCAAAAGAAAAACCATCTATTCTTAGCGGAGGAAATTTCAGAGGTACATGGTATGTGCCAGCCGGCAACAGCTATATGGGAAAACTTTTTCAAGACGCTGGCGCTAGTTATTTCTATGCAGAGAACAAAGAAACTGGAAGCCTCCCACTAACCATGGAAACCATATTAGCTAATTTTTCAAATGCTGATTTCTGGGTTGGCTGCAGTGCCACATCCATGAAAGAATTAAAAGATATGGATGATAAGCACTCCCTATTCAAGGCATACAAACAAAATCGGGTTTACAATTTCAATAAGCGTATGACACCCGATGGAGCAAACGATTTTTGGGAAACTGGAGTAGCACGTCCCGATTTGATTCTCGCCGATTTGATAAAGATTCTGCATCCGGAATTACTACCTGAACATCAGTTATTTTTCTCCTGTCACATCGAATAGGCCTCTTCAGACCAATTTTTGCAACATAAGGAATTTTCATTCCTAAAGCAGAAGGCAGACTGCAATGCAAATCTGTAGAACTAAATTTTCAATTTGCCATTGCACTTACCTTTCACTATCTTTGCCAAATGCATAATTACGAAACGAATATGGAAAATTTACACGATAAACTGCCTGACCACTATGTTTACTCTCATCCAGTCATTGAATTTATGACTGTTGTTGCACAAACATGCAAACTATTAGAACACACTAATGAATATGAACAGGAAGTCTATATCGAAACTTTACTCAAAATTCTTCCTTTGCTGTACCAAAAAACCATCATGCTCCACCAGCCGGAAGAAGAAATTGACGGCTTCCTTGAACAATTCGTAACAGAAGATGATTATAATGAAATAGCAGGAATGATAAAGAATATGTTGGGTGAAGACGATGCATATTTGGAGGTATTCCATGCCGACATGCAACTGAGTGATACTCCAATACTTGCTTTTATTTCAGAAAATCTGGCAGATATCTATCAGGAGCTGAAAGACTCGGCAGGGAATTACCAGACAGCCGACATGGAAGTTATGACAGCTGCCATCGCAGCCGCACTCAGTGCATTTTCAGAGCATTGGGGAGAAAAGCTTCTTAATGCCCTGCGTGCTCTGCATCATCTACATTTTAAAACGCAAGACGAAGAGAACAACTTTGCATATGATGAACCAGCGGAACACTCACACGAAAATTGTGGATGCGCACACCATCATGATGAATCAGACCGCCGCGATGACTTATTTATTTTTTTCAGAAACGAATAAATCATGCATTTTCCTGCAAAAATAGACAAGAACGTTCTCAACGACCTGCAAACCGTTGTATTTGAAGGTAAGATTGAAGAAATCTGTACAACCGAGCAAGCACAAGTAGCCATACAGCAACTGAACACGTATGCAGAGGTAGGTATAGACACTGAAACACGGCCTTCTTTCAAAAAGGGAACTTCCTACCCAGTATCGCTTCTGCAGGTTTCCACTCTCACCGTATGCTATCTTTTTCGACTTAATCAGATAAAGGATCTCACACCCATTGGAGAATTGTTTGAAAACAAGAATGTAAAAAAAATAGGTCTTTCTTTGAATGATGACCTCCATGCCCTGACTCAAAGAATCAGGATGAAGCCAAAAGAATGCTTTGATATTCAAAACATGGTGAAAGACTATGGCATATTCGAGTTAAGCCTTCAGAAAATTTTCGCCATTGTATTTAACCGGAAAATATCAAAAGCACAAAGGTTATCCAATTGGGAGCAAAAAGAACTGACCAATGCCCAACAATTATATGCGGCAACCGATGCATGGGCTACCCTTCTCCTTTATGCACAACTCAAACGGGAGAAAAAAATCTCACAAAAGGAGAAGCAGACTATTGAAGCCGAACTGGCTAAACAGGAACAGGAAAGACTGGCACGCATTCTCGAGCAAAAAGAATTAAGAAAATTAGAGTTGGAGAAAAATAAACATGACGAATCTATTTAAACAAATTGGCGAATACAGTTTGTTGATGAAGCGCGTCTTCAACAGACCAGACAGTTGGAAAATGTTTTTCCGACAATTGCCCAAAGAACTGGAAAAACTCGGGTTGCAATCACTGCCCATAGTGATTATCATCTCAGTTTTCATTGGTGCTATCATGACCATACAAACCAAACTCAATACAGAAAACCCACTTTTGCCCACCTATAGTACAGGGTTAGTTACGCGCGATACCCTGCTACTCGAATTTTCCAGTACCATTCTTTGCTTGATTCTTGCAGGAAAAGTTGGTTCAAACATTGCTTCTGAGATTGGTACCATGCGCATTACAGAACAAATTGATGCGCTTGAAATCATGGGAGTCAATTCCGCCAACTACCTTATTTTACCCAAGGTAGCCGCTTTTGTACTCATGATGCCATTTCTGGTTATCATAAGCATGGCAGTCGGATTAATCGGCGGTTACTGTGTCGGATTGTTCACCGACATTATCAGTACGGCAGACTACTTGCTCGGTATCCAATATGCCTTTATACCTTATTACGTATTCTATGCCATTGTCAAGTCACTGGTTTTTGCCTTTATCATCTCGTCTGTCGCATCCTATTATGGCTATTTCGCTTATGGCGGTGCATTGGATGTGGGTAAAGCCAGTACCAACGCGGTTGTTAACGGAAGTATCCTCATACTTTTCTTCAATTTATTGCTAACCAACCTTATGCTTACATAAGGTATTAACTCCTAACGCTATGATTGAAGTAAAACATGTAAGTAAATCATTTGACGGTAATCTCATTCTCAAAGACATATCTGTTATTTTTGAAGCAGGAAAGACCAATATGATTATCGGGCAAAGCGGCTCAGGCAAAACCGTGCTCATGAAATCTGTTATCGGATTGCACAAAATTGAACAGGGTCGTATAGAATACGATGGCCGGAACCTGCCCGACATGAAAATGAAAGATATTAGAAATCTGAGAAAAGAAGTGGGAATGCTATTCCAAGGTGCTGCATTATTTGACTCTATGTCTGTTTTTGAAAATGTCATCTTCCCTTTGGAAATGTTTTCTTCCATGACCAAAAAGGAACAAGAAGAACGTACACGCTTTTGCCTGCAGCGTGTCAACCTTCCGGAGCGTTCCTACATGCTGGCACCTTCAGAAATAAGTGGTGGCATGCAGAAACGAGTGGCCATTGCCAGAGCCATTGCCATGAACCCAAAATACCTTTTTTGCGACGAGCCCAATTCAGGACTTGACCCCAAAACATCACTGATTATCGACAAACTCATACACGAAATTACGCAGGAGTTCAACATTACTACCATTGTCAATACACATGATATGAACTCAATTATGGAAATTGGTGACCATATTATGTTCATTGACAAAGGAGAAAAGCGATGGGAAGGCACCGCACATGACATATTCCATGCCGATTGTCCAGAGCTCAACGATTTTGTGTTCGCATCCAAGCTCTACAAAAAAATAAAAGAAGTTAACCAATAATCCTTTTCCTATGAAACAAACCTTTTTTATTCTTCTCCTATGTGTAAGTTGCACATGGGGCTTTTCCCAACAACGTCCCAAACGAGTTCCAGCAGCACCACACCCGATGGAATATATCCAACCGAACGGAGATACAATTGATATACGTTTAAGGGGAGACGAGAACCACCATTTCCATACAACCTTAGACGGATACAAAATTGTCAAGGATAAAAAAGGATATTTCCGTTATGCCAAAGAACGCAACGGCATATTAATTCCTTCATGTAGAAAAGCCCATAATCAAGAAAACAGGACAAAAGCCGAATGGCGCTACTTAAATATGAATGGTATTAAATAACAACTTGCTATGAAAAAAATCATTTCCCTATTTCTCTACTTAGGTATGTGCACAGCCCTGATGGCTGTTCCTGCCAAACGTCTTGCACAAACAATTGTACAACCAGACGGAACCGAATTAAAGATTGTTCTGGCTGGCGATGAATTCCACCATTATCATACAACTATTGATGGATTTCGTATCGAAAAAAACAGTCAAGGCATTTATGAATATGCCATTATTCAAAACAACAGCTTGCAACTATCGGGCATGAAAGCACTCAATCCCGATGTACGTAGTGCAGACCACTCAGCGTTTCTTCAATCCGTCAATCTGGAGAAACAAGAAGAATTCTCCACGCAACAACGCATGGCCAAGAAAAATGCACGCAAAAAGATAGTCATGCAGAAAGTTGAAGTGGCAGAGCGCACAAAAATGCCTGTCATTCTCATCAATTATTCAGACGTACAAATGTCTGTCCAAAATCCTCAAAATGCATTCAATAATCTACTAAACCAAACCGGCTACTCTGCCAATGGTGCTACCGGCTCAGTAAAAGACTATTATGAAGATGCTTCTTTTGGCCAGTACCTGCCACAGTTTGACGTTTACGGACCTTATACCCTTCCGAACACTAGGCCCTATTATGGTGCCAATGATTATTGGGGAGATGATGTCCGCGCTCCGGAAATGATTGCCGATGCCTGTGTGTTGGCTGACCAGGATATTGATTTCAGCCAATATGATGCCAACAATGATGGGAATATTGACCAAGTATTGGTATTTTATGCCGGACACAACGAAGCAGAGTATGGCCCAGAGGAATCCATTTGGCCACATCGTTGGGTGGTGTATCCTTCCGTCAACTATGATGGCTCATATGAAGATATCACTTTCGATGGAAAAACAGTGGCCGACTATGCATGTTTCAGTGAATTAAAAGGTGACACAGGCACAGACATGTGTGGCATTGGCACCTTTTGCCATGAATTTGGACATATTCTTGGGCTGCCTGACATGTATGCCACCGACTACTCAACACACCACACATTGGGTTCTTGGGACTTAATGGATTATGGTCCTTACAACAACGAAGGAAGAACACCTCCTACAATGTCTGCTTATGAGCGATTTTATCTGGGATGGCTTACCCCTGCCCTACTTAATGAAGCAGGTAATTATGAACTTACCGAACTCCAATCCACCAACCAGGCCTATATCATTACCTCTACAGGCGAACACAATTTAGATGGTGACAATCCCAACCCGACCTCCTTCTATCTATTGGAAAACAGACAACAAACCTCATGGGATACTTATCTCCCTGGCCATGGTATGCTAGTAACAAAGGTGAATTACAGCGCCACAAAATGGGAAAACAATACCGTCAACAACACCTCAAGAAGCATGGGAGTTGAAATCATACAGGCCGACGGACGTTCTTCGGCCGATGGTGATAGTGGTGACACATATCCTAATGGTTCGCTCTATACATCATTTACACCATACACCAATTACCCTGTCCATAACATAACAGAAAATAATGGTCTGATTCGTTTCGCATTCATGAACGAATCTTCTCAAGGCGGAGAAGAGACAGATTGCTTTAGTGAGATGTTCGGAGGATGTACACAAACAGGAACAACCGACATCAGTACCAACCTTAGCAACTATTGCGACAACAACGGATGGTCAGGCGTAAAAGTCTTTGAGACAAACGGCGGACTTAAGTTAGCTTCATCTTCTTCCGGCGGTGAACTCACAACTCCTACACTCGGGTTGACAGGCACCATCAATGTTGAAGCACTATTAAGTCCCTTTGAGGATGACGATGTTACCATTACTTTGTCTTTGACTGGAAATGGAACTCTCAATACCACACAATGGCAAGTTAATAAGGAAGATGTCTATACCTGCTCCATTTCTAATGCAGACGTCTCTACACAGTTGACACTTTCTGTTGAAGCAGATAACCGTTTCTACATTTACGCATTTGAGGCATGTAATGAAACTGTTAGCACGGTTAATCAAGCCCATTCCCAAACAATTCTACAGATTTTACCAACAGAAAGAGGCTTGCGCTTTGAAAATGTTTTGCAACCATCCAATATACATATTTATAACGCAATGGGGCAACTGTGCTGGCAGCAAAAGGTCTCTGGTTCACAAGATTGTTACTTACCCAAAGGTTTCTATATCGTTGCTGTTTTCAATGGAAACGGACAATATCAATATTCTCAAAAATCATTTGTCAATAGAAAATCATACACAGAATGAAAATTATATCGTATAACGTCAACGGAATAAGGGCAGCCATGAACAAAGGCCTTTGCGAGTGGCTGCAACAAGAACAGCCGGATGTGCTTTGCTTGCAGGAGACCAAGGCACAACCGGAACAGATAGACACAAAACCATTTGAGGAAGCAGGCTATCACTGTTTTTTCCACTCTGCACAGAAAAAAGGCTACAGTGGTGTAGCCATTTTGTCCAAACAACAACCGGACAGGCTGGTTATTGGTATGGACAATGAGCGATATGATTCGGAAGGACGCATTTTAAGAGCCGATTTCGGAGACTTGTCCGTTATGAGTGTCTATGTTCCATCTGGTAGTTCTGGCGATGAACGCCAAGCATTCAAAATGGACTTTCTGGAAGCCTTTTTGCCTTTTGTCAACCAAGTAAAAACAGAACGTCCGAACCTGATTGTCTGCGGCGATTACAATATCTGCCATAAACCCATTGACATCAACCACCCGGAACGACAAATCGGAGTTTCAGGATT
>CALUKG010000089.1 GCA_944321155.1 uncultured Bacteroidales bacterium | reverse complement strand
GAGTCAGCCATCAGCAACACCTTCAATCCCATAGCACGATAATATTCTGCAATGGTCATGGCCGTATAAACGGAGGCTTCACGGCTCGCAACCGGCATGTTGGATGTATTGGCAATAATGATGGTACGTTCCATCAGCTTGCGACCTGTGTGCGGGTCTTCCAATTCAGGGAATTCCACGAAGATTTCCACCACCTCATTGGCACGTTCACCACAAGCAGCCATAATCACGATATCAGCATCGGCCTGTTTGGAGATAGCGTGCTGAAGCACCGTCTTACCCGTACCGAACGGACCAGGAATAAATCCTGTACCACCTTCCACAATCGGGTTGGCCGTATCAATGGTACGCACACCCGTTTCCAGCAGGCGGAAAGGTCTTGGTTTTTCCTTATGAACATTAATGGCTTTCTTTACCGGCCATTTCTGAATCATCGTTACATTGTGTTCCTTGCCGTCTTCATCAAGCAAAACAGCCACTACATCTTCAATCTTATAGTCGCCTTCCTTGACAATAGACTTGATAGTATATTCCCCTTCAAAAACAAAAGGGACCATGATTTTATGCGGTTGGTGGTTTTCGTCCACTTCACCCAACCATGATGCCGCTTCCACTTTGTCCCCCTCTTTTGCCAAAGGAACAAAATGCCATACACGTTCCTTATCCAATGGGAAATTATATTCTCCACGTTGCAAGAACACACCGGTCAACTTGTCCAAATCGTTTTGAAGACCATCATAATTACGGCTCAACAATCCCGGACCCAGCGTTACTTCCAACATGTGTCCTGTAAATTCCACATTATCTCCCACTTTCAATCCACGAGTGCTCTCAAAAACCTGTACGAAGACATTGTCGTTTGACACCTTCAAGACCTCGGCCATAAGCCTCGTTTCACCAATACTGATGTAGCAGATTTCATTTTGTGCTACAGGTCCATCCACACCTACCGTTACCAGGTTGGAGATGACACCTTTTACTTTTCCTTTTGTTGCCATATAAATGGATTATTATATTATTCTTTTTTACTTTTCTATCATTCTATTCCCATATATTGAATGCCCAATATTTTTCTGACTCTCCATCTGATTATCCATATCCACTCCCCACTATCATTCATTCCTCATCTGGATAAAATTCACCCCAACTCTTCTATCACCCAGAAACATCCAAACATTCACTATATTACCCAGCAAACGAATCAATCGAACTTCACTTCTTTGCGGAAATCGTCCATCAACTGGCGGAAAACAGCCTTACCCTTTTCCGTTGTCAAATCTTCCCATCTGTGTATCAACTCGCATTTCAGCCAGAATGCCCAAATGCGTTCAGCCGAGAAGAAATGGAAGAACGTATTTTCCTCCAACCAATTCCAACGCAAAGCATCCAACCGCTTTTCACGTTCATACAAGTCGGTCATTTCTGCTATGCGCAGCACTTCTTCCATCTGGTCAAACGTACCCGCCAATCCAAAATCACGTGCACCGCTCATACGCAAAGCCTCCGCTATCTCATTAGAGCCCAACACTGCCGTCTTAATGTCGAAGCCGAACTTACGGCACATAAGCGCAGCCAACACATTATTTAAATTAAGGTTGAACTCAAACCAATCGGCCAGAAAGCGATTGCCACACTTCATACCATAGGAATAATATCCCGTAGCCAACTGGTCTTCCGGCAACACATTTTCGGGGAAACCCTCTGTGTATTGCGCATAAAACTGCTGGATATAAGGCATGAGGCGCTTGTCTGCAACAGAATCACTTTCGTTCATCATGGCAACCAACTCCTCCCAATCGTTTGAAGAGAGATTGCCCAATGGATTGAGCTGGGCATTATTGTCTTTGAGATATGCCAATAAATTTTCATTGTCATATTTCATCAACAACAAGCGGAAAAGATTAGCATCGGCAGCCGACAAATTATCTTTGATTTCCTCGGCCATTTCAACCATGGGAGAAACCTTTGTGTCTGATAATTGGATATCGGGCAAACCAGAAACCAAATAATAATATTTCATTGTTTACTTATTTAAAATCAAATAAGGCTATGTCATCTAACCAGACAAGCCATCTTATTTATTTTCAGCACCGAACAGCGTCTGCACCAATTTAGGACGCAGGAATTCCTTGAAATAAGCTTCAAATTCCGCATCGCCAAACGTTATCTTATAGGCACCGCTGGCTGGCGTAATGGCAAAATCCGTTTTCAGACCTTTCACCTCTGTAATCTTCAAACCTTTTTCGAGCAAACCTTTGGCGTTGGCTTCAAAATAATCGGTAAGCGCCTTGGCATCCTTAGCCTGAATTTCCACGCCACCATCATGAATCCATTCTTCCACTACCTTTGCGATGACCGTCTGCATAAATTTGCCGTCTGCATTGGCAGCCTTAACAGAAGTGTTCACAATTTCTCCACAAATCAGATTGGTTACCTCCGTTTTCAAAGCATTCAATGACTGCTGTGCAAACAGTTTCAATTCTGATTGGGTATTTTGTTTCAATTCTTCTGCAGCCTTCTGTGCACCAGCCACAATAGATTCAGCTTCACTCTTGGCTTTTGCCAAAATCTGCTCTGCCTGTTCCTTAGCATTGGCAACTATTTGAGTAGCCTCCTGATTTCCTTTTTCAACACCTTCAGCATAAATCTTTTCGGTGAGTTCTTGCAATGTTGTACTCATATGTTTCGTAGTTTTATATTTATTTTTCTCGTTATTTCATGATACAATCTTTATTCCAAAATGGCATTATTGCTGTGAAAAATCCATTTTATTTAACTTGCCTTTCCACATATCAGAAAAGACTTGTGTACGGGTGCGTCCGCCAAACAGATAAATACTGGTGCCATATACAAAAGCCGACTGATTTGTTCTCACAGCATAGGTTTCCGGCAGTTTGTTCAACGCCGTATCGGGCACAGCCCAATGCAACCCTTCATCATAGGATTCCAATACTGCACCTTCAAACAATTGATTATTGACATCAACACCTCCAAACATCAACAATCTATCCGCATAATATACCACTGCTGCTCCAGCCAAGCTTCCAAATTCGGGCTGTTCAACGGAATAATCCACCCACAACTCGCCATCTTCCGTACACCAGCGCGTGTTGCACACAACGCCCTCGGCCGTTATTCCACCCATCACCATAGCCTTGGCTTTACCCGTACGTGATTCAAAGGTGAAAGCCGCATAATCAGACAAGGGAAATTTTTCCGGTAACACAGCTCCCTCGTTCCAAGCCTGCGCATCACGGCTTTCCGCAAAATTCAATGTTTCCGTCTGCACGTTTCTTACCACCGCCCACAATTCATCATTGAAGACATACAACAGATTGACAAATTCATAATCGGAATGACTGGTTTCATTCCAAACGGAAGCATCATCCGAAACAAACAGCTTGCCGGCAGCAGCTACATAAAACTTACCATTAAAAACAAGTGTCTGACGGAAATCTATATTTTGAGGCAGACCTTCCACCGTTTGCATTTGCCACTGAGCAGCATTGTCAGACACATACAGATAATTCTTAAGTCCACTACTTACCAAAACATAAAACCTTCCATCCTTCTGCAAGGCCTTTTGTGAACTGCCTTCATGCTGATAGACAGCTTCACACAATTGTGTCCACACAAACAACTCCGGCTCCACCTGATGAACATTGACATAAATATCATATTCCTTGAAATGGATGCCATCTGATGCATAATTAATCAACTTCACAGGCTGTACCGTAAAATCCACCGTATCATTTCCAGTAAGGTATAGAGTATCACCGTCAACAATCAACGCAGCTCCCGCCGTACTCACAAATGTAAAAGAGGGGAATACGCTGTCAATTCGCGTCTGATAAGGAAGCGAATCCTTATTGTAAATCAGGTTATTGTCGTTATCTATAATAAATTCAGCTTCATCCAAATGAGGGATGCTGTCATTTTCGTCAAACTTCAAAGACAAGACGGTAGCATCGTCAGAAGTTTCTACCGTTGTATATTCCTTATTCAAGCAACTGTTCAACAAAAACAACACACACAACATTCCAACTGCGTTCTTCGCAATAAACGTATGTTTTTTACTTATTTCCATGAGGTTTTTTACTTTTTATTATCCGGCAAATTTACATATATTATCACACCCAAATCATGAAATGGACATTCTATTTATCGTTTTTTAGCATAAACTTCTTCCCAAAATTCCACTTCACTTTATAATCTGAAAGACATCGGCATCTTTCCATACGGGAAACTTTTCCCTACCCTTGTGCAAACGTTCCAAATCCACTTCTCCCGTTTTCGCACCTTCTTCATTTTCCTCCCAAGCGAGTACTCTGTTGCCCCGATTGTCAACCAACACAGAATGACCGTTATAATGCAGATCCCGCCTATCATCACCAACCCTGTTTACCGCACAGACATAGGCCTGATTTTCCACAGCACGGGCAGCCAATAAAATATCCCAGTCCTTAATGCGTTGCTCGGGCCAATTGGCCACATAGACCAACACGTCATAAGCATTGTCTACATTGCGCGCCCACACAGGAAAACGCAAATCATAACATACCAACACGCAGAATTTGACGCCTTTGTAATTTACTATCAAGCGTCTGTTGCCTGCCGACAAATATTGGTGCTCACCCCCCATTGAAAAAAGATGGCGTTTGTCAGCATAGGAAAATGTCCCATCAGGTTCAACAAAAAAAGCCCGGTTGTAAATACGGGCATCTTCTTTGGCCATAAAGCTGCCAACCAATGCAAAGCCATAATTACAGCTCCATTCTTTCAATTTCTGCACAGTAGTACCCTGCATATCTTCTGCCAAATACATATCATCTGTACAGAAACCGGTCGTAAACATTTCCGGCAAGACCACCACATCCGTCTTTCCTGCCAATGGCGCAAGGCGTTGTTCCCACACGGTAAGATTTTCCCGTATATCGGCCCATGCCAGGGGATATTGCATCAAAGATATTTTCATATAAGTGTCTTTTGTTCTGTAATCACTCCGTTTTCCACATAGAAGATACTGGCTGTTTGGGCTATTTGTGTCAGAATTTCATCCAAATGTTCCCGATTGGTGTCTGTGATGAAAATCTGTCCAAAACGCTCGCTCCCCACCAATTCCACAATACGACGAACCCTGGAAGCATCCAGTTTATCAAAAATATCATCCAACAGCAAAAGCGGATGTACGCCATGTGTCTGCGACAAGAAATCAAATTGTGCCAGTTTCAAGGCAATCAGATAGGTCTTGTTTTGTCCTTGCGAGCCCACCCGTTTAATAGGGAAATCACCCAACTTCATTTCAAAATCATCCTTGTGGATACCTTGCGTCGTATAGCCCAAAATCAGGTCGCGTTCACGCGTACGCACCAAAGCCGCCGTCAGCTCACGGTCGTGCAACTGGGACAAATAGGCCAAAGAAACCGTTTCCTTGTCTTCTGATATATAACGGTAATAATGTTGGAAAATAGGTTCAAACTTAGTAATAAACTGAATGCGTGCATTGTAGATATAGACTGCATGGTCAGCCATTTGCTCTTCTATCACCTGAAAATAGGTTTCTTCCGGCAGTTGCTCCAACTTTAAAAGAGCATTGCGCTGCTTCAGCAAATTGGCATAAGCCAACAAATGCTGTAGATAAGTCTTGTCGTATTGGGAAATCACCCCATCGACAAACCTCCGCCTTTCTTCACTGCCCGCATCTATCAGTTCCGAATCATTAGGCGACACAAACACCAACGGCAACAGGCCAATATGGTCAGATATACGGGTATATTCCTTTTTATTGCGTTTGAACTGCTTTTTCTGCCGACGCTTGACCCCACAGAAAATATGCTCTTCCGTTCCTTTCATGCTGTAATCTCCCTGCAACATGAAAAAATCAGAGTTATGCTCTATGTTCTGCGAGTCGATGACATTAAAATGGCTTTTGCAAAAGGACAAATAATAAATGGCATCGAGCACATTTGTTTTGCCCATGCCATTATTACCTATAAAACAATTGATATTCGAACAAAACCGGAGTTCTGCCTCACGAATGTTCTTATAATTCAATATGGATAATGTTTCCAGCCGCATCTTTAGACCTCTACCCTAGCTATTAAATCTGTTCCTTCCTTGTCGAACACGATTTTGTGTGAAGTATTTTCAAAATCCAACAGCAAATCAGCCAGTTTGTCCTCCACATAATGCTGGATAGCACGTTTCAGCGGACGGGCTCCATATTGTACATCGTATCCTTTTTCCGCCAAGAAATCCTTGGCTGCCTCGGTCAATGTTACCTCATATCCCAATTCCTTCGTACGCTTCAGCAAACCTGACAATTCCAGTTCCACTATCTGACGAATAGAAGACTTAGACAATTGGTCAAACGTAACTATTTCGTCCAAACGGTTCAAGAATTCCGGTGCAAAAGTCTTCTCCAACGATTTCTTGATAATACCTTTAGCGTGTTCCGAATTCAAGCTATCAGGTGTGGTTTCCGACAAATTGAACCCGATTCCACGGCCAAAATCCTTCAACTGCTTCGTACCGACATTGGATGTCATGATGATAACCGTATTCTTGAAATCGACCTTTCTGCCCAGACTATCCGTAAGATGACCTTCGTCCAACACTTGCAAAAGCAAATTATAAACATCCTGGTGCGCTTTTTCAATCTCGTCGAGCAAGATGATGGAATAAGGTTTGCGTCTTACCTTTTCGGTCAGCTGTCCACCTTCTTCATACCCCACATATCCCGGAGGCGCTCCTATCAATCGTGACACGCTGAATTTCTCCATGAACTCACTCATATCCACGCGGATAAGCGCATCGGTTGAACCGAACATAAACTGCGCCAAACTCTTAGCCAAGTGCGTTTTACCCACACCAGTCGGTCCTAAAAAGAGGAACGAGCCAATCGGGCGGTTCGGGTCTTTCAAACCAATACGGTTACGTTGGATGGACTTTACCACCACATCAATCGCATTGTCCTGACCAATGACCTTTCCTTTCAGGTTGCCGCTCAACTGTTTCAAGCGAACACCTTCCGCCTGGGCAATACGCTGCACCGGCACGCCCGACATCAACGAAACGACATCGGCAATGCGGTCTAAATCGACCGTTTCAGGATGTTCATGATTTTCGTCTTCCCATTTTTTCATCACATCATCCAGTTCCTGTTTCAAGGTCTTGATTTCATCACGCAAGGCCACAGCAATTTCATATTTCTGTTCAGAAAGTATCTGAGTCTTCTCCTGCTCTTTCGCTTCAATCAGTTTTTCCAACTCCTCTACACGAGACGGCACGCCAAATGAAGTGACATGTACGCGTGCACCAGCCTCATCAAGCGCATCAATCGCCTTGTCAGGGAAACATCTGTCCGTTATGTAGCGGTCGGTCAGACGCACACAAGCCTCCAAAGCCTCCGGCGTATAGCGTACATTATGGTGATATTCATACCTATCCTTGATATTCTTCAATATGGTAAGTGTATCCTCCACCGTCGTCGGTTCAACCAATACCTTTTGAAAACGGCGTTCCAAAGCGCCGTCTTTCTCTATGCTGGAACGATATTCATCCAAAGTAGTAGAGCCTACACATTGCAATTCGCCACGAGCCAAAGCTGGCTTCAATATATTGGCCGCATCCAATGAACCCGTTGAACTACCGGCACCCACGATTGTATGGATTTCATCTATAAACAGAATAACGTCAGGGTTCTGTGACAGTTCGTTCAAGATAGCTTTAATCCGCTCCTCAAACTGGCCACGATATTTTGTACCTGCCACAACCGATGCCATGTCCAATGAAACAATACGCTTGTTGTAAAGCACACGCGACACACGTTTTTGCACAATACGCAAAGCCAAGCCCTCCACTATTGCCGACTTTCCGACACCCGGTTCACCTATAAGAATCGGATTGTTTTTCTTTCTCCGGCTCAAAATCTGCACAATGCGTTCGATCTCCTTTTCACGTCCCACTATAGGGTCCAAGCGGTTTTCCGCAGCGGCCTTTGTCAAGTCCGTACCGAAATTATCCAAGACCGGTGTACCACTCTTGTTTGGAGTTGCATTAGGTGCCTTAGTACTTGAAGAAGTCGTTTTTGAGTTAGGCATTTCATCCTCTTCCTCATCATCGGCAAACAAAGCCTGTACAGGTCGAACATCCTGCATCTGGCTCAATTCACTCTGCACACGGTCGTAGGTCACACCACAGCGATTCAGTTCAACAGCAGCAATGCTATTGCCATCGCGCAACAAAGCCAAAAGCAAATGTTCCGTATCAGCCTCAACTGCTTTTTGCTGACGGGCTTCCAATTCCACCATATTTTTCACACGTTCAGCCTGCTTGGTATAGGAAATGATATCGCCTGTCGGTTCCAATCCCGTACGAATCTGCTCTTCAATCCTTTGCTTCAACTCCTGCACCTCTACGCCACAATCGTGAATGACCTTCATGGCCTTCCCTTCATTGAAACG
>CALUKG010000088.1 GCA_944321155.1 uncultured Bacteroidales bacterium | reverse complement strand
ACATTACTGAAATTAGCAGTAACAGTAGTATTGGTATTCATAGTAAGCGTACGGGTAGCATTGGTAGTACCGTCTTCCCAGCTGGTAAAAGAGAAGATTTCACCTGAAAGAGCTGACACTTGTATTTCCGTCCCCTCTTCATACATACGTTGTCCGTTTATCATCTCACCTTCTGGTGATACCGTCAACATATAATTCTTTCCATTCACAGCTTCCATAGTCAGTGAATAAGTATTGACCGTCTCAAAAACAGCTTTTATTGTTGCATCAGCTGTCATCTGATAGTTCAATTCGGCATCTGTACCAAGATTTTCACCGTTTCCATTTTCCCAATGAGAGAAACGATAGCCAAAATTAGCTTCCTGTGACAAAGTTACATAAGAATCCTTATCAAATTGCGTCGTATTAGGATTAACTGAAACAGAGCCGGCTCCTTCCGGTTCAACAGCCGTAGTCAAACTCACTTGCTCTACCGTAATCTCCACCTCGGCATCAATAGCCATATAGAAGAAATAGGAATCTTTATCACTCGCAACATCACCCGATAGTCTATAATTTCTGATAATAATATAGGCCTCTTCACGCTGGGCATCAGTAAATGAAAAATCTGTACTCTCGGCAACATTCCCACCATCAGTGAACTCTGTCTTGTTATTGGTCAAATCAAGTGTATGTTTGATTCCTCCTGCAGAACCATTGAAATAAGCATTGATACTTTGCGTCAAAACAGCGGTTTCATTCTCCTCATCTTTACCTTGAATAAACACTATAGAACCACGGTTGTTACCTGTATTGGCCTCTACAAACACAAATTTGCGTAAATTCTTGATAGGACCAATCTTCAGCTCTTTTTTATCTGAAGTACCATCTTTCTTGAGCATCAGATAATGGCTCTTGTAATCTTGTACACAGGCATTTTTACATTTACCATACAGATTAGAATTAACTGACTGTGTTTCTGCCAACGAGCAATTTTCTGTCGGTGTCAAATTAATACTGCCCACATAAGCAGGAATTGTCGGTAAAACAGAAGGTACGGCATCCCAATCCGAGAAATCACTCTCAAATACGGTACGTACTTGATTATTGGGTGTATAGGCCGTTCCTACTATCGATAAATTGTCGAAATAAATATCCCCGCTATTTTGGCCATTGCCATGAACACCTACCAAAAAACGCAATTGCGCATTTTCACTACGAGCTGCAGAAATAGCAATATCCTGAAAGTTTTCCAACGTACTCCACCCGCTTGCTGTTTTGGTATATTCACCTACATAATTCCAGGTTGAACCACCATCAACGGAGGTTACTAAATAAAACGTAGTATTTTCATTGGCGGCGAACCCCAATGAAACAACAGGATTCAGATAGCCCAATGTAGAAAAATCAGCTTGAATATAGCTGGTATGATTGGCTGGGTCAATGGCCTGATCCGGTGTCAGTTCGCCACACACTGGAGCATTGAATTTGATAGAACCATAAGATGTGGAATTTCCTTCCACGGTAAAGTTTCCTGTTGAGCCAAAACTCAATGAGCCTGTTCCTACATGTGCTACAATCGGATTACTGTTACCGTTGGTATAATTGCCATAATTTTCATTTGTAAAGTCCCACTTGGCAAGCGTGGTGGCTTCCTGCGCTCTTGCCGAGAAAATGCCCAACAAAACGGCACTTACTGCAAAAAGCGTCTGCAATACATTCTTTTTCATGATTTATTGTTATAAAGTTAATATATATTGGTATTAGTCTTTCTATATGTGCTTTTCATCCGTATATACGCAGAAATGATGCTGCAAAATTAAATGATGAAAAACAAGAATAAGGGTATTTTTTCGTCGCAAAGGTGGAAGAATTATAAAAGAAGAGGAAAAACGCACAATTAAATCATTCGAACGGGGTCTTTTCCTCTTCCTTACATTTTCCTATGAGACAAGTATTTACTTTAATATTTTATGTACTTGAAAGGAACCGTCACTCATTTTTGCACGCAAAATATAGATACCTTTTTGTGGTTCCACCAACAATCGTCGGCCATCCAGGGTAAAGTATTCTCTTGAGACAACTTCCAATTGTTGCTCAACATCTGTAATTCCCGTTGAAGAAGCATCTCTAGCAATACCTCTGATAGTTACGGCACTTAAGCAGAGTGTTTTTCCTGTGGCTGGTGAAGAGCTGTTATACCATGGGAATATACGCAAATACAAAGTTTCACCAGCGGTAAGACGCACAACAGGTGTTGCCGATACGGCATACATGGTATTGGAAACCATACTTCCTGAGAAATCACCTATAGCCACAGCATTACTGAAATCCTCATTCAAAGAATACCATACACGGCAACGCATTCCATTACCACCAGCTCCACCCACATACAAGCCGATAGAATCAATATTCAATTCTGTTGCCAGGTTTGCCTGGATACCAAACTGGATGTAGCGTGTTGATACCTCATCAATCTCACCTGCCGGCCAGGTGCCACCAACTATCAAGTTGCGTTGTGTCTTACGCTCAGTAGTAAATCCGCTTTCTGCAGGCCATGTAGTATTGGCATTAGGGGCAGAATACTTCTGTACTTCCATTCCACTCCAGCTTTCTTCCACAATAGTTGCAGGCCCTTCCAGTTCTGCATCATCATTGGACGTCAAATCCCAATAAGCCAAGACACGTGTACCGCCTTGCAATTGGATAGCATTTCCTGAGATGGGAAGTTCTTTGCTGATGGTTCCATTTGAAATAGTAAGAGTTCCGTTAAACTCACCCGCTTGCGTAGGCTGATAACGGACATATAAGCGTGTAAAGTCAAGGTTTCCGTTTGCATAAGTCAAAATAAGTTGTGAAGAGTAAGTTTCTTTGTCGGTTGACAATTCAAAACCTTCTGATACTGTTATCGTGAACGAGCCTGCTTCAGGCGTCAGGTCAAATCCAGAAAGTGTAACTTCTTTGGTCACAATCTGACCTACATACATATCAGAGAAATCAATTGCAGTAGGATTAACCAACAAATCTGAACTTGCATTGATATATTGTGTCAAAAGGTTCTGCTCTGCCAATCCTTGTACAGCAAGACGTGCAATGAGTGTAGCACCCAAAGCTGTTGTATGCGTACCATCATCCGGCATAAACAGAAACTCTGTACAATAGGATTCACCATATTCCAAATACAAATCGGCAGAAGCCGTGGTCAAGTCAATAAAAGGCACATTCATTTCCTGTGCCACTTGTTGCATGGCATAAGGATAGTCATAGGTATTATCGGATTCCGGCACACTGGATTCGGAAATAGTACCATCCGCATTTAATACATTGAACTTATCACCCAAATCATGGCGTCCGCTGCGACGAATCGTATTACCTGAAAAATACTTACGACACATAGGTGCTATGAATATGGGTGTTGCACCCAAAGCGCGTGTTTCCTCTACATATTTGCGTAGATAGGTCTTATAGGTTCCTTGTGCAGTAGTGCCACGATAGTCAACAGATTGGTCACCCGTAACGGCTCTTACTGTATCTCCATCCAAGCCATTATTCTTTTCATCATTGTGTGCAAACTGGATAAGCACATAGTCGCCTTGCTCTATTTGCGTTTTGACCGTAGCCCAATAAGGAGCTTCCAAATAAAAACTTTTACTGCTGGCTCCTGCCTTTGCTCTATTGTTGACTACAGCACCATTACTGAAGAATTGCTGCAACATTTGCCCCCAACCGCGTTGTTGTGTAGTTGACTCATCATAATTGGCCATGGTTGAGTCGCCAATGGTATGAATAGTCACGGCATGACCCAACACCATTCCTGCTATACAAAGCATGGATAAAACAAAGTGTCTTTTCATTTTCATAATTATAAATTTGAATTTTCCATGGCAAAATTACCCGATAAGGCAAAAGCCTAAGGTAGATTTTTTTTGCAAAAAGGTGGAATTATAGAACATGCATCAAGTACATCATTTTTTCTACATTACTGCAAATGAAGATGTTCCATTTATAATATGAATATGTAAAATTATAACACTCACAGCCAATAACGGATGCTGACCCTTAGGCATTTTTCGTGTTAGCCTTATATTCTGATGGAGTCATACCCATCTGTTTCTTAAACGATTTACTAAAATATTTTGGGTCGGAAAATCCACTTTGAAAAGCCACCTCAGCGATATTATACTCTCCTGTCTGTATTAACTGCGCTGCACGTTTTATACGCATTTCGAGTACGAAGTCAATGGGCGACATACCAACTATTGCTTTCAGTTTGCGGTATAGAATACTACGGCTCACTGCCATATATGCAGCAAAATCATCCATTGACATATCAGGGTTGGCAATATTGCTATTGATAAAATCCATCACTTTGGCCATAAAAATTTCATCTTGCGGCATTACCTGTGGCTCCGTTGGCGTATATTCCATTGTTTTATGTTCCGAAGCTTCTGCTTTCTCTATCAAATGCTCCTTATAACGCTGTTGCAGATGTTCACGCTGTTCCATCAGGTTCTTGATACGCGTTTTCAGATATGTGGCACTGAACGGCTTGCTGATATAATCATCCACACCATGTTCCAACCCTTCTATCCGGTCGTCCAAAGAAGACTTGGCACTCAAGAGCACAATCGGAATATGACATGCATTGGCATCTTCCTTGATGTTCTTCACCATCTCCAAGCCATCCATCTCTGGCATCATAACATCGCTAACAATAAAATCAGGCAATAGGCTGAGTGCTTTTTCCAATCCCTCTCGTCCATTACTTGCTTCCATCACATTGTAGTGTGCTGCAAGAATATTGTGCAGGAAAAGCCGCATCTCTTCATTGTCCTCCACAACCAATATGGTAGGCAAAGAAGATGAAGCAACCCCTTCATTTACATTGATATCCACTTGCGATGGCTGTATCTGGTCAACCGATGCAGGACAATCTGCATCTTCCAATATAAATTCTGCCAATGGGTCATGTACAAAATGCTCTTTACCCATTTGTAATGTGAGTGTAAACACTGTACCCTGGTCGGGTTTGCCGGACACCGTGATTTGCGCATGAAGCAAATCGACCAACTCCCTCACCAAGGACAACCCAATGCCAGACGATGGTTGCATGGCATTACCGGATGCTATAGTCTCAAAACGGTTGAATATACTGTCCATTTTATCCGTTTTCATTCCTATACCCGTATCTGCCACTGAGATAGTCATTGTTTCTCCGTTTTGGCGTATAATCACTTTCACAGAACGACCGTCGGGGGTATATTTGAATGCGTTGGACAACAGATTGAATATGATTTTTTCCAATTTATCCCTATCAACCCATACATGTATATCCTGTCTATCAGCATCCAATGAAAAATCCATGTGTTTCTGTTCTGCCATCGGTTTGAAGTTGTCCATGATAGATTCAACAAACGGAATCACAGAAGTTTCCTCCACAAGCACTTTCATTTTCTTATTTTGAATCTTTCTAAAATCAAGAATCTGATTAACAAGACGCAGCATTCTGTCTGTATTTTTGCGTACCAGCATTAAATTTTCCCTTGCAGCAGGAGTAAGCTGCTCTGTTTCCAATACCTCATTGACCGGACTGGCAATCAATGTCAGAGGCGTACGCAGCTCATGGCTGATATCCGTAAAGAAACGCAACTTGATATTGGAGAGCTGCTGCTCAAAATCAATGCGATGTCGGAGTCGATAAATATAATAAAGCACCCGAACGACCAAATAAAGGAAACACAGAAACAACAAGGCAAACAATAGCCAAGCCCATATTGTTTCCCTGAATTTTGGTTTTACATGTATAGGCAATGAAACCATATTATCTACCCATATTCCATCTCCATTCGTTGATTTCACTTGCAATGTCCATTTTCCTTTCGGAAGATTCAAAAAACTCGCCATACGATTGTTTTCCGTATAGTGCCATTCATCTTCAAGGCCTAACATGCGATAAGCATATTTTACATTGGCATCATTGGCATAATCCAAAGCTGCAAACGTAAATGAAATGTTCCGTTGCGAAGGTTCCAACGTAAGTTGGCTCAACTTGTTGATGCCGTTTATTTCCTTGCCTTGCACCTTTATGTCTGTGAAAACAATAGCAGGACTAAAACTATTCTGCAGCGTATCATAAGGATTTATCTGAAGGACTCCATTTTCCGTGCCATATAAAATGCTGCCATCTAAAAAAAGAAGTGGTTGTCCCTCACTGATATTAAACTCTTTATGGACAAAATGAAGATTCGTATTCCTAAAATTACCCGTACGTGGGATATAACATGAAAGGGCATTTTCTGAAGCAATCCATATATTGGCACATGAGTCTTCTATGATAGACTGTGTAATATCAGAAATAAGCCCATCTGCTTTTGTTAGTCCCATGAAAGAGATTCTATCATTATATACATCCTCCGCTTTTACATAATTCACTCCGCCGCTAAAGGTTGCTATATAAATTGTTCCATCTGAGGCCTTCATAATATTTTTCACATCATTGTTGGCCAGACTGGCGGGGTCGTCTGGAAGTCGCTGGTGCATCTTAAAGACTATGTCCTCAGGACGGACAAAATCCTCTCTGAACACCAACAATCCATTGGTTGTACCAGCCATAAGCACACCACTTCCTATAGGAATAATCTGTCTAACTTTATCAAACAATGCCGGATAATTACGCAATTTATTGGCTGCATGAATAAAACGTTCTTTCCCCGTTTTGGCATCCTGTTGTAAAAGGTTTAGTCCGCCTCCAAATGTCCCGACCCATATTTGCCCACGCTCATCCTGAACTATGGAATAGACATCATCATGGCTCAAACTATATTTATCATCAGGATTATGTGTATAATGCTTGATTGAGAATCGGTTTTCCGCTTTAGGAGTCAGTTTATATACCCCACCCTTTTTCGCCCCCAACCAGATGTTGTTCTGCCTATCCTGCATAATGCAATAAACTTTTGCACCGAAAGTTTGCTCACGACGCGATATTTCACCATTGGGCGCAAGAAATCCCATTAGTTGCCTGTCGGCCGAATATATCCTCACCTTGTCACTCTTGGTTGCCAACCATAATCTTTGCTGAGCGTCTATGAGCATAGCCCTTACTTCCATGCCTTGTTCAATAGGCATAAATTCATAATTGCTTTTTTCAAAAGAGAGCTTGTCCACTCCGTTATTGGTACACAACCATAAATTTCCTTGCTTGTCAGCCTGATAAGAACGTACTAACGGAGCATAAAGTTTACCTTCCAGTAAAATGGGTTGTAATTGCTTCTTTTCTCTGTTATAATAACTCAGAATGCCATTTCGCGGGAAAACCCACAAATGTCCCTGTCTATCTTCATATATAAAGGTGCGCGTTCCTCTTTCATACTCCACCCGTTCATCTTTTGAGGTGGCCAAATGTTGCATCTCTGCAGTTGAATAATGATAGCGCACTACACCATCGGCCTTGGTAAAAATCCATATATTCCCATAACTATCCTCATTAAGAAGAGTGATATCATTGGAAGCATGACCGGATGAAGTTAAATCAACTTTTCGGGTTGTATGATTACTATGGTTGTATAATAATAACCCTTTGTCAGTCCCTATGGCAATCTCACCGGATGCAAGGACAATCATGTGATTGATTTTTTCCACGTCCGGACCTATCAACCGTTTGCAAACGTTTTTCCTGCAGATTATAAAATGCCAAATTGCCATCTTTTGAGGCTAGCCATATAGTCTTGCCATGTTTTCTCCACAGAAAATAGGGTGAATTTATCTTGAAATCTTTTTCTCCTAAAATATTAAGCCCATAATCCGTAAGAATCCATTCACCACCATCATCATCATCACGAACATAATAGATTCTTTTGGCATATAATGAATTATCATACTGCCCATAATAAGTGATTGCGTCCTCAGATGGATAAATGTTCTCATCAATACGCACAGCTTCTCCCCCTTGAAAAGAAATCCATGTAACCCCCTTCTTTAAAGGAAATATCTCAATAACATCCAGTTTGCGTTTCAATTCCTGCTCTAAAGGTGCCAACACATCTATAAAACGCTCTTCTGAAACATCAAAAAGATAGGCCCGTTTGTCATAACTGATACACCAAATGTTTCCTGCATAGTTCTCCTTAATCATAAGGAGACGATTACAGAAAGTGGTATTATCACCTGGATATGCCCTATAATTCCGAAACTCATAACCGTCATAACGGTCCAAGCCTCCACCTGTCGCAAACCACATATAGCCATTATCGGCTTGCAGAATTTTCGACACCATCTTTTGTGACAATCCACTGCCTGAGGTATAATGTTTCAAGGTTATTTCCGGCTGTCCCTTCAATAAAGAAGGGCATAGAAAAAGGAATAACAGCAGGAATATTTTAGTTGCACTCGATCTCATGGTATATTCATTTACGAATACAAAGATAGTGAAAGCCAAGCGTAAAATAAAATATACCCGTTGGCGGAATTAAATTGATAAAAGATTTATGAATAAAAAGTTGTGCATGTTGTTGATATTTAGTAAATTAAAGGTGCCCAAACTTTTAATAGACAAATATCGTATGCACAACCTATATGCAATATTCGCAAAATTTCTGAACATATGCAAGCAAGTGTTAGGTAGTCGTCCCTTAAAAAGCCAATTTTTGCGAGATATTGTTCTGACGCATTATCTCGCATATTTTTTGGAGCATGCA
>CALUKG010000087.1 GCA_944321155.1 uncultured Bacteroidales bacterium | reverse complement strand
CTCATGTATGACGATGATGCAGCCGTTGACTTCATCTATGATTTTTTGGACAAGGACGACCGCAAAGCCCTCACCAAAGACGACATCCAATACGTATTGGATGTGATTTACGACTATTATGAAAGCGAAGGTTTGATTCAGGAAGATACTGCCGAAGCTGCCAGCATTGACGAAGAAAAGATGTTCGAATTCATCGCCAAGGCTGCCAAGAAAGACAATGTGCCACTGACCGATGACCTGATTGACCAGATACTGGAAGGCGAATACCAATATGGCGTGTCCATAGGCATTTACACAGAAGAAGAATAAGCCATGCATAAACTGCTTTATGACGTTATATGGCTACTGTCGTGCCTGCCTTTAGGCTTTCACTATGCAGTGTCCGACCTGATTATTTATCCTGTTCTGTATCACATAGTACGCTACAGGCGCAAATTGGTGCGCAAGAATCTGTCACTATGCTTTACAGAATGGGATGAACAGCAATTACGCAAAAAGGAAAAGGAATTCTATCATTTCTTTGCCGACCTTTTGGTGGAAATACCCCACTTCCTCCACATGTCAAAAAAAGAAGGATTCCGACGCATCCAGTTGGAAAACTGGGAGTTGGTGGAAAAACTCACCGAGCAATACGGTGGCTGCATATTGATGACCAGCCACTACGGTAACTGGGAATGGCTGGCTTTTGTACAACAATTCATCACAGTGGAGAAAGGCCAGTTCTACAACATTTATCGTCGTTTGGACAACAAGGCATTTGACCACTACATGTATGAGCAACGCATACGTCATGGTGCTGAAAATGTGGAGAAGCACAACCTGTTGCGTCAAATGGTCGTTGCCCGCAAGGAAGGCATCAAAGGACATTACGGTATGATAGCCGACCAAAGTCCGTCATGGCACAACATCCATTATTGGACTACTTTTTTAGGACGTCCAACCGCCATACTGACCGGCAGCGAGACATTGGCACGCAAGTTCAAATATCCCGTCTTCTACGCCGAAAACAAACGTACCAGAAGAGGTTATTATCATTGCAAACTCTATCTGCTCGCTGAACAGAGCGACCAGACTCCCGAATTTGAAATCACAGAAAAATATGCCCGCCTTCTGGAGAAAACCATTCAGGAAGAGCCCGCCTATTGGCTATGGACCCATAACCGTTGGAAACACCAGCCCCCTACCCCATGAGCAAAACTGCAGTAGTCATATTAAACTGGAACGGAGCACAATATCTGAATCAGTTTCTCCTTTCCGTTTGTCAATACACACCCGACAATGCCGACATCATAGTGGCCGACAACGGTTCTACCGATGCTTCACAAGAAGCTGTCAAAGCCTTTCCGAGAGTGAAATGGCTGCCCTTGCCGGAGAACTATGGCTTCGCCGAAGGCTATAACCGTACTTTACGCGAAATAGCCGCCGATTATTACGTGCTGCTGAACAGCGACGTGGAAGTTACCGCCGGCTGGCTGGAACCACTGACCGACTTTTTGGACAATCATCCCGAAGTAGCCGCCTGCCAACCCAAAATTAAGAGTTACCATCAGAAAAGCTCTTTTGAACATGCCGGTGCTGCGGGAGGCATGATTGACATGCTGGGCTATCCCTATTGCCGTGGGCGCATGTTTGACAAAGTGGAAGATGACCATGGACAATATGATCAAGCCGCACGCATCTTTTGGGCTAGCGGCGCTTGTCTGTGCATACGCAGCTATCTCTACCATGAAACAGGGGGACTGGACAAGGATTTCTTTGCCCACATGGAGGAAATAGACCTTTGTTGGCGACTGGGTTGCCGTGGCTGGTCTGTCTTCTACGTGCCCGAGAGCACCGTGTTCCATATAGGCGGAGGCAGTCTGCCGAAAGAAAATCCCCGCAAGGATTATCTGAACTTCCGCAACAATTTGCTGATGCTTTACAAAAACCTTCCTGCCAAACAGTTGCAACGCGTTATGATAGCACGTTACTGGATGGACCTTGCCGCCGCCCTGCAAGCCTTATTAAGCGGCAAGAAAGCCACTGCCAAAGCCATCATGCAAGCCCGTAAGGATTACCGCAATATGAAACAGACACCCGATTTTATCATCAAACGGCAAACCAACCTACAGTGTATGCGTGTAGCATGGCCTTTCGGCATTATAAAAAGAAGCATTGTTTGGGACCATTACATCCGAAAAATGAACCATTAAGAAATGTCAGTCAAGATACAAAAAACCAATGCAGCGCGTCTATTGGACGCCCATAAAATCCATTACGAACTAGTACCCTATGAGGTAGATGAAAACGACTTGAGTGCTCCCCATGTAGCGGAGCAATTAGGCGAACCGGTAGAATGCGTTTTCAAAACCCTAGTATTAAGAGGCGACAAGACCGGCCTCTTTGTGTGTGTTATTCCCGGAGCGGAAGAAGTCGATTTGAAAAAAGCCGCCAAGACCAGCGGCAACAAGAGCTGCAGCCTAATTCACATGAAAGAACTGCTACCACTCACTGGTTATATCCGTGGGGGCTGTTCACCTATCGGCATGAAGAAAAGCTATCCCACCTATTTCCACGAAAGTTGTCTGGCATACGAGCAGATTTATGTCAGCGCCGGTGTGCGTGGCCTACAATTGATGATTCGCCCGCAAGACCTTATTGACACCTGCCAAGGTACAGTTGCCTGCCTGATTTAAAGGATGTTGCACCACTGGAGAATATAAGGGGCAAAGATTGATGTAAACAATCCGTTGAGAATCAACCCCAAGCTGGCATAGGCTCCGTGCGTCTGACTTACTCCCATAGCCGTATCCGTGCCAACGGCATGTGCCGCTGCTCCCATGGAAAGCCCTTGAGCGGGCGGCGTCTTGATACGCAACAGACGGAGTATTTGAAATCCGAACAAAGCCCCAAACAAACCCACGCACACCACCACAGCAGCCGTAAGCGAAGGAATGCCACCCACTGTGCGCGTCACCTCCATCGCAATAGGGGTAGTTACCGATTTGGCCGCCAATGACAATATCACTTCCTGTGTTGCACCAAACAGTTTCGCCAGCAATACTACCGATACCAATCCGACTAAACAACCTGCCAATTGCGAAAGCAGAATGGGCACCAACTGCTTTTTGATGGAACTTAGCTGCAAATAGAGGGGTATGCCCAAAGCCACTACCGCCGGTTTGAGCCAGAACTCAATGTAGCGTCCGGCCGACTCATACGTATCGTATGTGATACCTGCCGATTTCAGAAAGATGATGAGCAGGGCAATAGTCAGCAATATAGGATTAAGAAGAATCCAACCCGTTTTCTTCTGCAACAATTTAGCGAGGAAGAAAATCAAGAAAGTAAGAAAGATGAGGAAAAACTCATTTGTCAGAAATTCCATTGCTTTTGTCTTTTTTGTCAAACAATTGATGAACCCAGCCTGTGACAATCAGCACCAAAACCGTACTGATAACCGTTGCCAACACAATTGGCAGGAATTGCGCCTTGATTAAATCCAGATAGAGCATCAAGGCTACTCCGGGCGGCACGAAAAAGAATCCCAGATTAGCCACCAGAAAGTCGGCCATGCCTCGTATCCATTCCAACTTTATCCATCCAATTTTCAACAATGCCGTAAGGAGCAACATACCGATAATGCTCGAAGGGAGCTTGATTCCCGTTAACCATACCAGCAATTCACCTGCTGCCAGACAGCCAAACAAAATTGCACACTGACGTATCATATATACCTGTTTTTTTCGGGGTGCAAAAGTAGTATATTTTGGGAAATTGAGATAGGGAAAGAATATTTTTTCAATAGGAGAAAAAGACAAGAGGCTTATATTTTTTTTGTAACTTTGCATATAAGAACTAATATGAAATGGGAAAACGGTTTGAAATAAGAAACAGTACAGCGGAGTTCCTCATCTTCACAATGAACGACAAGGAAGATGGCATACAAGTGATGTATCATGATGAAACTATCTGGTGTACACAGAAAGCCATGGCAACTTTATTTGATTGCTCTATAGATAATATTGGCTTGCATCTTAAGAATATTTATGCCAGTCACGAGCTACAAAAAAAGGCAACCACCGAGTTTTTCTCGGTAGTTCAAACGGAGGGAGAAAGGCAAGTAAATAGAAAGATATTATTCTATAATCTTGATGCCATTATTTCCGTAGGTTATCGTGTAAACAGTATTAGAGCAACACAATTCCGCCAATGGTGCACTTCTGTCATCCGTCAGTTCTCTATCCGTGGTTATGTAATAGACAAAAAACGTATGGAGAATGGTTCTTTTATCGGTGAGGATTATTTTGAACATTTACTGGCTGAAATAAGAGAAATTCGTTTAAGTGAGCGCCGCTTCTACCAGAAACTAACAGATATTTACGCCACCGCCATAGATTATAACATAGATGCGCCTACCACTCGATTGTTCTACAAAAAAGTGCAAAACAAAATACACTATGCCGTACATGGACATACTGCTGCAGAACTAATTGTAGACAGAGCTAATGCAGAAAAGGAACACATGGGACTGATTACGTGGGAGAATGCACCATATGGAAAGATTGTTAAGACAGATGTAAGTATTGCTAAGAATTATCTGAAAGAGATTGAACTGGAAGACATGGGAAGGCTGGTCAACGCAGTTCTGGATATGGCGGAACGTATGGCAAAGCGCCACATTCCAATGACAATGGAAGATTGGGCAAAGCGTATTGACATCATTCTTGAAGCAGGTGGTGATGCTGTAATTAGAAATTCAGGAAAGGTTACAGCAGAATTTGCGAAGAATTTTGCTGAATGTGAGTTTGAAAAATATCGTATCATTCAAGATCGTCTGTTCAATTCAGATTTTGACCGTTTTAATAACAGTAATCATTTGTTGCCATTCGATATTGTTCCTAACGAAGAATAAAACTTATAACATTTATACTAATAGACGAGATGTTCGCAAAATAATCAGAAGATTAAGGTATACGATACACATATGACGTATCATAATAGGTCTGTTTTTTTCGAGGTGCAAAAGTAGTGTATTTTGGGAAATTGAGATAGGGAAAAGGAGGAAAATAATATTTGCACCCAACAACCCATAAAAAGAAAGGGAATCAGACAAAAACGCCCACCCCCTTCAATTATTGATAAGTTCTATTATTGTATGGCTTCAGCATCAGAAATCCGGAATCGGGTATCATCAATTGCCTTCCTACCATTGCCCGACCTTCAAAACGGGAAAAACATCGGGACTTATATCTGAATTAAACTGCATCCGCACAAGGAATATATATTTTCCTATATTGCTGGCAAGCGATGCTTGGGGCACCGGCCTTTCATATGATGCCAAACATTTGCAATCATACGCATCAATGGCATAAAGCTCTTCCTTTACTCCATCCTTCAACGTTACTGTCCAATCAAACATATTTCCTACAATGGAAAGTGACATTGTTTTGGGGTCAAACGGCGGAATCTCCACTCGCTGAAACTCATAGGTTTTCGTACGCAATACCCAGAAGCGGTTTTCACTATCCGTAAGAAACGCCAATGATTTTCTGTCTTTAAACTCCGTCAAGAACAAATGCTGTATATCTATTCCTTCCGGCACCTCAATAGGGCGTACATATGGACGTGACTTTATCTGTTTGACATGGAACAGTTTTCCCGCAGCATCTACCATCAGATAACCTTCGTCATAGTCTTTCCTTGTGGTTGGATTGCCAGCCACAAGACGTGCAGGAAAAACAAAACCTTTTTTCAGCAACATATCGGTAAACAAGCGACTCTTTTCCTCCTTGACCGTATTTGTGGCCATATCTATAAACTCCATACGACGGGAGACACGGAACACATCATCCGGCATTTCCAAATCGACCCTACCTGACATGGATTCCAACAGAAAATATAACGGCACTGCATGCGCATTGACAGTCATAGGGGTTGTACGGAAAATAAAATTTCCCATCTGAATAGTACGGGGAGAAACGGGTATTCCCTGCAATGTGTCGGGCAAGCGCTCCTCCGCAATAAGCTGGCGATAATAAAACAAAGGCAGGATGCTGTCAAACTGTGCTTCCGTATAAACATTTCCGGCCAAATCCTTATAAACCGTTTCTCCATCCGTATGGTCCAAAACCGCAAAATTGTCAATCAGACCGCTATAAAGCATAAAAGGATACTTTACGCTCCGCGCCGTTACAAAACGATAGGTCCACGGTACAAGCCACAACAGCAATACGAGCAAAGTAAAAACACAAAAACACTTTCCAAACTTGTCCATAACTTTATATCTCCATATTCAACCTTTAAAACTAATCCTGTTTCCCATCCTTTAACCGCTTTACGCTCCAAAAGGGGAGAGAGGCAGCCAATAGCGTATATACCACCAAGAGAGGCAAAAAGGCATTGTAGGCTTCCGGTGTTTCAGAAATAAAGAATATCCGCAGAACAGCAACGGCAACCAATAAAGCAAACACCCGCATTTTCCATGTCGGCTCCAAACATATCCATGCCGTAAAGAAATAGGCTGCCAATCCTGCCACATACCATACAATACCGGTCAGTATAATCCGCCTTACCAGTTCGACAGCAAAATGCTGCAGCAGGAATATATCCAACAACAGTAAATTAACCAATGAAATCAGAATCAGCAGTCCAGCACCAAACAATAGCATTGCCCCTATGGAATGAAGAGACGAGCAAGGCAAATGTAACGTAAGCTTGATGCGTTTCTGCTGCATTTCGGGTACAAACTGCATCATTCCCGCCACAGCTCCCATCAGCAAAGGAACAAAACGGAGATAGTGTATAAAAATGGCATCACGCTGCAACATCACCTCCCAAATGTGTGCAGCACCTTTCAGTTCTATCACCCTGTTGATGTTGAGCATAGCATAAACACAAAAAAGAACGCTCAGCACCAAAGCTATCAGAAAGAAATAGCGGGTCTTAATCCACTCTTTATAAAAGAAAACAAGCATATCCTACATACTATCATTTACACATCCGATTACGGAATATTTCAATATTTGCCAGTAAGTCCAATAAATACATCCTCCAAAGAAACATGGTTTCCTTGCAAATCTACAAAAGGAACAGCATGCGCCTCCAACAGAGAGCGCATTTCTTCCGGCGGCAGAAAAGAACCAGCCTCCACCCTGTTTCTAATGACTGATGGGTGAATGAGTTGCTGCATGTCCAATGTACATTCAGCCGTAAGCGAGAATGTATAGTGATAATATTTTCCAAGCAACTCGTTGACAGGCTGTTGTGTCAGAATTCTTCCATAATCCATAATAATGCAATCATCAATCAACCGTTCCATATCCTGAATGATATGTGAGGTGAGAAAAACCGTTTTGTTTTCACTTTTGGCAAAATCGCGCAAATAGTCAACAAACAGCCGACGATAGCCAGGGTCAAGGCCCAAAGAAAAGTCGTCGAGAATGAGCAATTCCGGATTTTGGGCAAGAATAAGTCCCAAAGCCACTTGTGAACGCTGTCCGCAAGACATGCGAGAGATACGCTGGTGAGGCGCTACCTGCAATTTTTTCATCAGTTCATAATACACTTCCCTATTCCATTTCGGGTAGAAGGCTGCATAAAACCGTTCTATCTGTTCAATGTTCATGAAAGTATATTGTACATGTCCCTCCATCAGCATACCGATTTCACGTCGAGTAGTGGGTTTCATGGACTGCACTTCCTCGCCAAATATTCTGCATTCGCCAGCATAAGGTTTGAGAAAGCCACTCAAGATATTGATTGTTGTTGTCTTTCCCGTTCCGTTTTTACCCAGCAAACCCAATATACGTCCTTTGGGCACGTCAAAACTCAGATTCTCATAAATCAGACGTTTGCCGTAATAATGTGTCAGATTCCTGCAAGTAATCATTTCCATTCCTTTTGTTTTCCGTTAACCGCCATTGTCCTTTATTTCCAGATACAAATCATTGGTCAGAGAAAGAGGAAGAGCAACGGTAGCAGAATGCCGACCAGCAATTCTATGCCCCCTATTCCCCACAATCCATGACGCCCTTTCAGCATAAGCAATCCACTTATGATTATCAAAACCAAAGCTCCGGCAAACACATCGGAAAAAACCGTCCATGCCTTTCCCGGATTATAATGCAGTTTGCTCAAAGCTCCCATAATGGGACGTCGTTTGACCGACTCCAGCACCGCTTGTCCGGTCAACAAATCCACTTCCAGATTGGAGCCCCCTTTCAGAAACACTTTCATCCGATTAGATTCAGGAAAATAATGCTGGGTATAATGGGCCTCCTCTCCCAAAGGTCTAAGAATGGCTAGCACCGCATTTTTAGTCATTTCCCCATCTGTCAACAATCCTTTTTCCACTTGAAACGTTTGCCGTTCAATGGAATATTGGCTATTGTAAGTATCCTTATGGTTCAGGGCTATGCCTGAAATGGCATAAACCAGCAACATTCCCGAGAAGAGGAAAGACAAATCACGGTGCACCCAACGGCAGAATTTTCTCAGATTAAAATTCATACATTTCATCAAAGAATAGGGCTACAGCATCAATGCATATGCATAGCCCCATCACTTACCTGAATACCATTATTTTAGAATTTCATATTCTTGTGCCTCCACATAGTAGAACGACAAGTAGGCTTTACCTGTCTCGGCTTCCCGTTGGGCTATACGTGCACGAAAATCGGCAATGCGCTCTTCCGGCGAATTTCCTTTTTCGTTTCTCGCTTTCTTCTCCGTATCACATCCAGC
>CALUKG010000086.1 GCA_944321155.1 uncultured Bacteroidales bacterium | reverse complement strand
ATAGCCAACGCAAAGGCGGTAGCCCACGGCATAAGGGCGATGCTCTATGTGTCGGGCGAATCGAGGAACAAGAAACATCCCGAAAAGATAACACGCATCTGCGACAACTTCATGCCGCAAGGCATGGATGCGACAGGCATTTTTACGGAAATGAAGTTTGCCACCATGAACCACCCCAACATCAAGAACAATGTCATCCGCATGGAGATTAGTCCGGCGATGGAATGCACCGAAAATTTCACGGTGGACGACTGGCGGCAACTGTGGAATGATTTTGCGGCGGCTTTTGACAGCCAAGAGATACGTGACAAGGACGGCAATGTCGTTTCTCCACGCACCAACGTATCGGGCAGCAAGTCCTCAATCTGGTTGCACGAGGAATCCAAGAGCGGCATACCGCACCTCCATGCCATCGTCTGCCGTGTGGACGAGGACGGGAACATCAACAACGACCACGCCATCCACCTCCGCGCACAACGGGCAGCTGAAAAGGTCGCAAGGCAAAGGGGTTGGACTACAGCCATGCGCATACACGAGAGGAACATCCCACAGGTCAGTGCCGACTGCATGGAAGCATTACACGAACTTGACAAGTGGTCATGGGACGGCTATAAGGAACGGCTTGCCGCCAAAGGCTACAAACTGTATTTGCGCAAGGATAAGAAAGATGTGATACGTGGTTATGTGCTTTGTAAAGGCAACACAAGGTTCAAGGCTTCTGAACTTGGTAGAGGGCGCAACCTGATGGCATCACGCATCAGGCAAACATGGGAGAAGCTGCATCCCGAACAGGACAAACAGAAAGCCAAACAAGCAGATGCGACATCCAAACCGACATCCGCACCGACATCGAAGCCGTCCGTTCCCAATGCATCAAAGCAAAAGCCACAGCCTGTTATACGGCAGCGCAATCCGGTTTACGAGGACTACACGGAGTATAAATCAAACCGCTTGCCCACGGAATTTGAGCATGACGGAAAGACCTACAAACGCTATCTGCCCGACAAGGTGCTTGACTTCTTCAACAACGAGTTCGATTATCAAAAACTTGCCAACTGGCAGGACTTGCAGAACTTGGCAATGGCTTACTTCACCCTTATAGCGTCACCCTACGAGGTTACATCAGGTGGTGGCGGCTCGCAGTCCGACCTAAAATGGGGTCGTGACCCGGAGGAAGACGAGATAGAGTTTGCCCGCCGTTGTGCGCGTAAGGCTTCTCACAGGCTCGGCATACAGAAGAAATCAGGAATGAAACGCAAATGACAAACCAAATAAACAACAACAGATATGAAACAACCCGATACTGCCGCCCTGCGTGAGCGGCTTGCCAATTATACGCCCGAAGAGGAATTGAAACAGGATACGCAGGAACTTGACGGACTGCTTCAGGAAGTCAACTGTCAAATGGTTGAGCTTCGCAATCTGCTGAAAGAAATCCAAGCCCTCAAAGAAGAACTGCACGGCATACACGGCAGCCTGAAGCACACCGTCCAACGGGAACGGATTGCTTTCAAGGCTCTGGAAGCGGCCAAGGAGAGCGCTGACAACATAGTGGACGGCATCAGCAATGCCATTGTCAAAGTGGAAAAGAATACCGTCATCCATGCCAAGATTGATGACAGTGAACTTGCTAAGGTGAACCAATGTTCTGCCGACCACATCAAGGCAGAAAAGAAACTCTTGGAGGAACATAGTAAAGAGTTAGCCAGACACCTTCAAAAGAATGAAGGCATTTGGCTGTCAAGCGGATGGCTCAGGTTCACAACAATAGTATTAGCAATCTGCAGCCTTGTTGTAATACTATGGGCGTATTTGAAATAACGAGAAAACTGTCGTTTATCAAAGATTTTGGTCGTTTGTAAAACAGTTTTGGCGCATCATCTACACGCAGTTACTTTTGCCTTGAAATGATGCAAAATACTAAAAATTAAAAGGTTATGAGAACAAAGTATTTCAAAAGATTTGCGATTACAACTGAGTTGGTATCAATTGAGGAATTGCGCCCCATTGCTGAAATGCAGGCTCGAATGAGTGAGTTGGTGAGGTATAGCCCGATACAATATCTTACTGACGGTTACAGTTTTTCAATGGAAGAATTGGGCGATATTGAAATTCCATTTTCTGACATCACATGGGGTGAAGGTGTTAATGCGGAACATTCGTTTTTACACATGAAAGATGGACGGATATTAGCATTGCCTTTTGGTACACACGGATTGGAATCCCTGCTCGGAGATTCTAAAAAAACACGCTTTACGCAAATCAGCCGTTATGTATTCCTCTCTATCCCTTCAATAGAAAAAATCAGCAAAAAAATCGTGTACATAAAAGGGTATGATGTTCCGCTCAAAGTAAGCCCCAATTATTATCATCCCCTAGTATATGATGTGTACAAATATCTAACAGCGGAAATACCCCAATGGCGGGTTAAGGATTATGTACAATGGAAGAATGAGAACAGTAAATGAGTAATTACATACCATTGTGGCATTGATATGATGAGGGCGTACTGATTGAACGCCCTCATCGTAGTTGGTTAGTATTACAATAGTTTTTTGTATTGCCGAAATTTTGACCTTATGTAAAAGATTACTGTTTTTATATTTCTAGCTAATTAAACTATACATATTTAGAAATAAACAGATAGAGCAAAATTCATCATTTTATTTTGCTTTACTTTATACTCGTCACTTCCTGACATATTTACAAGGCCTTTTGACATTGTGAAATTTAATTGGAATCTACTAACCCTTATTGATGCACCATATTCAAGTGATGCATTAAAACGTTTCATATCAAGTTCATCATCGTAAAGATTTTGAGTATCAAGCGTTTCACCATCTGAACGCAAATATATATTTCCGCTGACACCACAATCTAAACCTATTCCTCCATATAATGCTAACTGAAACCATTTACTGAAATTTAGTGAATATTTCAAATGAATAGGTAGATACAAACTATGTTCTTCAGACCTATAATAATAATCAATACCGTCTTCATACATATCTTCACTCTTGTCAAAATAGTATTCATAATATAATCCAGTATTGATTCCAAAACCATATCCAAATTGTGGGTCTATACGAATTCCAACTTGTATGCCATTCGTATATTTCCCATCTCCAAAAACATTCACTTTCTCTTTAGAGCCATCGAAATCATAAACCCATTGTTTTTGTACATAACCGACCGATAAACCAACATAATAATTGTCCTTCGCTTCATTAAATTTATGTCGGTAACGATATTGATAAGTATTTGAATGAGTGGATGTCGTACTTCCCGACATTGTCGTAGAAGGTGTTTGAGTTGAATGGTTACTATATGTTGGTTGATTATTCACCGAAGATTGATTTTGATGAATAGTTGTTCCTCCATGTTTATTCAACAAAGATTCCACATCCGCACGTGTTTTTGGCCATGGGGCAAGACCACCAGTTGTTAATTCATTATCTTCTAGTTCAGCCTCCAAAGCCTTACCTTCCAATGATTTCTTTAACCATTCGACACCTTCTTTTATTTCACCTTTCTCAATAAGAAGTTTTCCTGCACTTGCCATTGCTATATGGTTGCCTGATTTTGCAGATTTTTCATACCACACAAGGGCTTCTTCTTTATCCTCCAAACCATATTCAACCATTCGACCCCATTGATAAAATGCAGGTGGAAAACCGGCTTCTGCGGACTTTTGTAAATATTCTAAGGCAGTTTCAGGAGTAACAAAATCATCCCCTAAAAGTGTATAATATACAAAAATATTATATCCTACTTTTGCATCGCCTAAAGCATACGCCGCTTCCATATAAGACAACCCTTTATGTAAATCCTGATGCTGGAACAAAGGATTTACATAAACATTGGCCAACATGAGATACAAGTTTGATTTCATCATATTACTCAAATCTGTTCTTTTTCTTAACAAAGATTCCAACTGTAACGCACATTGATAAGTTTTATCAAATTGCTCATTTTGAGTATATAAATTAAGTTTGAAAGCATTTATATACAATGGGTCTCCCATTTGCTCAGCATAATAAACAGCCTTTTCATAATCTAACATAAAAAATGCACAAAGCATGGCTAAGCCATAAGATTGTTTCTTTAATGACGACCTATTATTTTGTGCCGCTGAATCAAAATATGTTATCGCTACATTATATTGTTTGTTTGAAAAAGCAAGCACGCCATTCAAAAAACTGATAAATGCACCATTATTTGTGATAAAAGCAGTTATTTTCTTGTTTTTCAAATCATATACAATCTTCTTGTTTATTGATTTACTCAAAGAAGGATATGTCTGTATGACATCAAATACAATATAAACATTGCTTACACTAGCCAGTGATAAAACAGCTGTTTCTGATGTGGACAAGTCACTATTCCCTATATTTCCCCATTCATAATTTAGTGACATAACAGGCTCAATATAAGTTTTACATTTAGCCAAACTAGGAGTACTAATTGACGTAGCTAACTTATTTGGATATTCTGCCTGAATTGCATAAAGATAGTTTCTAAGAGTTATCTCCTTATTCGTCTTTATATCATCATAGGCAGAGCAATCTGCTCCAGAGCATAAGGCATTGATTTGAGAATTGAGCGTTCGTTCTCCATTACAAAAGCGTTCTAACAAATCACAAAACTTCGTTGCGCTTTGCAAAGCAGCCTGTTTTTGCGTTTCAGATAAAGTTTGAGCAGTTGAGATTATTGGAATGCAACTCAACAACAAAATAATCAATCGTTTCATACTTGCTATTTGTTTTGTTTTACAATTTTACTAATAAGCCATCCTTTGTTGTAAGATTTCTCTTTTTCAAACCTTTCAACTGTGAATTCGTAGGCATCCAGTTGGAAATGGTATATTACCTTAGTAATATTTTGCATTTTCAGTTTGCCTTTTGATATTAAGTAATCAAAAACGGTAAGGACACACGGTTTATAATTTTTACTAAATAAAGAACGTACAGATTTAGCATTCAAATTTATTGTTTCCGGTAATGTTATAAATGAACTTCCATGCGCACCTGGCATAATAGATATTTTCAAATCAACAGAATCAACTAAATTCGAAAAAAGACTACTTTCAACATCTGTAATTACCCATTTATATATTACATCTTTTATTTGTTCTGTATGCAAAAAAATTTTTATAGGATAAGACTTACCATCCATAATTGCCGATGACACGGCTTCTGCGTACCAAGTTGTATCAGCATAGTGTATTTTCTTGTCATTTCTTATTACATAATCTAAAAACTCTGTTGAAATTGAATCCATTTCTTTATGCGCATCCATGAAAGTATCAAGATTGAGAAGCGTCATAAGATTCTTGCGTTTCACAACAGTATCTATAGGTATGCTATCAGGCTGTTCTACAATAGGTTCACCCTTGTAATCCGTTTCGTAATTAAAGCGTCTAAAAAACTCATCAATGAGTTTCACCTTGAACTGAAGTTCTTGTTCATCAATAACTTGAGTAAAAATCTGAGCTTCTGTTGTTACACTTACTAAAGTAACAAAAAACAGTAATAGTAACTTTTTCATTCTGGCATTCTTTTAGTTTCAGATACATTTATATCTCCAAATTTCATATCCCAATATGTACCAAGACTTCCATCTTCAATGCGTTGAATATATACATCAACATCTTTTTGGGTATAATCACGATAGACGAGCACTTCTCCCGATTGTCCTGTAAAATATTGAAAAAAAGTACAAGTTCCCATGTATAGGTTGTCACTTACTTTATATAAATTACTTATTAAACATGTTTTAGCCTTTTTGATTTCAACATTGGTATATGGTAAATTTCTTAACCTATTCAAGTATTGCTTCAATGGAATATTACTAGTCGTGATTTTCCCATTTGAAAGAGAAGACACCTGCATTTTTACAGCGTCATGCTTACCACCATTATTATCTGTCCAAGGTTCACCATTCCCCATAAACATCTCTGGGATTGTCTTTATATAATGGTCTTTAATTTCAGCGTCCTGCCGCTTATCTGCGATAATTTCAAGTCCCATTTGAAATGCATCAATTCGTTCTTGGCATTGAACCTTAAATGCTTCAAGTTCTTCCTGAGATAAATCATTTGTTTTTTGGGAGAAACAGCCCAACGATGTGCTGATTAACAGCAAAATCATAAATACCTTCTTCATTATTTTCTTCTTTTTATTGATAATGTATTTCGTGAACTTTAATATATGAAACTTTCCCTGAATCATCATCTTTTGTTTCAAGAACAATTACTTGAACCATATTTGTAGCTATACTTAAATAGTTAAGATAACTTTCTATATTGCAAGTATTAACAATTGTTCTATTATCAAAACCAACAACCTGCACATATGATTGCGCTTTTGAAAAATGCGCTCTAGCTTTAGGAATATTATGTATTCTATCTAGTTTCGGCACACTTTGATTACAAACCATAGACAATGAATATGCTATTTCATCTCGCATATTTGTTGCAGCATCATTAGACGATGATGGAGCCTGTGGAGGTGAACTAATTTCTTGATTAGTTTGTGAGGGAGCAGAAGCAGCAGTAAGTTCATGCCTATATATAGGCGTTTGAGGAACACTATTCCCTTTGTCGTCTTCAACCATCTGTCGTTTTGTCATCTCTGTGACAGCATCCAATAGTCCAACCCAACTTACATCCTGATTCTCTGTTACACAATATTGTAATAATTCGAGAAACCAAAATGTAAAGTTACCTCCCAAATCTTCGCCTTGTTTATTTTGAAGACAAGTAGAAGTAACGGAAGGTTCACTAGAAGCAGCGATAAGACCGCCCTTTACATTCAGAAATAAATTTTTGTAAACATCGCAAGTACTTTTTGATAATACACTCGCGCCTTTTGAACGGTTATTTTCGTTACGATAGAAGCCTTTTATTGTGGAATTACATAAATCTCCCATAACAATTGTAAGGCGCGGTGATTTCTTTCGTATTTCCGAATAAACACTATATAAAGGATATAATTGTGTAATATCTGCTGGTCCATAAGGAACTTTTAATACCATTTCCGGAAATACCGTTTTTTCATTCATAGCACGTCCACCATGACCCGAATAATAAAAGAATACAATATCATCATGACCACAAGATAAATTTGATAATACATATTCGAGACTGTTCCGGCTAAAACTTTCTGGAGTATCATAATAATAATGCTTTTTTAGTTTATAGCCAATGGATTTAGCTATAGTTGTCATTTCAATCCCCATACGTTCAAAGTCTATTGTAACAGAAGGCCCTATACCAGTATCACCAGGTCTATTGGGATTGCCTGGACTTTTGGTATTGGCGAAAATAATTGCATGAAATGTTTGTCCAATAACTGTGGTTAAAGGAGTAACCAGAAACAAGACGGTTATTAAAATTATCTTTCCCATTGCTCTACTATTGTTTTATAAGTTCTTTATAATATTCTTCTTCAGGAAATGCTATGTAAGCCCATCTTGCCATTATATGCTTATCTCGCATTTTGTAGAATTTGAAATTACCTTCAGAATCAGATATTGCTATTTCTTCTGTTCCGAATGATACAAACATAAATGCAGTATTCTTTTTATGAGTAAATTCTAATGTGAAATTAGGATGAAATGGCTGTCGTATTGGTGTATAATTCTTTATATACCAAGACTTATCGGAAATAATGAAAGACAGAATGGCTATCTCTTCTTTTTTCAAGAAACCGATGTTTTTCTTTATCTTATAATTAAATATACTATCGCCATTTTCAATGGTATCATTATATAGCACAAAGTCGGCCATGTCATAAATGCGTACTTTGTTTGCACAAAAAAGAATGGAGTCTATGGAATCTGTATAAATTACAGATAAAGAATCTGTATCTGATATACCCTTGACCGTACCACATGTACACGATGTCTTAAACAATGAACATGAGGTTAAACTTAGAGACACTAACAAGGTTCCTACGATTTTTCTATGTCGCATAATTACTTCAAATGGCTTTCCCAGTTCCTTGTTAGCCGTTTATTTATACGTTGAAGCGTGGAACTGCAATGCCATGCTCTGATTGGAGGTCCTAGGAAAACCTTGTACACGAATATGGTGACAGCAGCCCACGCTATAGCGTGAGAACCACTATGCCATCCTTGTGTACAATTGTGAATTTCCTAGGTTCCCAACCACAAGATAAGCATAACGCTTCTTCTTTTTCTCGTATGTCTTGGAATGAGTTGCCCCATTCCGATTACAAAAGTAGCTAATTTCCGTGAAAAACTCTTGCCGTTGGATGATTTTCTTTCCTATTAAGGGAAAATTTATATAAATACATAGTAATGTCTTTGCATGAATACAACTCATTGTCTAAATTGAATAACTCTATTCATTCTAAGTTTGTGACAATCAAGGAAAACTTCGGTTCACGTGTGTTGGGTGAGAAAGTCCACAATATTATGTTGCTACCCGTAATTCAGGGCAACGAAAAGTGCTTGACTTAGAGGGCGTTGATGCCGTTTCAAACTCATTTGCCGATGAGTGTTTGGCAAAACTGTCGTTCATAATGTAATTGGAAGAACTGAAGAAACGTGCCACATTTAGGGGGCTTAACGATTTTGCACGGAAGAATATCGCCGTGGCGTTCAAACAGAGGATGCCGGCAATGAAAACTTGTACGCAGCGTACAAGTATTGTATAGTATCGGTGTACAACAGAAAATACGAATCAAGCTATATTCGTGAGAATTTAGTTTGTTCTTTCATTTGATTTATAGATTTA
>CALUKG010000085.1 GCA_944321155.1 uncultured Bacteroidales bacterium | reverse complement strand
CTTATGCGTAACTATACCGGCCGTCCCAGCAAAGCCGCAGCATTGACCTTGTTGGCACGTGTTGACTTGACATATGCTGGTTATGCCTTACGTCCTGATTATATTCAAGTTGGAGGAGGTGCTCCTTATAAAGTACAATTGAATACGCAGGATGCGGCTTTACGTACAGAGTTGTATCAGGAGGCATTGGAATCATGTGCTGAGATTATGAAGAATGGTGCGGAAGACAGTAAATTACTTGATTCTTTCGAACAGGTTTTCCGCAATATATGTGCTGATGTGGAGGATTATTCACAATCAGAATTTATATGGGAAATACCATTCGCTGAATCACGTGGACAATTCATGAATTATAATACAGCAAAAGGTGATAAAGCTTTTGAAGCTTTGAAGAATAACAAAAGTGGTTCTACTAACTCATCTCAGGCTATTGTGCCAACACTTCTTTATGATTATGAAGAAGGTGATGTGCGTCGTGATGTTACTATATTGCCATATGTGTGGTACAATGATAATGCATCTTCTATGGCATCAGATGATGTTTTACGTGAGGCATTGATGCCGGGAACTCCTGCTGCAGACAAACGTTTGTATCAGAAAAACCAACCGATTTCTACTTTCTACTTGGGTAAATATAGAATCGAATGGATGACAAGAGAAAGAGCAAGCAATGATGACGGTATTAACTATCCGGTTATGCGCTATGCTGATGTTATCTTAATGTTCTGCGAAGCTTCACTGGGAGGTATTACTGGTGATGTTCCAACCAACAACACAGGATTGGATCCACAAGCTCAATTTGACCGTATCCGTGAACGTGCTGGTTTGGATTCAAAACCTCTTACAATGGAAAATCTGATGGAAGAACGTAAATTCGAGTTCTGTGGTGAATATATTCGTAAATATGACTTGCAACGTTGGGGCAAACTGAAAGAAAAATTGGTGGAAACTACAAAACGATTGGCAGATTTGAATGCACATACCGGTGAATTTGCACAAACAGGTGACACCATTTATTTCAAATATCGCCAAGATAATAGTTTTGTATATGAAGGCTCTGGCTTGAATGGATATGTTATGGACAGCATTTGGGGATTGAAGAAAAATGAAGTAGGAGCTCCTGTTACATTTAGCAAGGAAAATGGTTGGGTTGCCAAATGTATCTTCCGTGGAGATGAGGGAGCTGAGTTGGACCCCAATGAATATAAGCTCTATATAGATGAGGAGCTTATAGATAAACGCCATTTCTGGCCTATTTTCTTGGTAAATGTTGGTTCTAGTAATGGAACGCTTTGGAATGATTATGATTATCAGTAGATTGTAATATGTTATTGTAGAAAACCGCTTTACAATTTTGTAGAGCGGTTTTGCTGATTCATATAATATACGCGATGAAATATTTATTTGTTTTTTTCTTTCCTGCTTTATTGCTGTTTTCTTGTTCGGATAAGGGAAAGAATTCACCGGATGACAATCTGCCCGCCCAGAATGTATTGGCGTTTCCTCATGCAGAGGGTGCAGGTGCATATGCTACGGGAGGTAGAAATGGTTCTGTTTATTATGTAACAAGTCTTGAAGATGATTTGTATGGTAAAGTGCCAGGCACATTACGCTATGCCTTGAATCAGAATGTAGCGAGAACCATTATTTTCAAGGTGAGCGGGGTAATTCAGTTAAAAGCAGAACTCCGTATAAAAGCGGGAAATCTGACAGTTGCCGGACAGACTGCTCCCGGTGATGGTATATGCATTGCTGGTTATCCTGTGATTGTTGAAGCGGATAATGTGATTATTCGTTTTATCCGTTTCAGAATGGGAGATATAAATAAGGTGGAAGGTGATGCCTTGACTTGTTTGAAGCGCAAGAATATTATGATTGACCATTGCTCCATGAGTTGGGGTACAGATGAATGTGCGTCTTGTTATGGCAATGAAAATTTTACTATGCAGTATTGTTTAATAGCACAAAGTCTGACAAACTCCATACATATCAAGGGAAGCCATGGATATGGTGGAATATGGGGTGGAAAAAACGCAACGTTCCATCATAATTTGTTGGCGCATCATGACAGCCGTAATCCCCGATTTGATCATGATTATGTTTCAACTGCACGTGGTCCGGTCGATTTTGTCAACAATGTGATATATAATTGGGGTGGAAATAGTGCTTATGGCGGAGAATCTGTTGCCAATGCTGGTGAGCGCCGTACCATTAATATGGTCAACAACTATTATAAATACGGACCAGATTCAAAACATAAAGATCGCATTTTGAATCCTACTGTTGAGTGTAGTAACTGCAATGCTGCTGATCCGACAGCGATATCGCCGGGACATTTTTATATTTCAGGCAATTATGTGTATGGTAGCGATAAGGTAACTGCGGATAATTGGGATGGAGGTGTACAAGGGGTTTCGGAAACCATGTACGAGCTGTTGAAGGCTTCAACTCCTTTTGGAATGACATTTGAGATACAGAAAGAATCAGCAGAGGAGGCTTATGAGACAGTTTTGAAATATGCGGGTGCATCATTGGTAAGAGACCAGATTGATAATATGGTGGTTGAAGATGTGAAAAATGGCACAGGAACATTGATTGATTCTCAGGATGAGGTAGGAGGATGGCCTGAATATGCATCAGTGGAACCATTGGCCGATTCAGATATGGATGGTATTCCAGATGAATGGGAAGACAAGATGGGACTCAATAAATTATCATATGCTGATGCTAAGGAAAAAACTTTGGAGCCTCCTTATACTAACTTGGAGGTGTATTTGAATAGTTTGGTAGAAAATCTGTATAAATAAAATAGTGAATATGAAAAGAATTATTGCATTTGCTGTAATTGTTATGGGAGTGTTGGGTATTTCTGCTCAAACCCCAGCTTTTCCAGGTGCTTATGGTGGCGGTATGTATACCACAGGCGGTAGAGGTGGAAAAGTGCTTTATGTAACTTCTTTGGAAGATGGAGAAACAAAGGATGTGGGTACTTTCCGTTGGGCTGTCAGCCAGAAATATCCACGTATCGTTATGTTTAAAGTGTCGGGTACAATTCATTTGAAACGTAAGTTGTCAATCAAAAGTGGCGATCTTACCATTGCTGGTCAATCAGCTCCTGGAGATGGTATTTGTATTGCAGATCAGGAAGTGACTTTGGGTGCTGACAATATCATTGTTCGTTTCATGCGTTTTCGTCCGGGACATTCTGATTTGGAGGAGGAGAGTGATGCTATCAACGGACGTGGTCTGAAAAACATTATAATTGACCATTGTTCCATGAGTTGGAGTGTTGATGAATGTGCCTCTTTCTACGATAACAAGAATTTTACTATGCAATGGTGTTTTATTGCAGAAAGTCTTTGTAATACGGGTCACTCAAAAGGTGCACATGGATATGGTGGTATTTGGGGAGGTGAGAATGCCTCATTCCATCATAATTTGATAGCTAACCATTTGAGCCGTAATCCCCGATTTAACGGTTGGAAGAGGTCTGGTCTAAAATACAGATCCACTTTAGATGAAGAAAGGGTTGACTTCAGAAATAATGTCGTGTTTAATTGGGGCAACAATAGCTCCTATGGTGGAGAGAGTGCCGGACATTATAATATAGTGGCCAACTATTTTAAGGCAGGAATGGCAACACCTTCATCAAAACGTGAGCGCATCACGCAGATAGATATAGACAAGACTGATAGCATTGAGCCAAATTTCGGTTCTTATTATATTGCTGATAATTATGTGTTTGGTGCTGATGAACCAAAGGGTAATGATTGGGCGCATGTATCATTTAAGGAGGGTGTTAAAAAGAAAAAGGCAAAAATGGATAAACCGTTTGCCTATACTCCAATTATGCAGCATACAGCAGAGGCAGCACTGATGGCAGTCGCTGTCTATGGGGGTGCATCCTATCAACGTGATGCTGTTGACCAGCGTTTGGCACAAGAACTGATGACGGGTGTATCACGCTTTAAAGGGTCTGTAACAGGTAAGCCTGGCATTATTGACAGTCCGGAAGATGTAGGCGGCTATCCGGAATATAAATCGACAGAAGCACCGGCAGATTCAAATCAAGATGGTATTCCTGACGGTTGGCTGGAAGAAAATTATCCGGGAAAGACGGCAACCGATAAAAATGAAAAAGGGTATACTTATGTGGAAGTATACTTGAATAGTCTGGTGGCGCCTATCACAGACCAACAATATCAAGGAGCATTCTATAATGAATAAATGAGCGATTAAAAGAAAGGAGATGTGCCGGCTGTAAGAGGGCTGGCACATCTTTTTGTATATCTATTGTTGCTGTGCATTGCTTGTTATATCTTTGCATAACCAATCACACAAATATAAATGGAAGAAATAGTTTTGTTAAATGTTGTAGGGCAGGACAAGCCAGGTGTAATGGCTGCTCTTACAGAGATTTTGGGTAGTTGTAATGCCAATATATTGGATATAGGTCAAACAGACATTCATCATACATTGGCATTGGGCATTTTGTTTCAAGTTCCTAAAGGAGAAGATTCTGCCCCAATTTTCAAATATATATTATTTAAGGCATCCGAATTGGGCCTTACGGTACGTTTTACTCCAATAAGCGAAGAGCGTTATACCAATTGGGTGAACCGTCAAGGAAAAGGACGCTATATAGTAACCATGTTGGGAAAGACCATTTCGGCCAAGCAATTGTCGTATGTTACAAAAGCCATAGCTGAACAGCATTTGAATATCGACTCCATCAAGCGTCTGACAGGTCGTCCGGCCCTTCATCAGGAAGAAGAACATTTGCGTTCTTGTATAGAATTGTCCGTACGTGGAGATTTGGCAGACAAGCAGAAATTGTCAGAACAATTCTTGCGCTATTCTTCTGAATTGGGCGTCGATATTTCTTTTCAGCGTGATGATATTTTCCGCCGTAACCGTCGGCTTATTTGTTTTGACATGGACTCTACCTTAATCAAAACGGAGGTAATAGATGAATTGGCAGATCGTGCAGGTGTAGGGGCTGAAGTGCGTGCAATTACAGAATCTGCAATGAGGGGAGAAATCGATTTCTCGGAAAGTTTTGCACGTAGAGTTAGCTTGTTGAAAGGATTGGACGAATCGGTTATGCGTGAGATCGCGGAGAATCTGCCGATTATGGATGGCGCCGATCGCTTGATGTCAACTTTGAAGCAATGTGGTATGAAAATAGCCATATTGTCGGGTGGATTTACCTATTTTGGTAATTATTTGAAGAAACGTTTTGGAGTGGATTATGTTTATTCAAATGAATTGGAAATTGTGGATGGAAAATTGACAGGACGTTATGTGGGCGATATTGTTGATGGAAAACGTAAAGCAGAATTGCTGCGCTTGATTGCACAAGTGGAAAATATTACCTTGGAACAGGTTATTGCTGTTGGTGATGGTGCCAATGATTTGCCTATGCTTAATTTGGCTGGTTTGGGAATAGCATTCCATGCCAAGCCGAAAGTGAAAGCCAATGCACGTCAATCGTTGTCAACAATAGGTTTGGATGGAATTCTCTATTTCTTGGGATTCAGGGATATTCATATTGATCAGTAAGACAAACGATTATCTGAATCATAGATCTTTTTCAATGAATAGGGTGAATCTTGGGTGTTTTACATGTAGTTTTTAATGTGGTTTTTAAGGGTAAGCTATTGGTTGGTATACTAAAAAAGTCGTATTTTTGTGCTGTTTTTTGCCAACGATGAAAGATGTATTATCTATAGAAGAGGCTAGAGAGAGATTTGCAGAATATCTTGAAGTAAACAAATGTCGCAAAACAACGGAACGTTTTGCTATTTTGGAGTGTCTCTATATGCATGATGGGCATTTTTGTGTCGATGATATATATGGCATGTTGCAGCAAAAGTATAGGGTGAGTAAAGCAACTGTATATAATACATTGGAGCATTTGTGTAAGGCGAATTTGGTTATGCGAAATGTTTTTGAACAGGATGCAAATGCATATTATGAGCGATTAACATTGCGTCCGCATCATCATGTTATTTGCCTCAAGTGCGGTTCCATCAGCAATTGGTATGACGATGAAATTATTTCTTTATTGCAATCGAAGAAGATAAGGAATTTCCGTTTGCAGGAAACGTCGTTGCATTTGTATGGAAAATGTATCCGTTGTAAAATAACCAAACAAGATAAATCTAAACAAGAATAATTTAATAGAAATGGAAAAAGTTGATGTACTTTTAGGCCTTCAATGGGGCGACGAGGGAAAAGGAAAGGTTGTGGATGTGTTAACGCCTAATTATGGCCTCGTGTGTCGTTTTCAAGGTGGACCTAATGCAGGGCATACCTTAGAGTTTGATGGTAAAAAAGTAGTGTTGCGCTCGATTCCATCGGGAGTATTTCAGGGCAACAAGATTAATGTAATTGGCAATGGGGTAGTCTTGGATCCTGCATTGTTTAAGTCTGAAGCTGAAGCATTGGAAGCTACTGGTGTAGATTTGGTTTCACGTTTGTATATTTCAAAGAAAGCTCATTTGATTTTACCGACACACCGCTTGTTGGATGCAGCTTACGAAAGTGCCAAGGGCAGTGGAAAAATTGGTACTACAGGAAAAGGCATTGGACCAACCTATACAGATAAAGTGAGCCGTAATGGTTTGAGAGTTGGTGATATCTTGCATGATTTTGAATCGAAATATGCACAGGCTGTGGCACGCCATAAGGAGATTCTGTCACATTATTCATTCCCTTATGATTTGGAGAAAATAGAAAAGGAATGGTTGGAAGGGGTAGAATATCTGAAACGCTTTAATTTGATTGATAGTGAGCATTTCATCAATAGCTCATTGAAAAAAGGTTGCAAAGTATTGGCAGAAGGTGCTCAAGGTACAATGCTGGATGTAGATTTTGGTTCCTATCCTTTTGTAACTTCTTCCAATACGGTTTCTGCAGGTGCTTGCACTGGTTTGGGTGTTGCTCCACGAATGATTGGTGAAGTCTATGGAATTTTCAAGGCTTATTGTACGCGTGTTGGTAGCGGTCCTTTCCCAACAGAATTGTTCGATGAAACGGGCAAGACAATTCGCGATTTGGGACATGAATATGGAGCTGTTACAGGACGTGAACGCCGTTGTGGATGGATTGACCTGGTTGCATTGAAATATGCGGTTATGATTAATGGTGTGACCAAGTTGATTATGATGAAAAGCGATGTGCTTGATCAGTTTGAAACAATCAAGGCATGTACTGCCTATAAAATGGGTGGAAAGATAGTTGAAGAATTTCCATTTGATATTTCAGAAGATATTGAACCTGTTTATACGGAGCTGAAAGGTTGGAAGACCGACATGACGCATATGACAAGTGTAGAAGAATTCCCAGCAGAATTCAATGATTATATTGCATTTCTGGAGAAACAGTTGGAAGTGCCAATCGCCATTGTATCTGTAGGACCAGACCGTAAGCAGACAATCTTGAGATAGAAGATTTCGGATATAAGAAAATGCAAAGTCTGTCAGAAATGGCAGACTTTGTTTTTTGGCAAGTATTTTGCAGGTTATTGTAAGAACGAACTAATTATATTGCTATGATTTATATTATTTTTATTTTAGTAGCATTGGCCAGTTGGTTAGTGTCTGCGCGTTTGGAATCAAAGTTTAAAAAATATTCCCGTATACCTTTACGTAATGGTATGACAGGTAAGGATGTGGCAGAAAAGATGCTCCGTGACAGTGGTATTACAGATGTAGTGGTCACTTCGACTTCCGGGCATTTGACAGACCATTATAATCCAATGACCAAGACTGTCAATTTAAGTGAATCGGTATATAACTCATGTAGCGTAGCGGCAGCAGCAGTGGCAGCTCACGAATGTGGTCACGCAGTGCAACATGCTTATGCTTATGCACCATTGAAAATGCGTTCGGCTTTAGTGCCCGCTGTAAGTTTTGCATCACAATGGGTACAGTGGGTCTTGTTGGCTGGTATCTTATTTTTCAATAGTTTCCCACAATTGCTTTGGGCAGGTATTGCTTTGTTTGCCATGACGACATTGTTTAGCTTTATTACTCTTCCAGTTGAGATAAATGCAAGCAAGCGCGCTTTGATATGGTTGGATAGTGCAGGTATTACAAGTGGTGAAATGCAAGAACAAGCAAAAGATGCACTTAAATCTGCAGCCTATACATATGTGGTAGCTGCTTTAGGTTCTTTGGCTACTTTAGTATATTATATTCTCTTAGCCTCGAGCCGTAGGGATTAAGGATGAAATTATCATTTAAAAACGGGTTATCTTGAAGGATAATCCGTTTTTTTTATTATCTTTGCACACCAAAATAGAGGACCCGTAGTTCAGCTGTATAGAACGTCAGATTCCGGTTCTGAAGGTCGTGGGTTAGAATCCCGCCGGGTTCACAAGACAGATTGTTATATGGATGCTGTTTACCCCTTAAGTAAATGCTTTAGGGGTAATTTTTTTACAGGTGTTAAGATTCTTGCTTCACAAATTAGCTAGTGAGTTATTTATTAAGTTTTTTGTTAAGGAATAAAATCACAATGTCGTTTCAAGATGCTATCAAGAGATAATTTCCTAGAAGTAATTAGTCGTCCCTTAAAAATATGTTTATTTGCTGGTATTCATTAATTTAACCAATAAAACTCTTTGATAAATCTGCAAGTTTTCTTATCTTTATGCTAAGAAACTTGCAGATTTTATGATTAAACCCAAATCGGTCATTAGAAAGGGTTCTTTCCTTTATTTCTAATGACCGCCATTAGAAAGATGGATTTCCATC